>JBLIND010000005.1:0-49931 GCA_047639095.1 Candidatus Omnitrophota bacterium | reverse complement strand
TCACGAGATTGTTTGTCCACGCTCTCACGAGTTTGTTTGTCCACGCTCTCACGAGTTTGTTTGTCCACGCTCTCACGAGTTTGTTTGTCCACGCTCTCACGAGTTTGTTTGTCCACGCTCTCACGAGCGCAGCTACGGTAAACCATGACTGACCCCATCTACCTCGACTACAACGCCACCACCCCCATCGACCCCCGCGTCGCCGATGCCATGCGCCCCTACCTCGGCGAGATCTGGGGCAACCCCTCGAGCAGTCACTGCTTCGGCCAACCCGCCAAGCTCGGTCTCGAAAAAGCGCGTGGCCAGGCCGCGAAGCTCCTCGCGTGTCAGCCTGCCGAAATCACCTTCACCAGCGGCGGTACGGAATCCAACAATATGGCACTCATTGGAACGATGCGCGCGCTGCGCGACCAAGGGCGGCACCTCATCACCTCGGCGGTTGAACACCCCGCGATCAACCAGGTCTGTGAGTACCTGATCGAATACGAAGGCTGTTCTGTCACCTATCTCCCGGTCGATGACACCTGCATGGTTAAACTCGACGACGTGCGGGCAGCGATCACCGACGAAACGGTGTTGATCTCCATCATGCACGCGAACAACGAGGTGGGCACCATCCAGCCCATCCGGGCAATCGCCGACCTCGCTCATGCGCACGGCATCCGCATGCACACCGATGCGGCGCAGGCGGTGGGGAAAATTTCGACGCGGGTTGATGCGCTCGGCGTCGATCTGCTTTCGATTGCCGGACACAAGTTGTATGCGCCCAAGGGGGTTGGATTGATCTACCTTCGCGAAGGGATCACCCTGGCTCCGGTCCTGCATGGCGCGGGTCAGGAAAACGGGGTGCGCGCGGGGACGGAAAATATTCTCGAGATCGCCGGGCTGGGGGAGGCGTGTGAGATCATTGCAGATGAGGCTCCGCACGATGCGCGTTTACGCGATCGCTTGCAGGCGGGTTTGCTGGAGGCGTTTCCGGATGCGCGGGTGAACGGGCATGCGGAGCATCGGCTACCGAACACGCTGAGCATCAGTTTTCCCGGTCGGATGGCGTCAGACGTGATCGCGCGGCTTGAACGTGTATGTTGTTCCGCCGGAGCGGCTTGCCATAGCGATACGGTCGAGGTGTCGGCTGTGCTGCAGGCGATGGAGGTTCCGATGAGTCATGCGCCGGGGACGCTGCGTCTGTCGACCGGGCGGATGACGACCGAGGCGGAGGTGGACGGGGCCTTGGTGGATTTGGTGCGGGCGGTAAAAGCGTAGTATGGAGCACGGCTCCGTCCCCGCCAGCAGGCTTGCTTGATTCCCCGGGACGGAGCGGTGCTCCATGCTACCGATGGATCTGCTTGTATCCCTGCGTCGCTTCCTGTTCCGCAATCTTCAACCAGTCACTCCAGCTAATCGCCTTCGCGACATCCAACACGTCTCCCGTACCCGGCTTCAGGGAAGGTAGATCTTCTATCAGCGACGCCACCGTATTCGCCGCGCACATCTTGTTATGTCCGATGAGACCTGACGGTCCACGTTTGATCCAGCCCGCGACGTACACGCCGGGGCAGCCTTCTACCCGTCCATCCTGATTTGGAATCACCCCCCGCCGTTCGTCGAACGGCAGACCGGCCTGGGCATGGCCGAAGTACCCAATGGATTTTAACACCAAGCCGCAGGGAATGTCTTCGGTCTGTTCCGTGGCCACCGCTTTTTGTGCGGCAGATGCTCCGTGCAGTTCGTTGATCACGACGCGGATACTGCTGGATGTGATCTCCACCGGCGAGCGCAACCAGCGGAAGGTGATCGAGCGACCTTCGGGTGGCTGGGACGGAAAGCCGGCGAAGAGGTCATAGATCTTTTTGCTCAAGGTGCTTTCGTTGAGTTCGATCTGGCTGAGCTCGTTTAACACCAGCTCGCTTGGATCCATCCAGGCGATGTCGTGAAGTTCCTTCAGCTCCGCCTGGGTGAAGGAAGCCTGGGCGGGTCCGCGCCGACCGAGGACGATGATGTTTTTAATCTTGCTCGCGGCGAGTGCATCGAGGGCGTGACGGGCGATGTCGGTCGGGGCCAGGGCTTCGGTCGGCTTCGCGAGGATGCGGGCGAGGTCAATGGCGACGTTTCCGTTTCCGATGATCACGGCGGTATCGCCTGAGAGATCGAATTGACGTGCCGCATAGTCCGGATGTCCGTTGTACCAACCGACAAACTCGACCGCGTGATGGCAATGGGGCAGTGACTCTCCCGGGATGTTGAGCTTGCCGCCGGATTCGGCTCCAGTGGTGAAGACCACCGCATCGTACGCATCGCGCAGCTGCTCCACCGTGAGGTCGGTTCCAATTTCGATGCCGCCGAGAAAGCGCACGCGTTCATCGCTCGCGACCTTATTAAAGCGCTTCGTCACCAGCTTGGTTTTCGGATGATCCGGAGCAACGCCGTAGCGGACCAGGCCGTAGGGCGCGAAAAGTCGCTCAAAGAGGTCGACCCGGACCTCGAAGGCGCCCTTGAGCAGTTCTTCGGCGGCATAAAACCCCGCGGGGCCAGCGCCAACGATGGCGATGCGCAGGGGGCGGTCGTGAAAGAGGGTGTATGACATGATACCGTTCGTTTTTTCTTAAAATCGTCTGGTTATCGAGGATAAAGTCTATATATCCGTTTAACCGGATAAAAGGATATATACCATGAACGATATACGCAAGACCCTCGAAAAGCTTCTCCAGGAACGGATTTTAATCATTGATGGCGCGATGGGGACCATGATTCAGCGTCATGACCTGAGCGAAGAGGACGTCCGGGGCACGCGTTTCAAGGATGTGAATGCCGACATTAAAAACAACGGCGATTTCCTGACCCTGACCCAGCCAGAGCTTATCCGGGGCATTCATGCGGAGTATCTGGATGCGGGTGCGGACCTGATTGAGACGAATACCTTTAACGCCAACGCCGTGTCCCTCTCGGACTACGACATGGTTGATCTGGCGTATGAGATCAATTTCGAGAGTGCGAAGCTCGCGAAGTCCGTGTGTGAGGAATATTCCAATCGCACGCCGGACAAACCGCGCTTTGCCGTGGGTATTCTCGGGCCAACCACGCGCATGGCCAGCATGTCGCCGAGTGCGGAGGATCCGAGTTTGCGCACGATGACCTTTGATGAGCTGCTTGCCGCGTATGCGGAGGCGATTCGCGGCCTGGTGGATGGTGGCTCTGACGTGTTGATGGTCGAAACCATCTTCGACACCTTGAATGCAAAAGCCGCCGTGTATGCGATCATGCAGTACCGCGAAGAAACCGGGAACGAGATCCCGCACTTGATCTCCGGCACCTTTGCCGATGCCAGCTTGCGTATGCTGACCGGCCAGGATGCGAGCAGCATGGTGATTTCGCTCTCGCACGGCAATCCGTTGAGCATCGGGTTGAACTGCGGAAACCCCGGCGATATCTTGCGTCCGGCGGTGGAGGATATTTCCCGGGCCGCGTCCTGCTTTACGTCGGCGCACATCAATGCGGGCCTCCCGAATGAAATGTCTGAATACGATGAGCCGCCGGAACAGACTTCTGAGTACATCAAAGAATTTTCCGCCAACGGCTGGCTGAACATCGTCGGCGGTTGCTGTGGGACCTCGCCGGATCACATTCGCGCCATGGCCGAGAAGGTGCGCAACATCGAGCCGCGTCAACGTCCCGAGGCGCATCCCAGTTTACGCCTGAGTGGTAACGAGGCCTTTATCCAGATGCCGGAAATGAATTTTGTAAATATCGGTGAGCGCACCAACGTGACCGGTTCGCGGAAGTTCCTCCGCCTGATCAAAAACGGGGAGTACGAAGACGCGCTCTCCGTTGCGCGTGACCAGGTCGAAAATGGCGCGCAGATGATCGATGTAAACATGGACGAAGGTTTGCTCGAGTCCGAGTCGGTCATGCGTACCTTTCTGAATCTGGTCATGATGGAGCCGGATATCTGCCGGGTGCCGGTGGTGATCGACTCCTCCAAGTGGTCGGTGATCGAAGAAGGCTTAAAGTGCGTGAAGGGGAAATGCGTGGTCAACTCGATCAGTATGAAAGAGGGTGAGGATGCCTTTATCGAGCAGGCGAAGAAGGTACGCAAATACGGTGCCGCCGCGATCGTGATGGCCTTCGATACGGACGGTCAGGCCGATACGGTTGAGCGCCGGTTGGAGATTTGCCGCAAGTCCTACGATGTTCTCGTGAACAAAGTCGGCTTTTTGCCGGAAGACATTATCTTTGACCACAATATCTTCGCCATCGGCACCGGGATGAGCGAGCACAGCAATTACGCGGTCGAGTTCATCGAGGCCACGCGCAAGATTAAAGAAGAGATGCCGCGGGTTGGGATCAGTGGCGGGGTCAGCAACGTGTCCTTCTCGTTCCGCGGCAACGAACCCGTACGTGAAGCCATTCACTCGGTGTTCCTCTATTACGCGGTTCAGGCGGGCATGGATATGGGCATCGTGAACGCGGGCCAGCTGGGCGTCTACGATGCGATTGATCCGAAGTTGAAAGAACTGGTCGAAGACCTGGTATTGAATCGTCGTGAAGATGCCACCGAGCGTCTGCTCGACGTGGCGGGGGAGTACGCAGGGCAAGGCAAGAAAGAGGTGGCCAACCTGGAGTGGCGGGATCAGCCCGTCGCGGAGCGCCTCGCCTACGCCTTGATCAAAGGGATCACAGATTTTATTGATGAAGACACGGAGGAGTGCCGGCAGCAGGTCCGTCATCCCCTGGAGGTCATTGAAGGCCCCTTAATGGATGGCATGAATGTCGTTGGGGATCTGTTCGGTTCCGGAAAAATGTTTCTGCCGCAGGTGGTGAAGAGCGCGCGCGTCATGAAGAAGGCGGTGGCGTACTTGAATCCCTACATGGAAGCGCTGAAAGCCGAAGGGGGCAGTACCGCCAAGGGGCGTATCCTCATGGCGACAGTAAAAGGCGATGTGCATGACATCGGAAAAAATATCGTGGGCGTGGTCCTCCAGTGCAATAGCTACGAAGTGATCGACCTCGGGGTCATGGTGGCGGGTCAGACGATTCTGGATGAGGCACGGAAACAAAATTGTGACATCATCGGCTTGAGTGGGTTGATTACGCCTTCCCTGGATGAAATGTGTAACGTTGCCCGGGATATGGAGCGCCTCGGATTTACCATGCCCCTCTTGATTGGTGGAGCGACCACGTCGAAAGTGCACACGGCGGTAAGGATCGCGCCGAACTACAGCCATTCGGTGGTGTACGTGACGGATGCTTCGCGGGTGGTGGGTGTTGTGAGTAAGTTGTTAAGTGAGGAGCATCGGGCAGCCTATGCCACAGAGGTGCGAGCGGAGTACTCCACGACGGCGGAGCAATACGCCAGCAAGGATCGAACGAAGAACCTCGTCACCCTCGAAGCGGCGCGGACCAATCGCCAGGAGCTCGACTGGAGCCGGGAACCGGCCGTTCCGGCGTTCACGGGACTCAAAACATTTGATGATTACGATCTGGAGACGCTCGTGGAGCGGATCGACTGGACGCCCTTCTTCATGGCCTGGGAGTTGCATGGCCGGTATCCGCAGATTTTGAAAGACGAGGTCGTGGGTGAACATGCGGTGAAGCTGTTCGACGAAGCCAAGGCCATGCTGAAGCAGATCGTGGATAAGAAGGTGTTGAAGGCTCGGGCCGTGATCGGGCTGTGGCCGGCGAACCGAATCAACGATGAGGATGTCGAAGTCTATACGGATGAAACGCGCAGTAAGGTTGCCGGGACCTTCCGTTTTCTACGCCAGCAGAATAAAAAAGCGGGCGGCAAGGCGAATCAATGCCTGGCCGATCTCGTGGCTTCAAAGGAAAGCGGCCTCGCCGATTACATGGGCGGGTTCGCGGTGACCGCCGGGATCGGGGCGGAGGACGCGGCGAAGCTGTATGAAGACGAGCAGGATGACTACCAGGCCATTATGGTGAAGGTCCTTGCGGATCGTCTGGCGGAAGCGTTTGCGGAGCATCTGCACGAGCGGGTGCGCAAGGAATTCTGGGGCTACGAACCCGAGGAGACCTTGGACAACGATGCGCTCATCCGCGAGGAGTATACAGGTATTCGCCCGGCTCCGGGATATCCCGCTTGTCCGGATCATACGGAGAAAGGGTTGTTGTTCGAGCTGCTCGATGGACCGGCGAATGCGGGGATCACCCTGACCGAGAGCTATGCGATGTTCCCGGGCGCGGCGGTGAGCGGCTTTTATTTTGCGCATCCGGATGCCCGGTACTTTGGCGTCGGACGGGTGGGCGAAGATCAGATCAAGGATTACGCCGCCCGCAAAGGGTGGTCGATGGAAGAGGCCGAACGCTGGCTGGCACCCAACCTCGGCTACAAGTAAGGCGCACGGCGAAGCCTGTGGTTAATGCGTAATAATCGTGTAGCTGAGGACGGCTTGATCGGCGTCTTTTCCGGTCGGGCACAGCCGAAACGTGCCGGAGCTTTTGATCCGGGCCTTACGTTTTTTCAAGAGGCTGGGATTGTCGCCAACCGGAACGATCTGCGTGCCGTTCGTGCTCGCGTCACGCAATTCCATCCAGCGGTTGTGAAAGGTGATGAGTAATCGTGTAGCTGAGGACGGTTTGATCGGCGTCTTTTCCGGTCGGGCACAGCCGAAGCGTACCGGAGCCTTTGATCCGGGCCTTACGTTTTTTCAAGAGGCTGGGTTTGTCGCCAACCGGAACGATCTGCGTGCCGTTCTTGCTCGCGTCACGCAATTCCATCCAGCCGTTGTGAAAGGTGATGAATAAATGTTCGCGTGAGACGCCGGGGACGGGGATGCAGAGCGTGTTACTCGTATTGCGACCGACCGTCACGGTCCCATCATCTTCGGAAACCTTGATGCATTGGTCGCCCAGTGAAAGCTCGATGTAGGGTTTGTCCTCACTGATGTCCTGCCAGCGAAGTTCCTGTAAGGTGAGTTGATCATCCCGGGTATCGTAGCCATTGCGATCCGGGGCCTGGAATTTGAGGCGGTCGCTGGTCACGACCATGTCGCGGGTATAGCGCGTGGTGATCACCTGGTTTGCGTTCGCGTGATTGATCATGCGCTTGGCGATATACATGGCTTCACCACTTATAGCGTTTTCGTGAAAGGCGACGCGCCCGTGATGGATACCGACCTTTACACCCAGGTATTGATTGCCGGAGTTGGTGCTGTTGCGGTCGGCGGCCATGCGCTGGAGGTTGTGAGCGGCTTCGAACGCATTTTGCGGGTTTGGGAATGCACAGAGCAGCTCGTAACCGAGCTGTTGGATGATCTGCCCCGCGCTGCCTTCGACCTGCGCAACAATTTCATTGCGCCACTCGATCATCCGGGCTTCGGCGTCGGCTTCGTCGACCTTATGGTACAGCTGTCCCATGCCGACAATGTCGATAAAGACTACGCTGATATCCTGTTCTGTATCTGCAACCATTTCGGTGTTACGTCATCTCACTTTTCAGGGACTGTTTGTTTCCGCTCAGCATGGCCTTCAGGGCCCGGCCAAACGGCAGATCGGCATAGGTCCGTTGGGGGACCGACACCTGGTATACGTCTGCGATACTCACTATTAAGGTGTCATACAAACGGCTGAATACAAACCGCTGTAGCCTGGTCTCCCCTTGCTGCAGGGAAAACGAGTTGCTCAGCAGGTTTGCCTGCACCGTTGCTTTCCACGTTTCCGGTGGATACATCCTGATATCCACTCCTTTTCCAAGCTGGACCCGTGCCAATTTACATAAATCTTTCTCGATGAGCAAGTAGCAGCAGGCACGCTTCCGTATTTTGCCCTGTTTCTGCAAGGGGAAAACCTTGATCACCCGCGTGTCATCCGTGAGGTGTTTTCTCAGTTGTGGAGGGATCCGCGACCTTTTCAGCCCATCTGCAGCGTTTTTACTGCCACCGAATAAGCGGGAGAGCAGGGGCATGATGGAGATTTCCCGGAAATAGACCACCCAGCGCCGTGCCCAGGCGAACAGGGTCAGGCTGATGAGAAAGAGCAGGATGTTGAAGACGAAGGCGACCATGGGGTTGAGGGAGTAGATGAGCATCAGTCCTGCACAGACCGCTTTGTTGAGCAGCTCGAACAAGGCGTCGACGGTGGGGATGGGGCAGACGAAGATCAGGATTTCGAAGAGAAATTTAACCGTGTTGATGACGAAGATATTCAAAGCGGCCACGATGATGAGCAGGGTCTCCAGCGGCATTGTTGCGAAGCCCGCGGTGACCATGACCTGAGCCGTCTGCTCTCCCGGTTGGGCGGGGAAGTATTGGGGGATCATGAGGATGACGACGTACGCCAGGATGCCGGCATAGGTCTCGAGTTGGTCGATCGCCTGCCCGAGCGGTTTACTCACCTTGGAAAATTTTGGGAGCGAGGTGATGAGCGTGAGAATGAGAAAGGCGCCGAAGATCGCGTGGTTGCTCAGGGTTTTATTCCCTCCGATAAACTGGTTTTCCGGGAGGATACCGCGCTGGTTGAGAATGGCCATGCCGGAGAGGCAGGTGATGCCGAAAAAAGGCGAAAGGGCAACCGGCGCGAGCGGGCCGAGGACTTCGCTTACGTGCAGGGTTTCGACGATGCGGTTGGCGCGTTCCAGTTCGGCTGTGGCGCCGCTGCGGTCCAGGCCCTGCCCGAAGAGCAGGGGGATCATACAGAAGAACAGGAGGCTTGCAGGCCGGGGGTTCATCGGGTGAGTAGTCGGTTCTGGTGAAGGGTTTGAATGGCGAGGCGAACATCTTGCGGGCGGGCATCCGGGCAGGCGTCGATGATCGCATGTACATTGCGTTGACCATCAGCATGTTTCCATACCTCACGGGCGAGCTCGTTGAGCAGGTGAACTTCTCCGGTATCCTCATTGTGAATGAGTACGCCCTGTCCAATTTCGCGAAAGGGATGGTCGACTCTTCGCGGGGTGGCGTGCAGGCGCTGTTTGATCTGTGCGGGTGCCTGGCGGAGGTGGGTCCATCCGGTCGTCGTCAGGATGCTGAGCAAGGGCAGGGGGCTTCGGTTGCCCGCACCGAATTGGATTTTCTCGATATGCTGGCGAGCGAGGTGTTTTTCCAGCCCCGTCCACCGTGTGTTTGCATGCCAGCTCAGACGACGCAGGCACCAGAAGTCGATCGCCCCGCGATGCGGTTGGGGAGTGATCAGCGGGGAGCCGAAGAGCTGGTGTGCGAGCTCCACGGCATGGGAGACATGACCGACCAGGTGCCAGGTTTTCACGATGTTGGTAAAATCTTTTTTTTCACTGCTGCTCAGTTGGGTGATCAGGCAGGCGATTTCGAACAGGTCGCGCAGCAGGGGGGAATCGACGGGATCGTTGAGCGCATGGATGCACAGGTGGAACAGGTTACAGACCGGGTCGAGAACGGTGACGGTGGGGATGCCTCCGATTTTTTTCTCGATGCGGCGCTCCCAGATGGTCTGGATGATATCGATGCGTAAGGGCGGGGTGGAGAGGTTGCGGTGGAGCTCAATCGCCAGGCTGTGGGCCCGGTCGGTCATCGGGGGGAGATGATGATGTTGGGCATATCCCTTACCCATGGTAAATCCGGCTTCTTCGAGGATTTCCTGGGCCCGTTCGAGCTCATCCGCCGATCGGATCAGGAGGTCGACATCGACCAGTGGCCGCTCGGCGGCCTCCTGATAGAGTGTCCAGCTGAGCATGCTGCCTTTAAGCGCGGCGTATTCCACGCGGCCGTGGAGGAGGTCGATAATCCGTCGAATCGCGGACGCGCGGATCAGCCCTTCGCGTGCTTCCATGGCATATTGGCGTTGCAGCTCCTCCACGACATCGCCGGGCATGCGTTCGAGTTGGGACGCGGTAAGGCGCGAGCCAAGGTAGGGGCCGAGGCGATGCTGGTCGACGACATCCATCCACCGGTTCCAATCCACTTCGTCGTGGTGGACATCGATGGCGGGCCCGGGCAGGGATCGGGTTTGGGCGAGAAAGCGGGCGAGCAGGCGGACTTCGGGGGGGATGCGGATCATGTTGCCGGTTCTCCCATGAGCTTGCGGATGGAGGTTTCGGCAAAATCCTGATGCGAATATTCGATCATGAATGCAGGTTTTTCAGCGAAACGGGCAATCGCATCCAGGGTTCGTTCATCGCGTTCCAGGCCGCCAAAGGTCTGCTGGACCAGGGAAAGGGCCACGATTTCCGGCGGGACCTGCCGCGCCTGGTTCACCCCTTCCGGCGTAAAATTGGGCAGCACGATGAGCTTGAGTTTGTCGAAGGCAATGGAGCCGTTGCCGCCGTTGGCTGGGGTGAAATAACGCACCTCGCCTCGGACGGCATCCTGATAGGTATCCTCTTCGGGGACGAAGTCGAAGGAGCCGGACTTCAAGGTGATGGCCTTGGGGAAGGCATGCAGATCGAGGGTGGCGAGGTTGACGAAAATTAGATCGTCCCCCAGATATTCAAAGCCCCTGCGGGTGAGAAAGCTGCAGAGAGTTGATTTTCCCGAGCCGCGTTCTGCGGGAAGGAGCAGGCCTTTGCCGTTGATTCGCAAGGCGGCTGCGTGAAAGACGGCATAGCCCACGCACATGCGGGCACAGTAGTGGGCAAACATTTTTTCAATCACCGGAGGGCCTTCATCCGAGTGTTCGATTTGAAAAACCGGCATCTCGTCGGCCAGAATCTGCAGGGCACCGTTTCGCAACTCCTCGGCATCCAGGAGTACGGAATAACGAGGTTTCTGAACGAAGGGCACACGGGCAAGGGAGAACACCGTGTCCATGAACGGGCGCACGGGGGAGTGGGGTGGAATTTGCACCACCACCTCAGGGCCAATCTGCCAAGCTAGCGGGTCCTCTGCCATGGTAGATTGTTACGATATTCCGAATAGAAAGCGAGTGCAGGAACGCCGGATCGGATAGGTGATGTTTGAAGGGACCTTGGCGAATGTTTAAAGAGACCCGGCAAAATGATTAATGTGACCCGGGCAAGGGCTTAAGCGTGATCGTCAGGAGCCCGAGGAAGCTGCGCGAGCTTCCTGTGGGGTCAGGGTGGTCACCAGCGGGATGCCGGCACCAATCAGGGTGCTGATCCGGATAAAAGACCGGCGCTGGACACGGCGCTCCATCAGGCTGGGGGCCTGCGGTCCGTGTTTTGCTGTAGCGGTTTTTTCCGGTTGATCTGGCTTCATGGTCCTTAAATGTACCGACCCGTGTTCAGGCTGTAAAGTCCTATACCTGTATGGAGTACGCGATTTTCGGCTGACTTCTGCTAATTCGGAAGCTTATTGCGCCATGGGTGGATACCTGATGGGCCGGTGGTCCCGGACCGGATGTGCAATTCCCGTGGATCATGCTAGATTACAGTTCTGAATCGAACGTTATAACGAATGCTTATGGTCCTCGAAATGTTACTCGCATCCTGGCGCGTGCTGAGTCTGATGTCGCCTTATCTTCTGCTGGGGTTTCTGGTGGCGGGTATCCTTTCTGTGTATCTTCCGGTTTCATTTGTGCAGCGCCATCTGGGGCGACCCGGAGCGGCACAGGTGATAAAGGCGGCCTTGTTTGGGGTGCCGCTGCCTTTGTGTTCCTGCTCAGTTATACCCGTCGCGGCTTCGCTGCGTAAGCAGGGGGCGAGTCGAGGTGCCACCGCTTCGTTTCTCACCGCCACGCCACAAACCGGGGTGGATTCAATTCTCGCAACCGCTGCGGTGTTGGGCGGGGTCTTCACGGTTTATCGCGTTGTTATGGCATTCGTCACCGGGATCATCGCTGGACTGGTCATGGACCGCATTGGCGATACCGGTGAGGATACGCCGGTGGAAGGGGGGGGCTGCTGCGGGGGATCCAAGCCGGAGCGAAGTTGGAAAAAGGTTTTCACGTTCGGGTTCGTCAAATTGCCGGGTGACATCGGTAAGGCACTTTTACTGGGGGTCCTCTTGTCCGGTATCCTCACGGTCCTGATCCCGGAGGATTTCTTTGCGGGGTGGGCGGGGCATCAATTCCTTTCCTACCTTGTGGTCATGGCGGTTGGCATCCCTTTGTATATTTGTTCCACCGGGAGTATTCCCATTGCCCTGAGTTTGTTGCACCTCGGCTTCAGCCCCGGGGCGGCACTGGTCTTTCTTATCACCGGACCTGCGACCAATGCCGCGACGTTTACCACGCTCTCCACTTTTTTGAGCCGGCGTTGTACCTTCATCTATCTCGGGGTGCTCGCAGCCACGTCGTTAGGTGGTGGCATGCTGTTCGATCTGCTGGCGACACCGCGCCTGCCTGAGATGATGGAACACGCGCATGGCGAACACCTGAAGGCATGGCACTACCTGAGTGGGTTCGTGATTTTGAGCATGATTGCGTGTGCCAACTGGCCGAAGTTCACGCGTGCCGTCCCCGTGCAGGGGTGAACTAATTGTCTTCTTTGAGGCGCTCGAGCGCTTCCCGGTAGAACGGGTCGACGTCGACGCCTGGGTAGTCCCGCTTGAATTTGCGCCAGTAGTTGATCTGCTCGATGAGGGGTTTTTGATCGAATTCGGGATCCGCCAACACGTCCGACAGCTTGGCTTTGCCCTCGGTGGAATTAGAACCATCGGCGGCATCATCACGCTCGCGTTCGACCCGTAAGCGTTCGGCTTTACGGACGAGCTTCTGGTTGTAGACCTGCTCGCTCAGCATTTTGATTTTTACGACCTTGCCGTCCTGGAGTTCGACCTGCCCGCGCGGATAGATGAAAATTTCAAGTTTCCCCTGATACACCTGGCCCGTCGGCTTCCCGTAGGCGGCCTTCACCTTTTCGTAGTTATCTCCAATCTGGACCAGATCCCCGGCAGCACCGGTTGCTTCGTTGATGTTCAAATCAATCGGGTTAATGGGAATTATAACCGTTTTTGGACCCTCATCCGCACGGATCTGAATCGCACAGGCGAAGGAGATTGTGAGGATCGCGGTAGTAAAAACGGTATGAATTGGGCTGCGCATGTTCGTATTCCGGGTTTAGTCCCTACAATCTTAGCACAAATGTTGCCCATTCACAATTTCGCGGATGGGTAATGCGCGCGTTCCGCCTGTCTGTGCGCTTCCGTCCAATTCAGGGTTTCCGCCATCCAATGGGATGCCGCATCTGCGCAACTGTTGACGTCTTCCGTGTAGTAATGCCAACCGGAGCGACGGATCATCACATCCTCCAGATGAACGGCCCATTCGTTCTGACAATAGTGTTGTACCGCCTCCCGGCTTGGCGGAACTGGAATCACCGCGCTAAAGCATGCCTCCGCGGGAGCGTTTAACAAGGGTTCATTCGCGGTCCGACTGGCTGGTGTCTGAATGCCCAGGTGGCGGACCAGTCGGTCCACCGCCTGTTCCGCCATCAAGCGGTACGTGGTTAATTTACCGCCGGTCACGTCCATCCATCCGTTTGCCTGGAGGAGGATCTGATGCTTTCGGCTGATGTCGGACGGATTGCCGTTTCGTTTGGCAATCAGGGGGCGCAAGCCCGCCCAGGTGCTGAGCACTTCGCTTGGCTGCAGGTTGGTTCCAGGGAAGTGCTCATTGGTTACCGCGAGCACGTAATCAATATCTTCCGCGGTGCAGTCGGGTGTGTCGAGGGGTCCGGTATAGTCCGTATCCGTCGTGCCGATAAACACCCGCTCTCCCCAGGGGATCGCGAAGAGGATGCGTTTCCCCTTAGGCATGACCACGGCACCGGGCAGGGGGAGTCGTGTCTGGGGGATCACGATGTGGATCCCCTTGGTCGGACGGATCTGCGCCTGGCTATGTGGCAGTCGATCTGCCCAAGGGCCACTCGCATTGACAATGCTTCGTGTGCGAACGGTAAACGACCGTTTGGTCAACTGGTCGGTAACCACGACCTCCCAAAGATCGCCGATCCGCTCTGCCGACTCATAGCGACAGTAGTTTGACACGACTGCATCGTGACGGCTCGCGGAGCTCAAGGTGTCGAGAACGAGCCGGGCATCATTTGTCAACGCATCGTAGTAGCGGACGGCACCGGTCAGGTCGTCATGTTTTAAACCGGGTAGCGCATCCTGCGTTTCTTGTGCGTTCCAGGTCTCGGAGGGTCCAAGGTTGCTGCCGCCGCACAGCCAATCATACACCTTTACCCCGATGGAAAGTTTCCAGCGCGCCCAGGTCGGACCTTTGCGTGTCGGAAAAATGAAGGGCAAGGGGGTCGCCAGGTGCGGTGCAATGCGATGAAGGATTTTCTTCTCCCGGCTGGCTTCGCGAACCAGGGCAATGCGGCCTTGGGCAAGGTAGCGGAGCCCTCCGTGCAGGAGTCGGCTGGAACGGCTGCTTGTCCCGGATGAAAAGTCATTTTGTTCAACCAGGGCCGTGCGCAGGCCGCGCATGGCGGCATCCCGGCAAATCCCGGCGCCGACAATGCCACCCCCTATAATCAGCACATCGAAGGCTTGGTCGTTCTGGAGCAAAGTGCATCGGTTTTCGTCGATCATTTAACCTTCTCACATCCCCGTCTTAGGGGTAAGTCATGCCACATGACACGTTTCAGGCCATGTATTGATCTGCACCAGGGAAAAGTAAAGCAGATAGTCGGCGGGTCCCTTGCCGCAGATGAGCGCGAGCTGAAAACGAATTTTGAGAGTGATCTGCCGGCCTCTCATTTTGCGAAAATGTATTGCGATGATCAACTGCTGGGCGGCCATGTGATCAAGCTGGGCCCGGGGAACGACGAGGCCGCACGCGATGCCTTACAGGCCTGGCCCGGTGCGCTGCAGCTGGGTGGTGGGATCAACCATGAAAATGCCGCAGCATGGTTGAGTGCGGGTGCATCGCAGGTCATCGTTACTTCGTTTCTTTTTGACGAGGGGCGATTTGTCGAGAAGCGCCTGGAGGCTCTGGTCGATGAAATTGGAGCAGATCGGCTGGTCATCGATCTCAGTTGTCGTCGCACCGATCACGGCTGGGCGGTCGCCATGAATCGATGGCAGACCTTGACCGATATGTCGCTTACTCCGGATATCCTTGATTACCTGGCGGCTTCATGCGCTGAATTTCTCATCCATGCCGCAGACGTTGAAGGTAAATGTCAGGGGATTGATGAAGATCTGGTGAAAATGCTGGGGGGGTGGGCGCGTAGGCCCCTGGTGTATGCTGGTGGGGTGCGGGGGATGGCGGACCTGCAGCTGGTCGATGAGCTGAGTGCCGGCCAGGTGGATTGTACGGTTGGCAGTGCGCTCGATATTTTTGGCGGATCACTTATGAGATACCGTGATTGTGTTGAATTCAATCATCGGTAGGGCGTTCTGGATTTGCAATACCTGCCTGTTGCTGACATAATTATGTTGAGCGCGAGCGAGGACGGATGGCGAGAAGTGCGAAGTGGCCAGTCAGATCTTGACGCTCTCAGGCGTAGATCTTTAACCGGGATTTTCGAGGGCTGAAGTGGCTGAAGAGAAAAAAATAAAATCGTTAATGATCATCGACGACAGCGACGCTGACGTTTACCTCACGCGCAAGTTCCTTGAGATGACCGGTCGTTTCGAGCATGTCTTTAATGCATCCAACGGCGAAGAGGCCCTTGAGTACTTCAAGAAGCTGCGGAAAAGCGGCGGGCAGAAGCCAGACGTGATTCTGCTCGATATCAATATGCCCCGCATGAACGGTTTCGAGTTTCTGGAAGAGTATGAGAAACTCCTGGAGGAAAATGGAAATGCGACGGATTGCTTTATCCTCATGTTCACCACCTCCGACTACGCAGATGACATCGAACGCGCCGGTTGCTTCGAATCGGTGAGTCGTTACCTGACCAAACCGCTTACGCCGGCAAGCGCCATGTTTATTGCCGACGAATTCGGGTCCTGACCCGCTGGCTTCCGGCTTTTCCCCCGCGTGCATTACATGGCCCTTCCTTCGACGTTTGACGTGTTGAACGAGGGGGTGCGTAAGCGCGAGCATCTCGGCGCGCAAATCTACATCGATCATCGAAGCCATGTGATCTCCGAGGGGCTCGGGGATTGCATGCCTTCGGCCGCATTGCTGCCGGAGACGATCATGCTCTGGATGTCGGCTGGCAAGCCCGTGACCGCCGTGGCGATCATGCAGCAGATAGAGCAGGGGCGATGTGACCTGGATGATCCGGTTGCTTCGTACATCCCTGAATTCGGCGTGCATGGAAAAGAGGCGATAACCATTCGCCATCTGCTTACGCATACGGCCGGTATACGAGGGGCGGATATGGCCAACAAGTCCCCTGATTGGGGCGAGACCCTGGCGGCAGTGTGTGCCACGCGTCCAGAGCCGCGGTGGGTTCCCGGGGAGAAGGCCGGATACCATGTCGAAGGGACCTGGCATCTACTCGGCGAACTGGTGCAGCGGATGGATGGTCGAAAGCTGAAGCCCTATATCATGGAGGAGATTTTCGTGCCGTTGGATGTGCCGGATGCGGGTCTTGGTTTATCCGACGAGGAGCAGCGTACGTATGGGGGACGGATTGGTCAGGTATTCGACACCGCTACCAGCCCCATGCAGGCACTTGCAGCGTACAACCGTCCAGATCGCTTGCGTTGGTTGCGACCGGGAGCGAATATGCGTGGGCCCGCGAGAGCGCTTGGCCGCTTTTATCGCATGCTCATCGATGGCGGTCTGTCGAAAGGCGGTCGTTTGCTCGCAGTCTCCTCCGTCGAGCAGATGTGCAGACGGGAGCGGGTCGCGATGTTTGATCATTCCTTTCAGCATCGAATGGATTGGGGTCTGGGATTTTGCATCAACTCCAGGCGCTATGGAGTGGAGACCGTCCCGTACGGGTATGGAAGCTTTGCCTCGGAGGAAACCTTTGGCCACGCCGGGCGTCAGACCGGAACCGCATTTGCGGATCCTGCGCATGATCTGGTCGTGGTTGTTTTGCTGAATGGCATGCCCGGGGAGGCCGCACACCACATCCGGATGCGCAGGATTTGCGATGCCATTTACACGGATCTGGGGCTTACACACCCGCCCAAAGCTTAGGTCTCTTACGTCGGCTCAGGCCCTTAAAACCCTCGACCCTAGTCGCGGACTTCAAGGAAGCCTTCGAGCTTCCGCAAGCGAGTCGGGTGACGCATCTTCCGGAGCGCTTTTGCCTCGATCTGGCGAATACGTTCTCGGGTTACGTTAAACTTCCGGCCCACCTCTTCGAGCGTGCGGGAATAGCCATCCTGCAGGCCGAAGCGCAGGGTTAAGACTTCCTGCTCGCGCTCTGTGAGCGTGTGGAGCACGTCCTTCAGACGTTCCTTGAGTAGGCTGTACGCCGTCATTTCGGAAGGATTGTCAGCAGACTTGTCTTCAATGAAGTCGCCGAAGTTGGTGTCTTCGCTGTCGCCAATCGGGCTTTGCAGCGAGATGGGTTGCTGGGCAATTTTCAGGATGGCCCGCACGCGTTCGACCGGTAGGGTCATCTCTTCAGCAATTTCTTCTGGGCTCGGTTCGCGACCCAGCTCCTGTACGAGCTGCTTCTGCATCCGCATGAGCTTGTTGATGGTCTCGATCATGTGCACAGGAATGCGGATGGTCCGCGCCTGGTCGGCGATCGATCGCGTGATGGCCTGGCGGATCCACCAGGTTGCGTACGTGCTGAACTTGTAGCCCCGGCGATACTCAAACTTTTCGACCGCTTTCATCAGGCCCATGTTGCCTTCCTGGATCAGGTCCAGGAACGAAAGGCCGCGGTTCGTGTATTTCTTGGCGATGCTGATCACCAGACGCAGGTTGGCTTCGACCATTTCGGTCTTGGCCTTCAAGCCCATGCGCATCCAATTCTTAAGCTCTTTGTAGCAGGTATCGAAGTCGTCTGCGGTAAGGCGCTGGACCTCTTCAATATGCTTGATGGTCGCGGCTGCTTTTTCCGCATTCTCCGCTGCCTTTTTGGACTTCTTGGTCGTGGCGGCATCGACGGTGCGACGGGCTTTGAGGAAATCGGTGTAATAGCGGTCGGCCACTTCGACGATATCTTCGACGGCCTTTTGCTTGTAGTAGAGTTTTTCAAACTGGCCGGCCAGACGCGTGCGTGCCTGGTCAAACGTCTTCTGTTTTTTCGCCCGGGTCGCCTTGTTCATGCGCGTATGCTGGATCTCCATGAACTTTTCACCCTGCGATTCGTGGCCACGGTCGATGGCGCTGCGGACCCGTGGCAAAGCCTTGAAATATTTTTCGCGGCTTTCGACATGTTTGTCAGAGATCACGCGGTCAAAGCGCTCTTTCCCTTCCTCGAGTCGCTCGAGCAGACCGATGTACGCTTCCGTAGCACAGCCGAGGCTGTTGAAAATTTTCTTGGTGTGGATCTCTGCTTCTTCGATGCGTTTGGAGATTTCAACTTCCTGTTCGCGCGTCAACAGGGGCACCTGGCCCATCTGTTTCAGATACATGCGAACCGGATCATCCAGCACGTCCATTTTTTCGGACTGGCGCGTTTGTTTTTCCCGCTCCTGCTTGACCTTGAATTTGTCGACGTCCTGGTCCTCGACGATGTTGATCTTCATCCCCTTCAGCAGGATGGAGACCGCTTCGAACTCGTTGGCATCCGTTTTGGTCTCAGGCATCTTGGCCTTGATGTCGGCATGCGTGATGAATCCTTCGGTGCCGCCGCGATGAATGAGCTCTTTCAAACGCGCGTTGTTTTCTTCGCGTTCTTTCGAGGTGCGGGGCGTTCCCAGGTCGGCCGCTGCTACATCCTCATTGGCGCCTTTTCTGGAGGACTTCTTTTTGCCTTTCACCTGCTTGCCGGCCGGGTTTTTCGCGGAGGCGCTGGCGCTCTTTTTGGTCGCCTTGGATTTTGATGCGGTTTTTGCGGCCGCCTTGGATTTCTTTTGAGCAGTCTTCTTTACAACCGCCTTTTTCTTGACGCTTGTTTTGCCCACAGTGGTTTTGCCTGTCGTTTTCTTAGAAGTTGATTTGGAAGTTGATTTGGAAGTTGATTTGGAAGTTGATTTGGAAGTTGATTTGGATGCACCTGATCTGGACGCAGTGGCTTTGGCTTTGGCTTTCGCCTTACCAGCCACCTCAACGGTTGTTTTCTTCTTCACCGTCGATGATTTAGACGTCGCCTTTTTGGAGGCAGAGGCCTTTTTGGCCGGCGCCTTTTTGGCAGATTTCTTCGTTATTTTTTTAGCCATGGAACCCGGTGAAATTGCTGTAAATATCGTCCCATCCGATTGGTTGCGGGACTTCAAAAGCCGGTAAATATTCCTCGGAAAGGGGGGTACGTCAATGGGAAAAGCTAAATATTAATAAGGCTTTGCGCCGGTTTGACGGGTTCGGCCTGAAGTGGGTTCGGAACCCTCTCCCGTCCCTGAGGGCGCCGACCCCCTCCGCGATTATTCGCCGAACATCTCGAAGACCGCCAGGGCTTTTTCCCAGTCGGAGTGGATGCGGGCGGCGTTTAATTCGGATATGGCCTGCAACTGTTGCATGATCTCCACACCGATCACTTCGTTGTCCGGCTCGGCCTGCTGGCGCTCGGAGAGGGCTTTCAGCCCGCGGTCGAGGTGGCTGCGCCAGATCTGGATCATGGTGGCGTATATCGCATCAGTAGGGGAACTCAGTTCGGTTCCCAGGGAGCGGTAGGCCATCTCAATTTTGGTGGCCAGTCGCTTGAGTTCGGGGTTTTCCGAGTCCAGACCGTGAATAAACTGACCGGGTTCGGCCTGCCCACTTGCGAGGATGGCCTCATACAGGTGGCGGCAGATAACCGTGGAAAAGCAGGCGGGTGGCAGGAATTCCCGGGCAATTTCCACGGTTTCGGGGTGCGCATTCAGGATTTCGACCAGGGTGACTTCGGCCTGGGGGTAGGTGGCTGCCGGAGCCAGCTTGAAAGGGGTGTCCGAGGAGGATGCCTGGGGACTTGGCGTCTGCGCTCCGCGTCGCTGTGGGCTCTGGCTCTTTTTGTTCCGCTCGAGATCGCTTCGCAGGGCATCCACCGACAATCCCAGGCGGTCGGCGGCCTGTTGGGCCAGTCGATCGCGTTGGACCGCCGAGGAGGCATGATTGATCGTTTCCATGACCTGTTTGGCAATGCGCATCTGCCCCGCTTCGCTCTCGGGATCTTCCCGCTTGCTCAGAAGGTCTATTTGAAAATCCAGCAGGCTTTTCGCTTCGGCGATGCATGCCTGGAAGCCTTCCTCGCCCAGTTTCAGTACCAGGCTGTCGGGATCTTCACCCTCCGGAAGGTCGACCACGCTGACCGTCAAGCCTGCGGTCAGAAATTGTTGGGCGGCGCGCAGGGCCGCATTTTGTCCCGCCGTGTCGGCATCCAGGACGAGAATCACCTCATCCGCATACCGGCGCAGGATGCGCGCATGCTCTTCGGTGATGGCGGTGCCCTGGGCGGCTACCGCATGGGTAACACCGGCCTCGTGACAGCGGATGACATCAATTTGTCCCTCGCAGAGGACCGCCTTGTGCTGCTCGACGATCGCCGAACGCGCTTTATCCAGGCCGAACAGGACCCGGGACTTTTTGAAGAGCATCGTCTCCGGGCTGTTGATGTACTTGGCGGGGTGAGTGGACTCCGGAAGGTTTCGGCCGCTATAGCCAATGGTCCGGCTCAACTCGTCCATGATGGGGAACATGAGGCGATCGCGAAAGCGATCCGTGTAAGAATCGGGGGTAGGGTTTTCCGGATCGCGCGCTTTGATCACCCCCGCGGCATCCAGTTGCTTCAAGGTATACCCCTTTTTGGTGCCCCAGTTGATCACGTGCTCGTAGGCATCCGGTGCATATCCGATCATGAAGGAGCGGATGATTTCCGGGGCCATTTTGCGCGCTTTGATGTAATCGCGGGCCTTGGCCGCACCGGGATCCTCGCGCAGCAGCTGGTGGTAGTGCTGGGTCAGCTCGTCATGAATCCGGAAGAGGACATCCTTGTCGATCCCGTCTTTGTTTCGCTTCTGCATGGGCTCGAATTCGACCCCGACCTTCTTGGCGAGCAGTTTCATGGCGGTGACAAAATCGACCCCTTCGATGGCCATGACAAAGCTGAAGACATCGCCCCCCTGGTCGCAGCCGAAGCAGTGGTACATCTGGCGGCGCTGGTCGACATTAAAGGAAGGGGTTTTCTCGCGGTGAAAAGGGCAGAGGCCTTTGTAGGTCGTGCCCGCCCGCTTTAACTGCACGTAGGAACCCACCACGTCGACGATGTCGGCTCGTGCTCTGATTTCTTCTTTTGTGGTATCGTCCAAGGTTACGTTCCAATCCTGATGCCAGCCCCACCTGGGAGCTGTTGCCATAGTTTATGTGGCCAGGACTCCGCGAGGTACAGCTATTTATCCCGGTCGGTGTCGATCGCTCCTCCGGCACCTCCGCCAATATACGTATCATACCACGCCGGAATGTGCTGATGCCCAATCCGGCCGAACATCGACTGTTCAAGCACATGCTCGCTGAGGTATTCATGCTTGGATATCCCGACCAGCAGAATGGCCAGCCCGATCACGATGAGGGCCTTCGTCGTGCCGGCGAGCAGGCCTCCGAATCGTTCCACCCCGCTGGGAAAGGCAAACTCCAGCATGTTCTTCAGGGCCAGAAAAAGGAGTTTCAGCACGACCAGGATGCCGACCACCACAAGAATGAGAGTGATGATTTGCACCGCGGGACCATTTTCCAGTTGCGGGGTGAACCGGGAAACCACCTCGGAAAGCGGCTCATACAAGCGCCATCCTCCCAGAGCCGTTCCCCCATAAATGATCAATCCCGCGACTTGTTTCGAGAGCCCCTTGATGAAGCCGAGCACCGACCAGATGACGACGAGTGCGATCCAACACCAGTCGATGAGGTTGAGGTGCTCGTTCAGTTGTTCAATCAGGGCTTCCATGCCTCCTGTTTAATTGTCGGAGGGGTTTCCGCAACGTTGGAATACGACAAATCCTGCAAGGAGCCTGTCAGCGACATGCCGGCCACCGTTTCCTGTAGCGGTCGCGCAACCTGGATCGTCTGATGACGAGCGAAGCGCCGTCGGCTAGAACATCGTATAGATGAACGGCAGCGTCGTCTGGGTCACGCCCATGAGGATGCCCGCAGCGAGCAAGATGAGTACCAGTGGGATCAGCCACCAGGCTTTGTTTTGCCAGGCGTATTGTCCGAGTTCTCTGAGCAGGCGACCGAGGTATTTGATTGAGCGCATAAGATACGTTGGGTTGGAATGGATTTTAGAAAAATGAATAAATGAAGGGCAGGGTGGTTTGGGCAACCCCCATGAGCATGCTGAATGCGACCAGGACTATCACCAGCGGAATCAGCCGCCAGGCATTGTTCTGCCAGGCATTGTTCTGCCAGGCATTGTTCTGCCAGGCATTGTTCTGCCAGGCATTGTTCTGCCAGGCATAGCCGAAAAATTCGTTACTCAGTCTGCCAAGGTAGCGTATCGTTCTCATCAGATTTGCTCGGTTTGTTCAGTCCAGTTTAAATTCCTTCTGCCAGTCGTCGGTTTTGTCCCACGTCGGTTGATCTTCCTTTCGGAGGATAAACGATCCGAGGACGAGCACGTCCATTTCCGTTCGCATGAAACATCGGTAGCTGTCTTCCGGTGTACATACAATCGGTTCACCCCGTACGTTAAACGAAGTGTTAATGATAATACCATACCCTGTTTCGTCCTCAAAAGCCTTAATAATTTTGTAGTAGCGGCGATTGGATTCCGGCGTAACCGTCTGCACCCGAGCAGAATAGTCCACGTGGGTAATCGACGGGACATCGGACCGGATCTGGTTGATCTGCTCGCGCATCGGGATCGATCCCGCATTTTCCATCCCCTTGCAGCGTTCGGCTTTGACCGGCGCGACGAGGAGCATGTAGGGGGAGGGGCTGTCGAGTTCAAAAAAGTCACTCACCCGCTCTTCGAGACAGGAGGGTGCGAAGGGGCGGAAGGATTCCCGGTATTTGATCTTCAGATTCATGACCGTCTGCATTTTGGAGCTGCGGGCATCTCCGATGATCGAGCGGCCGCCGAGGGCGCGCGGGCCAAATTCCATGCGACCCTGGCAGAGGCCGACGACTTTTTCTTCCGCCATGATCTGAGCGATTTCTTTGGCCCAGGCGTCTTCGTCATCGACCCGTTTACCGACGTAGCCGTTCTGCTTCAGGTAGGCTTCGACTTCATCGTCCTCAAATTCCGGGCCGAGGTAGGAGCCCTGCATGCTGTCTTTGCCCGGCACGACGGTACGGGGTTTTTCTTCCACCATATGCCAGGCGGTCAAGGCTGCCCCGAGCGCGCCACCGGCATCCCCCGCCGCAGGCTGAATCCAGATGTCGTCAAACGGACCTTCGCGCAGGAGGCGCCCGTTCGCTACGCAGTTCAGCGCCACCCCGCCCGCCATGCAGAGGTTCTTCTCGCCGGTCAATTGATGCGCGTGATGCGCCATCTTCAAGACGATTTCTTCGGTGACGACCTGAATCGATTTCGCAATGTCGCGTTCGCGATTGGTGATCTCCGATTCCGCCGCGCGCGCCGGACCACCGAAGAGCTCCGCGAACTTGTCGTTCGTCATCTTGACGTCATCGAGATACGCGAAGTATTCCATGTTCAGGCGGAACGATCCGTCCTCGCGGAGGTGGAGCAGCTTGTCGAGAATCAGGTCTTTGTATTTTTCTTCGCCATAGGGCGCGAGGCCCATGAGCTTGTACTCGCCGGAGTTGACCCGGAAGCCGGTGAAGTAGGTGAACGCGGAATAGAGTAAACCCAGCGAGTGGGGGAACTTGAGATCTTCCAGGATTTCAAATTCACGACCTTTGCCATGGCCAATCGTACTCGCCGCCCATTCACCGACACCATCGATGGTGAGGATCGCGGCACTTTCAAAAGGCGAAGGGTAAAAGGCGCTGGCGGCGTGCGACTCGTGGTGCTCCGGGAAGTAGAGGTTCTTCGGCATCTTTACCCCGGCCTGCTCGAGCGACTTTTCGATCTCAAGGGGGATCCAGAGTTTTTCCTTCATCCAGACCGGCAGCGCCAGCATGTACGGCTTGAGGCCTTTCGGCGCGATGCTCATATACGTTTCGAGGATGCGGACGAACTTGTTGATCGGCTTGTCGTAAAACGCGACGGCATCCAGGGAATCGGGATCGACGCCACCCTCCGCCAGGCAGTATTTCACCGCGTTGGAGGGAAAGTTCTCGTCGTGCTTGATCCGCGTGAAGCGTTCTTCCTGTGCAGCGGCCACAATTTTTCCGTCCTGGACCAGACAGGCGGCGGAGTCGTGATAAAAGGCGCTGATGCCGAGAATGTTCATTAAAATTGTTTCCGGTAGTAGCTCTTGTCAGTGATCTTGTCCCGCTTCTCCCAGAAGCTCGTTTCGTCGGTGGGTTTCTTCAGCTTGAGCTTGTCGATTCCCATCATCGCCATGCAGGCATGCGCGCCGACAAAGAAGGTGTAGAACAGGGGGACGAGGAGGATGTAGGCGAGACCGACGCCTACAACGTGGGCGAATTTGTTGAAGCCCGCTTCGATCTTGTGAAACGCCGCCGGGATGAAAAAGGCGCAGAACGAAATGATCGTGGAAATGCTGACAATCACGACGGGCATCCTGGTGTGATGCATTTTGAAGTAGAAAAAGGCCGCGATGCTGTAGCCAATGGTCATCCCGACAAAACCCTTCGTGATTTCGGCTTTACGTGTCGACATGGCCGGGGCAACGCCGCCTTCTTTTTGCCAATGCCACACAATGCTGGACACTCGATTTTGTTGATAGATTTCTTCTGCCATGAAATTCCAAGGTTAAACCGCAGATTCTTATGGAATCCCTGCGTTTCTGCAAGTTCCGTATGCCTTAATATCGCGGCATGGATGGGTCGATCTTTGCCGCCCAATCCAGGATGCCGCCGGTCAGATTGCGGACCCGGGTGAAGCCTTTTTTCTGCAGAAACAGTTGTGCATTTCGGCTGCGAACACCGCTCCGACAATAGATCACGATGGAGTCATCGGAATTCAACTCAGCAAACCGATGGGGCACCTCGCCCAGCGGCATTTCAACCGACTGGGAAAGCTGGCAGAGTTTGAATTCATAAGGCTCGCGGACGTCCAGCAGGGTGAGTTCCACGCCGGCGGTCAGTTCATCCCGCAGCGCCTCCACACTCACCAGCTCGCCGGACGCGGCCTGAGGTTTCGCGGCCGCGGCCTGGGGGATTCCGCAGAAGACCTCATAATCAATGAGTTCGGTTACGGTCGGATGCTCGCCACACACCGGGCAATTCGGATCCTTGCGCAGTTTCAATTCCCTGAATTGCATACGCAACGCGTCAAAAAGAAGCAGGCGCCCCAGCAGCGAATCACCTTGCCCCAGGATCAGCTTGACCGCCTCTGTCGCTTGTATGCAGCCGATGATGCCGGGCAGCACCCCGAGCACGCCCCCTTCGGCACAGCTCGGCACCAGTCCGGGTGCGGGCGGTTCAGGATACAGGCAGCGGTAGCAGGGCCCGTGCTTGGCCCAGAACACGGAGGCCTGTCCCTCAAAGCGAAAGATGCTGCCGTAGATGTTGGGCTTTCCGAGCAGGACGCAGGCATCGTTGACGCAATACCGGGTGGGGAAATTGTCGGTGCCGTCGATGACCAGATCGTAGGGTTCGATGAGCTCAAGTGCATTCTTTGAGGTGATGAAGGTGTCGAAGGTTTTCACCTCTACGTTTGGATTGATCCCCTCGATCGCACGCCGTGCCGATGCGGTCTTGGTCTGCCCGACATCTTCCGTGTGGTGGATCACCTGACGTTGGAGGTTGGACACATCTACGACATCCGCATCCACGATCCCGATATGACCGATGCCCGCGGCCGCCAGGTACATGGCGAGCGGCGAGCCCAGGCCGCCGGCCCCAATCAAAAGGACCCGCGCATCGCGGAGGCGGCGTTGCCCCTCCACGCCCACCTCCGGCAGAATGAGGTGTCGACTGTACCGTTCGATTTCTTCCTTGCTGAGGTCTTCCGGAGCAGCGTCGATAAGCGGGTTGATCGGATTCATGGCGATTCTCCTACGGTAGGGATGACGGTGATGCAATCCCCGTCCTCCACGGCGGTGGAAGAGCCCTGCAAATAGGTGATTTCCTCTTCGTTTAAATACACGCGGACGTAAGGACGGAGATCCTCTCCGTCAAACAGGAGGGGTTCAAGCTCCGGAAAGCGCACAACAAATTGCTGGAGCACCGATGCGATGGAGGACCCTTCGACGTGTATCTCTGCCTGCCCGGTGATGGCTTGCAGACGGGCCGGAACCTGGATGATTGCGGACACAGGTTCAGGTCATTTTCAAACGCGGCTTGCCACGTTCGTTCTTTTTGCGCTCACGTTTTCCGATGGGGGCGGCTACGATTTCCTGATCGGCTTTCGGTTTCTGTTTGAAATCCGGATTGTTGCGCATTTGAACCATCTTGTCGTTCAGTTCGCGGAAATTGCGCAGCAGTTCGGCATGCAGGTTTTCGAGATCCATGTGTTGACGGCGAATGCGTTGATTTTCCTTACGCTCTTCGCTGATCGTCTGGTGGAGTTCTTCCTCTTTGTGCCGCACTTCTAATTCCAGTTTGTCCCGCTGCGCATAGATGTTTTCAAGCTGCTCCGTCCGGACGGTCAGCTGGTCCAGCACGTTGTTGAGCTTGTCGCTCAAGTCGTTATAGGCGCGTTTGAGGTTGAGCAGCTCGAGGGCATCATCGCTGGCTGAGCTGTTGCTGGAGAGCGCGGACTCCTGGATCTCCAGGTTGCGTTCTTCGAGGATGCGGCGCTGCTTTTCCAGGTTGCGAATGCGGTCGATAGCTTCGTACTCATCCGCTTTCAAAGATTCGATCTGTTTGTTGAGTTGCACGTAATTGCGTTCGCTGCGCGCCCCTAGATCCTCATAGAATTTTTTCCATTTGGAGGCTTCTTTGGCCAACTCGTCTCGCTGTCGCAAGGTGTCGCGCCATTCACGTCGGTCCTGAGGAATCTCCGCATGGGCATATTTGTCGTGTTCTTCGTTCGCGGCCGATTGCTGGCTCGCCGCACCCAAGGCTTCTTTGAGTGCTTCGTTCTGTTGAATGAGGACGGCACAGGCGAGGTCAACGACCGCGTAGGTTTCCCCGGTTTCGAGCTCGTGCGCTTCGTCTTCCGGAGCAAATGTTTCATCCTCGAGGAACGCAATCACGGCTTCGACGTGCAGGGGCCCGTAGACGCCTTTTTCGCTCGTGACTTCCCACGCGAATTCGAATTCCGGCCATTCCGCAGCCGGTTTAAATTCACTGCCGGGTTCGTCCAGGGCGATGGGCAACTGAGCGGCGAGTTCACCGGTTTTGGCCCACGCGTAGAGAGTCTCGAAATCGACCGGTCCCATGACCTGATCGTTGGCTTGATAATAGTACGGCATATAAATCGGGAGAGTGATCGTTTATTCAGGAATGAACAGCTTTTGATTGACCTTCAGGTTGTCTGGATCGGTGAGACTGTTGGCGGCGATAATTTTCTGCGCGCTGACTTCATAGGCGCTGGCGATGGCCGAGAGGGTCTCTCCGTCCGCAACAATGTGTTCGTAACCGGTTTGTCGTCCGGGTTTCGTGGTGCTTTCGACCGGGGTGCGATTGGCCTTGGTTGTCCGCAGGGCCGCGCCGCTGGAGGAACCCTGGTATTTTTTCAACAAGCTATCGATCTTGGTGGGTAGCTGCTGTATCTGGGTGCTGTTCGCACTGGTTGTACCTTCCACCGCCCGCAGCTTCGCATCGAGTGCGTCGATCCGCGACTTGAGGTTGCGAATTTCCGCGTCAGACGTCGAGCTGGCCACCGTCGTCGGTCGCGACTGGCGAAGCGACATGATCTCGGCGTTCAACCGGGCATTTTCAGCCATGATTTGATCCAACTGCATGCGCATCTCATTCCGGAAGGTCGCATTCGCCTGTAGCTCCTGCTGTTGCAGGGCGCCTGGGTCTATGGGCCGAGCCTGCTGGACCGGGCGCACGGGGTGGGGCGTCGAAACCGGGTTCGTTCGCGAGGGGTGTTCGGCGATAGGCTGAGGCGCCTGAGCGATCCCCGGATAGCTGCCATTGGAGCCGCTCATGGGGGCGCGACGCGGAGCACGCGTTTCAAAAGTATTACAGCCCGTGACCAGGAACAGGCCGCAAGCCCAGAATAAACTCCGCAGGATGTATTTCGTGTTCACAATCATCTTTTGTCAGGGGTTGGGTTAAAATGGGGGCCAAGCTAGCACTCCATCTTGTCAGATTACCACAATAAATGCTGGTTTTCCCGTACGGTTCGCACTTTTCAGGTTGCCGGGCCCGTCCTTTAGATCAACCGGGCATCGGCATCTTTGTATAGGTCGGTTTCGCCTTCGGATCGTGCGATGATCACCGCCCCACAGGTGTCGGAGAAAACATTTACGGAGGTCCGGCACATATCCAGGATGCGATCCACAACCAGCACGATACCTACGGCTTCGACGGGCAGGCCGACGGCGCCGAGGATCAAGGCGATGGCCACCAGGCTGGCGGAGGGGATCCCGGCAACCCCGACCGACGTCAGGAGGGCGAGGAGCACCACGGTAAACTGGGTCGAGAACGCCAGCTCGATCCCCTGGGTGACCGCATAAAATTGTGCGATAAAGATGACGACCACGCATTCGTAGAGCGCGGTGCCGTCCATGTTCACGGTTGCGCCCAGGGGCAGGGCAAAACTCGATATGCGGGGAGAAACGCCCGCTCGCTTTTCAACCGCCTCCATCGTGACGGGCAATGTCGAAGCGGAGGACGCAGTCGAAAAGGCCATGAGCAGGGCCGGGGAGGTGGCCTGAAAATGTTTCCTGGGCGAGAGCTTAAACAGCAGGAGCAGCAAGGGCAGGGTGACAAAGGCATGAATGCCCAATGCGAGGAGGACGGTAATAAAAAATTTCGCCAGGGGCAGAATCGCCCCGGTTCCGGTTTCGAGAATAATCGGTGTGATCAAGCCAAAAACCCCGAACGGCGAGAAGCGGATGATAAAATCCGTGACCTTCATCATGACCGCGAGAAAGCTTTCCCAGAAGGACTGCTGGGCCTTTCGGTGATGTTCGGGAAGCTGCCCGGCAAACGCGCCGAACAGCAGAGCGAAGAAGATCAGGCCCAGCAGCTGGCTGTTGTCTGTGGCGGCATGGAAGACATTGGTCGGGATCATGCGAATAAAGATCTGGGCCACATCGTTCGTGCTCCGGCCTTCGACTTTTTTCATGAATTCCGCGGGGTCTTCCGCATGAGAAAGAATCGCCTGGGCGGTTGCGGGGTCCACGTTGCCGGGCTGGATGACATTGACCAGGATCAGGCCCGTGAGGATGGCGAGGATCCCGCTGACCGCGTAGTAGGAAAAAATTTTGGCGCCCAGCCGGCCGATATTCCGTTCATTCCCCAGGCCGATCATCCCGCAGATAATCGAAGGGACAATCAACGGAACCACGATCATCTTCAGGGCGTTCATGAACAGGGTGCCCATGAAATTGCAGGTCAGGATGAGCCGTGCGCTTGCCTTGTGTTCCAGCCCGATCGCTTTGAAAATCACCGAAAAGAGGATCGCCAGCCCGATTGCGATGAGAATTTGCCAATGAAGCTTAAGTTTTTTCACATCCTTTTCTTAGTGAACTGAGCCCCGGGGTAAACTGTTTTAAGCGTATAAGAAGGGCGCGACACCTTCTCCCCCCCCTTTCAGGGCCTCTCGTAGGCCGTAGCATGGAGCACTGCTCCGTCTCGACCACTCGAATATCCCCGGTTTTGCCCTTATTTTGATCATGCCTAAAATACATAACTTCAAAATGTATTATACGTTAACCTCGGATGTGTATATATCGTGTAATATGTTTTAAACACCTTACTTATAAGTTATAATAGATGTCATATTTTGTCTTACACGGCGCTTATGCCTCTCCCCTGCGTTACGAAAAATGATATAATGACATGTAAAAGTTGTTTATGACGTGTTCGGAGGGGCGGAAATGCAGAACCATACGAATATTGAGGCGAAGAACATGATCCGAATCCAACACGATGTATTGTCCAAGCAGGGCTCCTCCTTCCTTGGCGTCATGGTGCTCATTCTGACCGCCTTCAGCCTGCGAGTGTTTCGATGAAGAACGCCAGCCACACCGCCCGCCTCATTAATGCCGAGGTGCAGATGGAGCGGGCTCACTTTCTCGCTGAGGCAGCCTTGGAGCATGCGGCCACCCAGATTGCTTCCATCAGCGGGTATGTCCCGAATACCCTTACCGGATCCGCCACGGAAGCCCAAGGGGGGTGATTGGAGCTATACGGTAACCAAAACCGCCTGGCGTGAATACGAGGTGCTTGCGACCGGTCGCTTCGTTGATCAGGAACGTACTATCCTCTGGTGAATGAGGAGCTGGTTTTTGAAGATTGGGAGTACGTCCGCAACTAAGCGGAATGCATTCCGAAGGCAGATAAACCCTTCGCTTTTCGATATACGCTTCATGACGTTCATTGATCGAGGTGGTGGTCAGCATGCTGATCCTTGCCGTCGGGATGACGGCCGTCGCCCTCTCCATGAATATGTCCAATCGCACCAGCTCGCGTAACAAGACGGAGAGTCAGGCCCTGGCCTACGCCCGCATGCCGATGGGAAATCTGTTCACCTTGGGATACAGTCACTCCAACTTGAATGTTGGAGTGCACACCTTTTCCGAACCCGGGCGCTACGCGGGGACGTACACCATATCGACCCCGACCAACGCCCTGAAAAAGATTCACCTTGTGTTGAACAGGACCAATCCGGCCGCGGTAAATCCTGCGTTGAGCACGGAGACGGTGGAGCTGACTTCCCGTATGTCGGAGGCTTTACACTGATGCAGTCCAGGCGTAATCGCCGAAGGCTTAAAGCCGGGTTCAGCCTGGTCGAAGGACTCGTCTCGTCGATCATCAGCGTGCTGCTCCTCGCCGCCGCGTTCAGCAGCCTGGTGTTCCATCTCAAGGGCAACCAGTCGGGTGTCGTACACAATCGGCACGTGAGTCAGGGCCGTTCCGCCATCCAGCGCGTGGTCTACGGCATCGACGGGCATCGCGGTTTTCGCGAGGCCCATTTGGCCAACGTACAGATGGGTGACCTCGCGCCGGGGTGGCGGGTCACCATCGATGATGGCGAGTACATGGAATACAACGCCTCACTCGGCCAGATCCTCAATCATACGGGAAAAGTTTTTGTCGACGGGGTGGTCAATTCGTACGTGCGGTGGAATGACAACTCCACCGGGATTCAGCTCGGAATCGTATTGCAGACGGCCGCCTTTCTCGGGGCCCAAGGCAAGGAGAACGAAGGGACCCTCCAGGGCAAGCCGGAAAAGCAGGCGCGCCCCGGCGACCATCGCGAGCCCGTTACCTGTCCCAGCCTCCCCAGCCAGCGGGGGATAGATAACGCCAAGCGCCTCGTACCTCGTCGCAAGGCTTTTATCTATCCTACGGTACGAGTCATCACTGGCTCTTCGGCTTCTTCCGCCCCGGTTCGGGCTTTCCCTGCAGCGCAAGTACCTTGAATGCGGCTGCGTGCTCGTCCCACAACGCGGCCAGTTCCTTCACACGCTCCGGCATGGAACCCGCCAGGTTCTGCATCTCGGTCCGATCGTTTGCCAAGTCATACAGCTCCCAGTTTTCCCCTTTCGACGAAACCAGTTTCCAATCCCCGCGTCGCATCGCCCGGTGCCCGTCATGGTACCACCAGAGATCCTCATGCAGGGCTTCGTCGTCCCCCGCGAATACCGGCACCAGGCTCCGCCCGGGTGGAGCGGGGCTGTCCGGCTTGGGTGTTGCACCCGCCAGCTGGAGCAGGGTGGGGACGAGATCGATCACATGGCCGACCGTGTGACGGATTTCGCCCCGGGCCGGAATACCCTTTGGCCAGCACGCAATCAGCGGTGTACAATTCGCCCCCTCATGGGCCCAGGTTTTGTGTTTGCGAAAGGGTGTGTTGCAGGCCGTCGACCAGCCGGGACCGAGGCAGAGGTAGGTGGCCGCCGAGCCCATGGGCGCCTCGGGATCATGCCCGTCATCCCGCACCATAATCTCCGCGCTGGCCCCGTTGTCCGAAAGGAACAGCACCAGGGTGTTGTCGCGTTGTCCCATCGCTTGAATCTGCTCGAGTACCCGCCCGATCTCCCGATCCATGCGGTCGATCATCGCCGCGTGTATCGCCATTTTCCGGGCCTGAAACTGCTGCTGCGTTTTCGTCAGCGATGCCCAGGGGAGCGGAAGATTCACTTCCCCAGGCCCGAGTTGCTTGATCGCATCCGGAAAGGCGTAGGGCGGTCCCAGATCGGCTTCAACCGCGGATAAGCGACCGGTCTGAATCTTGAGTTCCTGCATGCGGGCCCAGCGCCGAGCACGAATGGCTTCCCAGCCGCTCGTATACACGTCCTCGTATCGGGCGATATCCTCCGGCAGGGCGTGCAGGGGGAAATGCGGAGCCGCGAATGCCAGAAACGAAAAGAACGGCTGCTCCGCGTAGCTCGCGGCGTGCTCTTTCAGTTGTTCTATCGCTCGATCAGCGAGATGAATGGTGGCATAAAAGTCCGTGCCTTTTCCGATGGGTGGCAAGGGTTTGTCGTCCAGCCAGTGTTTGGTCGGATTGAAAAAGCGCCCTTGATCTTTCAGGTAATACGATCGGTCAAAGCCGTTTTCGATTGGCATCCCGTCGATATGCCATTTCCCGACATGGTAGTTGCGGTAGTCGGAAAGCCGTTGAGGCAGCAGCACGGCCCACGGCGGGCGGATGCCCCGGGTGGGGCCGCCGGGCAGATTGTCCCGTCGAATCTGCTGGGCATAATAGCCGGTAAGGAGCGACGAGCGCGTGGGCCAGCAACGACCCGTGTTGTGAAACTGGGTAAAGCGTAAACCGTTTTCCGCCAGGCGATCGAGGTTGGGGGTTTGGATCTCGCCCCCGTAACAACCGAGGTCAGAGTAGCCCAGATCATCTGCCAGAATCAGCAGGATGTTCGGCCGAAGTGCCCCCGCCAAGAGCGCGGGTGCTGAGAGCATCAGGAGTAGGAGGGTGGGTAGGCGTGTCATTGAGGCGGGGGGTTGTTTTCGTTTTCGGTTCATAAGTGCGGGGCGTTCCTGATTTATGCATATAATTATATAGTTAATAATCAGCATGATTGTGTAAAATTAGTGATGATCTTTCGGGTTTCCTTCATCTATTTAAAATTGATGAAGTCCTTTCAATCATTTCTGGTACTGCTTTTTCTCGTCGGGGCCGGGGCTTCTTTGTCTGCCGCCGAGACGCTCCTCCTCAAGACCTCCCTCGTTTCTGCCCCTGTGGCTCCGGCAAAGCCCATGGTTACCCGCAAGCAGGTACATACCTGTAAGCCCGGACCCTGGGGTGTACTAGAATATTATTATACGTACCTTGAGCCACCGGACTCCCTGCTGGAGAAGTATCCACCCCCGCCCGTGCAAACCACCTGGCGTTTTACGGCAGTCTCCGAGGAGGGCTTGACCCAATTCTTTCAGGGTAAAAATTTTTCCGAAGCAAACCGGCCCCGTTTTTTGGATCGCAGTATCTGGATCAGCGATGAAGATTCGATCACCCTCTATCCTTCGGATGAGCTGGTGATCAAGCTGACCGATAACGAACGTCGGCTCATCAATATGGCCTTGAACACCCACCGAAAGTTCGGTGCAGGCTTCTACTACGATACGCCCTTTCATTTTCCGGGTCACGACCTGAACGAGTGGCTGGGAAGCGCAGGCCTCAACGATCAATTATTGGACCTCGTCCGGCGCACACGCATCCTCATGCCGGGCAACTGGACCGTTTTCGGGGACTTCAGCCTCGCGTCCAAATTGGTGAGCAGCGAAGACGAGCGCATGCGCTTCCTGCGGGCCCTTTCACGCAAGAAGACCATGATTCTTCGCCTGAAAATCACCGAGGATACCAATCTGAATGCCCTGGCCGAGTACTGGACCATCGGCGGAGCCAGCAAAGACATCTTTCCCATCCTCAAGTCCGTCTTCAGCACTTCGGGTGTTGAATACCTGGACATCACCCACCTCCTGCCGCCTACGCCCCGCAAGTTGCTGTATACCTATCCCAAGATGTCCGATGGCCTGAATGGGCAGTGGCGAGATTGCCACTGGACCAGTGGTAATTTTCTCCGTGCCGATCCTACCGACCGCTTTAAAGATCGCGACCAATATATTTCCCACATGCGGGAAAGCTGGACGCGTGTCGATCCGCCCTACCGCTTTGGTGATGTGCTGATGCTGTTGAAGCCCGGTAACGAAGCCTTGATCCATTCCTGCGTCTACATCGCCGATGATATCGTCTTCACCAAGAACGGCCTCGCCCCCAGCGTCCCCTGGGTGTTTGAGCATCTCGATGCCATGCGCGGCCTGTATGATGGTAGTCGTAATCTAACGCTGCAGGGCTTCCGCAAGTAGGCTTTCGTCGGACCCCCTTGAGAAAAATGGCGGAGAGGGAGGGATTCGAACCCCCGGTACCTTGCGGCACGCCGGTTTTCAAGACCGGTGCATTCGACCACTCTGCCACCTCTCCGTCGCGGGGAGTTTTAGGGTAAGGTGGACAGGCGGGCAAGCAAATAAGCGGTCAGGGGACACGCTGGATGCGGTGGCGGAAGCCCATGGCTGCGCTTCGGTTTTCCGATGATCGGAACGCAGCTCGAAATTCGTCCCGATCATCGGAAGATTTTGCCTGAGGGGCCACTATTTCTTCCGATCATCGGAAAACCTTTTGACACCGCTTCCGATTGACGGAAGCTTATGACATGCCCATCGATCAACAGCTTTGGCCGACCTGGCCGGTCCAGGAGGACATCCCGCCCCTGGAAGAGGGCGAAGTTCAGGTGTGGTTGATTCCCTGTCCCGCGGAGGATCTCCCTGCCGCGGCCTTGCCGGTGCAGGATCGGGATCGCTATGCCCGCTTTGGCCATTTGGGTTCCCGGCGTCGTTTTGCCTGGAGTCGCAAGGTGCTGCGTGAACTGATTCAGGCGCACACGGGTCGGGATCCCGCTGACCAGGTCTTTGTTTTTGGCGACCACGAGAAGCCTTCGCTGCCGGATTCGGATATCTTTTTTAATCTTTCCCATTCAGGTGCCTACATTCTCATCGCAATTGGCCGGGAGAACCACGGTGTCGACATCGAGCGCATGGAGCGCAAGATCAATCTGGAAAGCCTGGCCCGGCGTTATTTTTCCCAACCCGAGTACGCGTGGTGGGAAGCGCAGCACAAGGAGAAGCAGGCCTTCTTTAAAGTCTGGACGCACAAGGAGTCCTACCTCAAGGCGACCGGGCAGGGGATCAGCATTGAGCTGGCCGGCGTGGACCGCTCGCCCTGGTTGGCGCACCAGCAACGGGATGAGGAGTTGCAGTCGTTCTGTCTTGAAGCGCCCGGCGAATACGAGGCCGCGATCACCTGTTCGCGGAAGGTGCGGGTGATCCGAAAGTTCACCTGGGTGACTGGGTTGGGCGATGGGCCAAACGCCGATTAATTTGTTTGCAGCCATCCGTGGCCTGGCTTAATCAGGGCGAATGAACGTACCTCTACTCGACCTCAAGGCCCAGCACGCAACGATCAAAGACGAAATTGAACCGGCGGTCGCCGCGGTTTTTGCGTCTCAGTATTTTATCAACGGTCCGGAAGTCGCCGCCTGCGAAGCGGAAATTGCGGCCTATTCGGGATGTGCCGCCGGGGTGGGCGTTTCCTCCGGTACGGACGCGCTGCTGCTCGCGCTGATGGTGGAAAACATCGGGCCGGGCGACGAAGTGATCACCGTCCCGTATACCTTCTTTGCCACGGCGGGCTCCATCGCCCGCACCGGGGCGACCCCGGTGTTCGTCGACATCGATCCGGTGACCTACAACATGGCCGTCAGCCAGATTGAAGCGGCGATCACCCCGAAGACGAAGGCGATCATGCCCGTACACCTGTACGGTCAGATGGCCGACATGGATGCGATTATGGCCATCGCAAAAAAGCATAAGCTGATCGTGATCGAAGATGGGGCACAGGCGATTGGCTCCGAGAATAAGGGCCGGCGTGCGGGTTCGCTGGGCGACTACGGAACCTTTTCCTTCTTCCCCTCGAAGAACCTCGGTGGCGCGGGGGATGGCGGCATGGTCGTGACCCAGTCGCTGGAAAAAGCGGAGCGCTTGAAGATCTTCCGCAACCACGGAAGCGAACCCAAGTACTACCACAAATTTATCGGCGGCAATTTTCGCCTGGATGCCCTTCAGGCGGCGGTCGTTCGCGTGAAGTTGCGGCACCTCGATTCCTGGACGGAGGCCCGCCAGGCCAATGCGGTCCGGTATGATGCCTTGTTCGCCGACGCCGGACTGGTTGGTGGCCCGGTACAACTGCCAAACCATCCGGACACCTCAAATCCCGATTGTACCTGTCGGCATATATTTAATCAGTACGTGTTGCGCTGCGAGAATCGCGATGCCTTGCGTGCACACATGACCGAGGCCGGGGTAGGCACCGAGATTTATTATCCCGTGCCGATGCATTTGCAGGAATGCTTTGCTGACCTGGGGCAGGGCGAGGGTTCGTTCCCGGAGAGCGAAGCGGCTGCGAAAGAGACGATGGCGATTCCCATTTACCCGGAGCTGTCTGAGGCGCAGGCTGTCGCCGTGGTGGATGCGGTTAAGGCGTTTTATGCGTAGCCTTGTAGCATGGGCTTCAGCCCGTATTCCCACGAGTCCAGGTGGGGCGGGCTAAAGCCCACGCTACGGGACCGTTGCCACCACGATCGTGCGCTCGGGACCCGGGTAGCCTTCAATTGTTTTGGATGCATCTTCCGGATCCAGAAAGTCCGCCAGCGACTCGGTGTTGATCCATTCGGTCCGGCGCTGTTCGTCGGTGGTCGTCGAAGTGGTCGACACGATTCGGACATCCTTGAATCCCACCCGCTCCAGCCAATGGACCAGGCATTCGGGCGTGGGGATGAAGAAGCAGTTGTTCATTTTTCCGTAGCGACCGTTGGGTGACAGGACCAGGTCGCCTTCGGCATCCAGGGTGAGCGTTTCCAGCACCAGCTCACCACCGGGGGCGACGAAGGCCTTCAGCTCACGCAGGAAATCAATCGGCGATTTGCGGTGATACAAAACCCCCAGGCAGAAGACGGTGTCAAAATAGCCGGGCAGGGTGGGGAAACCTTCGAGACCGGTGGGCAGGAGGTGCACGTTCTCGACCTGCGCGTAACGCTGGATCATCTCGAACTGGTAATAAAACTTCACGCTGGGATCGATCCCGAGCACCAGCTTCGGGTTTTCTGCCGCCATGCGATAGAGGTAGTAGCCATTGCCGCAACCGATATCCAGGATGCGGCGATCTTTGAGCGATGCAATCGCCGGCGCGATACGGTCCCATTTCAGATTTGATCGCCATTCCGCATCAATGTGTTGATTGAACAACTTAAAGGGCCCCTTGCGCCAGGGCATGGCTTGTTCCAATAGCGAACGGAGGATTTTGCTCTGCACGAGCGTGATGTCTCCATTGATCGTGACGATATCCCGGTCGAGTTCAACCCCGCTCACCGGGAGATCCTGCAGTTGATCCAGCAGCTTTTGCATGGGCGGTCCATGGCCGATTGCGATGCGTTCACGGCAGTGCGCCAGGCAGGACTCCACGGCGTCCAGGTGCTCGTTGGACAGGTGGGTCAGTTGGGGGATCAAGCGGTTCATCATTTCCGGCAATAGAGGGAGACGAAGTTGTAGTGCTTGTCCCACACGTCGACCACCTGGAAGCCTATTCGCTTCAAGCGTTCGATATGGGCGTCGAGACTTTCCGGCACAAGGACATCTTCCAAGGCTTGGCGCTTCTGGCTGATTTCGAGGAGCGAATAGCCATTGGCTTTCTTGAACGCGTGATGGCGGTCGATGTAGATGCGCGCCATCTCGGGATCGTCGTGGGTGATCTTTTCTGAAATGAGCACGACACCGTTCGGGGTCAGGCCTGCATAAATATTTCCCAGGATGTCCGTGCGTTCATCGGGTGAGATGAATTGCAGCACGTAGTTCAGGATGACGACCGAGGCGCGTTCAATCGCGATGTCCTGCACGTTTTCACAGCGGGCTTCGATGGGCAGTTTACCGATCTTGGCCCGAACGGATGCGATCATGGCCTCCGCGTTGTCGATCGCAATGATGGTTGCATTCAGGGCTTTTATTTTGAGGGCGAGGGGAAGCGACACCGCGCCCTTGGAGCACCCGAGGTCATAGACGCGGGTGCCCGGCTGGTAGGCTTTAGCCGCAAGGGCTACCAGTTCCTCCAGGTTTTCGAGGTAATGCGGCACGGACCGGGCGATCATGTCTTCGAAGACGTCGACGACTTCCTGGTTGAATTGAAAGGCGTCCACCTCGGATCGTGGCTTGGCGTATAAGTTGTCGTCCTGCATGGCTGGGCTTGGCTCTACGATATTCACGTCCCGCTTGGCATCTTTAATCGTTGCGAATTCAAGTGGGCGGCCACGGGCCCGATTAAAATGCGCTCGTCCACGTGTTCTGCGCCGTGGTATGAGGTGGTATGATAAAAATACTCCGGCTCCTGACCTTCCTGCTTGTTCCTTTTGCTTCCCTGGCTGCGCCCATTGACCGTCTGGTCTCCAACGTTACCGAGGCCGCTGACTTTCAATTGCTGTATGAACTCGCTCTGCCCAATGATGGGTCCTTCCAAGGTGGGAACCCTGTTCCGTACACCACCCATGATCTGGCCGGCGTCACGGGGTCGTTCGATCGGGTCGCGTATTACCTCGAACTGGAAGACGGTAGCGGCTCGCAATGGGTTTATGTTTCGATGGATGCCTTCAGCTTTGATCCCGTGAAGCTGGGGATTCCGCACAGCCAGGACAACCCGGTCCTGTACCAGCAGGTGGTGAGTAATATGCATGTGCTGGCCAGCGCGAACGCCAATGTGGCCACAGGGGTTTTCGCCAATACCGGCAATATCGAATTCTGGCCCAGCAATTACGGGCGTGAGAATACACTTGGGATAGCCAACGCTTCAGCCACGGTCTTCGACTTCGGCGATGGGGGTGCCAATACCGCAGCGGGCTACGGATCGTTCCAGGTGCATAACCATGACATCGATGGCAGTGGAGCGAATACGGTAGGTGAAACCATTTTTGCTTACAACCATTGGGGCAGCCCGGGGACAGACGAGGTGGGCATTGGCGATCGTCCCGGCCAGCCCGATTCCGACTGGACCTTCACCGGCAACGCGGGCTCCTATACGCTGAAGAATTTGTTGATCCTGGTGATGCCTGCGCCACCTTCTCCCGCACCAACTGGTCTGGCGGTCATTGCCTTGAGCGATACGATGCTGGTGAGCTCCTGGAATACCGTTTCCAACAGTACGGAATATCTGGTCTTCCTCAATGGCGACCTGGCGGGGCGTACGGCTACAAATACATTTATGGCCAGCTGCCTGCTTCCGGAAACGACCTACGAGCTTATGGTTCGCGCGATAACGCCCGAGGGGCTGACGGCGTTGAGTCCGCCTGTCTCCATGACCACGGATCCTATCCATGTCTTCGACCGGGTACCGGAGGCGGCCGATTACCAGCTCCTGTACAGTCTGGATATTCCCGTTTCGGGTCGTTTTCGCGATGGAACGCCGGTGCCCTACTGCGAGATATTTGATACCGGCATCACGCAGGCAATCGCCCGGGTGGCTTATTATCTGGAGCTGGGAGATCTCAACGATTCCCAATGGGTCTATGCCTCCATGGATACGTTCAGCCAGTTCCCCGACCGCCTGGGCCTGCCGCACAACGTGAATAATCCGGTGGCCTTTGCCGAAATCGTTTCCAACCTTCACGTGATCGCCAGTGCCAATGCCAACGTCACCACCGGCACATTTGCCCGTACGGGCAACATCGAATTCTGGCCGAGCAGCTACGCCGCTGACAATGAACGCGGGATTCCGAATGCGACAAATACCTATGATTTCGGTGATGGGGGCTTCAGCACCGGAGCGGGCTACGGCTCGTTCCAGGTGCACAATCATGATGTGGATGGCGCAGGCGCGAATACCTTCGGTGAAACCCTTTTCGCCTATAACCGGTGGGGCGATGGGAATGTCAGCGATATCGGGATCGGCAACCAGCCTGTTGGGCAACCGGATTGGACGTTTTCCATGGCGGCCAGTGGCTATGCCATTCGCTCGCTACGCGTATTGATCCAGCTCTCGGATACCACGCCGCCTCCCCCCGCACCGACCAACTTCGTATTGACCTCGGTGGGTTTCTGCGATGCCACGCTCAGTTGGGATCGGACGGAGTTGAGCACGGGGTACGTCGTTCGTGTGGATGGCATCGAAGTCGCCGAAGTCCAGGATCCATCGGTTCGCCTCACCGGTCTCCTGCCGAGTACCACGGTACAGGTGAGTGTGGCGGCAAAAGGGTTCGTGGGGATATCACCCTTCAGCCCGGATTTCGCAGTCACGACCACGGCCCCTTCGGTTTTTGTCAACGTCCCGGATGCGAATGATTATGAGCTCGTTTATGCGCTACCGGTTGAAAATGACGGGAACTACCGGGATGCCAATCCGGTGGCCTATTGTGTCGATCGACGTGCGGAGATCTCGGGTCCGTTCGATCGGATCGCCTACTACCTGGAGTTGAATAATGGGGTGGTGGATCAGTGGGTGTTTGTCTCCATGGATTCGTTCACCACCGATGTGGGACAGATCGGCCTGCCGCACAACGTGGATAACCCGGTGGCATTTCAGGTGGCGCTCAGCAACATGCATGTATTGGCCAGTGCGAACGCCAATGTGACCACCGGCATTTTCCCGAATACGGGATGGATTGAATTCTGGCCGAGCAGCTACGGGGACGACAATCTGAACGGCATTCCGAATGCCAGTGACGATGTGTTTGACTTCGGGGACAGCGGGTTCAGCACGGCGGCGGGGCATAGTTCTTTTCAGGTCCACAATTCGGACCTGGATGGTCCTGGAGCCGGTAATGTGGGGGAAACGCTCTTTGGCTTCAATCATTGGGGGGCCGGAGGATCCGATGAACTGGGCATTGGCAATCAACCCACCGGGCAGCCGGATTGGACCTTCGCCAACAATGCCGCGACCTACCAGGTGAAAAACCTCTTGGTACTCGTGCGCACCGAAGGCAGCCTGTCCGACCGCGACCTGGATGGGGTAAGTGATGCGGATGAAGCGATTGCCGGCACGGATCCGGATGATCCCAACTCCTTCCCGTCGATTGGCGTCGTGCTGAATCCCGCCGGGTCGCCGGGCGAGCTTCAGTTCCAAAGTGTCGTGGGGCGCAGCTACCAGGTGCAGCTGAGTCTCAGCCTTTCCCCGCCCGAGTGGATCGATTTCATCACGGTGAGTGGTGATGATACCCTGAAGAAAATCCCGCTGCCCGCGACCGGGGTAGATCGCCTGTATTACCAGCTGCTCATTGAGCTGGAGTAAGTCGCTTACCGGCCCTTGATCTGCTGTTTCAACGGGGCTTCAGGGGCCTTTATCCGTGGCAGCAGGCTGCGACCTTCCAGATGTTCGGGTAGTCCTTCAGCTGCGGGCGCAGCCCATTGCCCACGATAAAGAGCACGCTGGGTTTACCCGCCCAGGTGCAAGCTGGCGAGGAGGGTCGGAGGTAGCATGCGCCGCATTACGCGAAGAGTTCCGTAACCGCCTGAGCCTTGACCAGCTCGCGGGGCTGGTTGAGGTGGTTGTAGACGAGGGTCTCCGGATCGATGCCAAACGCATGGTACATGCTGGCCAGCAGCTCGGCCGGGTGTACGGGATTTTCTGCGGGAGCCGAGGCGGTTGCATCCGATGCTCCGTGTACGTATCCACGCTTGGTGCCGCCGCCGGCCACGATGCCGGTGTAGCAATAGGGCCAGTGATCCCGGCCGTCTGCGTCGTTGCCATTGCCGGAGGTGCTCACGCCTTTTTCAGGACTGCGGCCAAACTCGCCCACGGCGACGACAAGCGTTTCGTCCAGCATGCCGCGTTCGTCGAGATCTTCGATCAGCGTCGCCAGACCAGGGTCCAGCATCGGGGCCGATTGATCGCGCATGCGCTTGTTCAAGCCCTTGTGGACGTCCCAGGAATGGTTGTCCGAGTTAGCCACCTTGGGCCAGATCACTTCGACCACGCGGGTGCCGGCTTCCACGAGGCGGCGGGCAAGCAGGCAACTCTGGCCGAAGGTGTTGCGGCCGTAGCGGTCGCGGGTGGCGTCCGATTCCTCGGAGAGGGCGAAGGCATCCCGCGCACGTCCCGATACGATGAGGTTGAGCGCCCGGTCGTAGTACTCGTTCAAGTTGTAGTCTTTCGTCGCGGCGTCGATGTCTTTCATCTGGTCGTTGATGGCCTGCCGGAGCGAGGCGCGACGCTGCAAACGCAGGCTGAAAACTTCCGGTCGCAGCTTAAGATCTTCGACCTTGATGCCGTCCATCTTTCCCATGTTCATGTCGTCGCCCGAGGGGTAGAGCGTATAGGGATCAAAGGCTTTGCCCAGGAAACCGGCGGTGCCGCCTTTGCCGACCACGTTGGATTCCTGGAGCGGGCGGGGAAGCATGACAAACGGAAGCATAGGCTCCGAGGTGGGCTTGAGACGAATAATGTTGGAGCCAAAATTGGGAAAGTCTTTCGGACTGGGAGGTTCCAATTGTCCGGAAGGGCTGACCTTGTCGGTCGTATAACCGGTCATCATCTGGTAGATGGCCGCGGTGTGATTGAACAGGCCATTGGGCGTGTAGCTCAGGGAGCGAATTGTCGTAAATTTGTCGTTCACCTGGGCGAGGCGTGGCAGCAACTCGGTAAAGTGCACGCCGGGGATTTTGGTTGGGATGGACTTGAAGGCGCTCTTCACTTTCGTGGGCACATTCTCTTTGGGATCCCAGAGGTCGAGGTGACTGGGGCCGCCCTGAAGATAGATCAGGATGACGCTCTTCGCTTTGCCCCAGCCGGGACCTCCGCTGCTGGTCGAGGAAGCCTGGGCTTCGAGCATGGTGCCCAGACTCATCCCCAGCATGCCTGCACCGCCTACGCGCAAGACATCACGTCGGCTCATCTTTAAATTGGTGTCACATAAATCGCGCCCTAAGGCTCCTGGTATTCGCCACATGATGGTGCTCCGGTTGGTTGATCGACAGTATAGGGGATGATCGTCGTATTAAGAACCGATTTGTGTGGGTCAAATTGACCGGAAATCGCCGGAATGTGGGGTTTTATGCTTCCCGGCTGCGTGCAAAGCCTTCGTAGGTCCGGTAGAGTGCCTGCGCTTCCTCGAGCAAGGGCTGGTATTCCGGTTGCTTCAGCATGGCTTTCAGGTGGGTTTGTTCCTGTTTGCGCGCGGCATTCGGCATGGCTACCCGGCGGTCAAACTTATCGCCTTCCGCCCGTCGGCCTTCCTTGTGCAGGACATCCAGGACCTTCTCTTCGTTTGCTTCGGTATGGTCGAAGTCCGCAAAGGTGGTGTTGAAGTGTTGGTTCACATGGCGGATAGTCTGACCAAAATCACGGATTACGTCATCGAATAATGCCGTGATGAAGTGGGCCTCATAGGGGAGGATGGCGCGATAAAATCGAATATAGTCGCGCAAGTGTTGGCGAAGTGAATTGGCCGGATCGTATATGGCGGTGGACGATACCGCATCTTCGGGCGGCCGGATGAGCACGACACAGGGCAGCCCCCTTTTTACCCCGCGGATCACCTGTGCCGGCAAATGAATGTGGTGTGCCTGGTGCACCTGTGCCGGCAGTTGTGCGACCCGAAAGGCGGCATCCGCAAAACTGTTGCTCGAGCGCGGATACCCTTCGATGACAATTTGTGTTTTTGCGTGGACGTGATGATCGGCCCGTGGATGGGAGATCCGCCAGATCGGGAAGAAGAGGTCAGGGTAGGGGCCGACTGCGTAGTAGAGCTTTGCGCGGATGCGTTGAATCCAGTTGGACATGCGGCTTTGTATGCCGGATGCACCCTGGATTTGCAAGAAAAGGGTGCGTCCGGGCTCAGTGGTTAAACAGAAACTCCGGCGTGTTAATCAAGGCCCAGGCGATGTCCTGGGCTGCGGTCAGTCGCTTCTGTTGCAGTTGCCGGGTGCTCAGGTCCGCATCACGACGGAGCCGCACAAGCACCGGATCTTCGCCCAGGGGGGCTTCCGCTTTCGTCTTGGTGATTCGCAGTTGGGCCAGCATGGGATCAACCGGCCGGGACATCGTACGTGCCTCGCCCACCGCTTTTCTCCGCTTCTGGAATTCCGGATCCTGCTCCTGGTAATAGTCCAACAGCATTTTCTGCTGCTCCTCTGTTCGATCGGTCTGTGCCACAGACAGAATCGCGCCGATCTCGTCCGGCATGAATCCCACCACCTTCGAGCGGGTCACGGAGATGCGAAAGCGTCCGAGCAGGTGCGTGTCATCATGGTTCTGCTGCAGGGAGAAGCGAAGCAGGCTACCGGCCTCGTGCTTGAAGCGGTCTTTGATTTCAAAGGTGGCCATGTGGCTTTTTCCGACCTGCGGCGAAACGGCCCATCCGGTATTCCCCTTGTTGTCGATGGCCTTGGCCACCTCGTAGTTGTCCTGGCTGAAGGTCGCTTTGGCGTCCTTGAGGCCAACCGGTTTCTTCTCGGCGGGCTTGTCCTTGGGGCCGGCCTCCAGTTTGAATTCGCTGAGGACGAAGTTGCCGTTGTCGGAACGACCGGGCCCGTTCGCCGGATACCGATCGTCGGAGAAAACTTCGAGGCGAATGCCGGTGAGGTCCTTGAGGTCGGTTTCCGCTTCGATGTCGTATTGGCCCTTGATACTTTTGCCTTCGACAATGATGGACAGATCATCCTGCCGGCTGAGTTGGGTCTCGTTTGGGCCTTTAAGCGTTTTCGGATCGAGAGGCTTCCATTCCGTGGTGGACGTTTCGTCGGCCTCCCATTTGGTCAGCAGCTCCGGGAGCCCTGCGGTATATTCCTGAAAAACCTTTTCCGCCGCGGCAATTTTATCGTCGCGCTTCTTGTCCAGCTGGGCTTCGCGGTCGGCAATTTTGGTTTCATATGCTTTCAGGCTTTCTACCGCGAGCGCGATGCGATCAGTGCGTTCCTTTTCGCGCGTGGCCTTGATCTTTTCCGTGTCCTTTTCGTAGGCCGCGAGAGCGTTGGTCACCGATACCTGGTCCTGTACGATCTGACCAAAAATCTTCATCACCGAATGCAATTCGTCTTCACTCGCCTCGCGATTCAGCATGCGGAGATAGAGGTTGTTTATGAGCGGCCGGTTCTCTTTGATTTCGGCGACCAGCTTCGGCAGCACGTTGCCCGGATCTGTGATGGCCTGGTCGACCGTTGGTCCGCTGACCAGCGCCATGATCGGGCCGAGTTGCAGTTCGCCGCTCCGCTCGCATTCACACGCGCTTTCCCGCACCGGTCGTCCGGTGTTGTCCAGGAAGTTGTCCGCCAGTTTGATGCCCACGTCCGGCAGTGCGGCAGCCCGGGTGCCCTGGGGTACGCCGGGGAAGCGCGTTGGCGCGCCGAGCGAGGTGTAGATCGTGTCGTACAGCACTTCCGATGGGAGGCGCCGCGCTTTTGCATGCGAGTAGTTGCGGTGATCATCCTCGTTGTATTTGTTCGGTCGGATGGAGAGCTGATACGTGCGCGATTTCGCAATCATCCGAATGATCTCCTGGACGTTGAAGCCGTTCTTCACAAACGCTTCCGTCAGGTAATCCAGCAAGGCGGGGTTAGACGGGGGATTGCCCGCGCGGATGTCGTCGAGCGGTTCGATGATGCCGGTTCCGTTCAGGTAGCCCCAGAGGCGATTGACATAGCTGCGGGCAAAGTACGCATTGTCCGGCGAGGTCAACCAGTCTGCCAGTTGCACGCGCCGCGGGTCCTCGGGTTTGGCGGCGTGTTCGGCAGGATAGGGGAATGCGGGAGGGGTGATGGCGCCTGTGCGGTCGTGTTTGACTTCGCCGTCCTTCTTGTCGCTGATGATTTCGTACAGCGGCTTGCCACCTTCGACCGCAGTCTGGCCCAGCTTTTTGTCCCCGGATTCAGGGTCCTTTTTCAGGTCGATCTGGGCGAAGAACGCAGCCATTTCATAGTACTGATCCTGGGTCCAGCGCTCGAACGGATGGTCGTGGCACTTGTTGCAGTTGAAGCGCGTGGCAAGAAACAGGTGGGTCGTATTTTCCATCCGATCTTCCGGCGTGCGAAGCGTTTTGTAGTAGGACGCAGGTGGATTCTCCTTGTTCGAGCCGCTGGCGGTGAGGATCTTTCGCGTGAATTGATCGTACGGCGTGTTCGCTTTCACCTCGGTATGAATCCAGGCGCGGAGCATCTTTGCGCCTTCCGGCCCGAGGAATTTTCGGTTCACCTGCAGCAGGTCCGCCCACTTGTTGGCCCAATGCTCGACGTATGCATCGTTTCCGATCAGCGCATCGATGACCGCATCCCGCTTCTCCCGCGAAGGACGGGGGTCGGCGTGGAATGCCCGCACGGCTTCAGGCGTCGGCGGTAGCCCGGTCAGGTCCAGGTTGATCCGGCGGATGAAATCCGTATCCGTGCAAAGCGCTGATGGCAGGATTTTCAAGCGCTGAAGTTTTTGATCCACCAGTTCGTCGATCCGATTTTGGACGGGTTGGCCTTTCCACTCGAAGCCGGATCGGTCACCCATCACCGTCAGGATCGTGGTGGCATAATTCCCCTCGAAGCGTGCGAGTACCGGTGCTTCACCCCGTCGCAGGGTGGTGAGCAGGCCACGTTTGTCCGCACCGGCAATTTCCATATCGCCGGTGTCGATAAAGGCCTCCCGCGTGACGTCGCGCTCGGTGCCGTCGGCATAAGTGGCGACCACTCGGAATTGCTGCGTATCACCGACCTGCTGGATGACCGGATTTTCGGGAGACAATTGGATGCTCGTCACCCGCGGACTTTCCAGGTTGAGCTCAACCCCGTTGGCGATCCAGTCGCGGACCAGTTGGTAGTACGTCGAGCCGGGGACGATGACCTGCTGACCCTCGTGTGGCACCGCGCCAGTTGACTTGAGCAGCATGAGGCTGTCATCGGGCGAAGCCAGATTGATGCGGCGACCGGAAAGGTCGTCCGTGAACGAGCGGATGTCGAAAATGGGATCATACCCGCGCAGCGAAAGCTTGAATCCATTCTTGCCGTCTTTGGCACCGTGGCAGGTCCCCGCGTTGCAGCCGACCTTGGAGAGGAGGGGGTTCACGTCGCGGATGAAATCGGGCTCGTAGACCGCCTGCATGCCCTCGACCGTGACCGGGACAACCTGGGTTTTGCCGTCGAACTGAACCGTTAAACGTGCATCTCCATTCTTGAGCGGAGTCACCAGGCCGCGGTCATCGATGTGGACGATGTCAGGCGAGCAGGAAAATGTTGCTTCCCGCGTAACATCTTTGACCTCCCCCTCGGGCGTCTGCCACTGGACGATGAGCTGGCTGCTGGCGTGCTTGTAGGGGAGGGTGATCCTGCCCGGGAGCGTTGCGAGCTGGGCGGTGCCCGGAACGAGACCGCTGGGCATGGCGGAAAAGGTGTTGATGATCTTGCCGGTCTCGGTATCGATGAGCCGGATTTGCCCATCCGCACCGGAAGCGGCGAGCATCTTTCCATCCGGGTGAAAGCTCACTGCGTAGATGCCGACATCGGTGTCGATATTCCATTTGGCCTTGGGTGCTCCGAAGGGGTAGACCCGAATCTGGCCTTTTCGGTCCAGGCTGCTGCCCGCGGCGATCCACTGGGCATCGGGGGTAATGTCCACCGAGTAAATGCGACCCAGCTGTTCCTCGAATTTACGAATCAGGTTGAAGTCGTCGCCAATCTTGCGGTCTTTTTCACGAAAGATCCGATACACCTTGGGGGAGCCGTCAGACCCGCCGACCAGGATCTGATCCTGGTCGGGTACCTGGACAATGGATGCGAGTCCACCCTTGAGGGCGCCCGGTGTAATCGAGGTGACGTTGTCAACGAAGCGCTGGGTTTCGATTTCGTACAACTTGGTCGTCATGTCGCGTCCGACAGAAATGATGTGGCTCCCCGCTTTTGAGAAGCAGGTGTCGAAGGCCCAATCCGCGTGGGCATTCTGGAAAAAGACCACCTTACCGCTTTTTGCATTAATCGCCCGAACCGTATTGTCGGCGGCACCGAAGGCTACGATGGATCCATCGGGCGACCAGCTCGCTCCGTAGAGGGTGTCGTAGGTGATGGGGACCGAAAGGCTGAGGCTGCGTTTTTCGACGTCCCAGATCTGGACTTCTCCCATCCGTCCCGGGAGCCCGCCGGTCACGGCGAGTTGTTTGCTGTCGGGAGAGAAGGCCACCGATTCGATGCGTTCGGACAAGCCGATGAGTCGAGCGATGAGCTGCTGATCGGCGGCCTGATAGAGCAGCACCTCGTGAAAGCCGGACACCGCCAGGTAGTTACCGTCCGCGGAGAAATCCAGGGAGGTGACCAGGGGAGGGCGCGTGTACTGTGGCGGGTGGTCCGGCCCATACTTCTCGCGGGCATTCGCCGGCGTATCATCTTTCGCCCCTTGGGTAATCCAGGTGCGGATGAGAGCGATTTCCGTTTCGTGCAGCGGTTCATCCTTTTTCGGCATTTCCGCTTTGCCGTCTTGGGGTGTGATCAGCGCCAGCAGGGCACTCTTGTCCGGCTGATGGGCAACGATGGCCGGATCGCCGCTGTCGCCGCCGGCGAGCATCCGGTCGAACAGGGTTATTACATACTTACCCTTGGATTTGGCTGGTTGGTGACAGCCGTGACATTTCGCCTGGAAGATTGGTCGGATCTGCTCGTAATAGCTCACCGGCTTTTCGGCTTCAGCAAAACAGGTTGAGCCCAGGTGAAAGGCGAGGAGGATGAGTGGGGTCAGGTAGTGTTTCTTCATGACGTAATTTCGGTGTTGTCTTTGCAGAGCTTCGGAACCGTATGGGAATCCCTAATTGGAAAATCGTAATGCGCATACATAATGCGCATGAAAAGGCGTGGTTTACATTCGACGAGGTAGGGCCATTTCGCTATAGCGAAGGCCTTAATATAACTAACGAGGTAGAGATGTACGAACTGACCGGTAAAATTAAAGTGATTTTTGATACCCAAACCTTTCCCAGCGGTTTCACCAAGCGTGAGTTCGTGGTTACCACGGCCGATAAGTATCCTCAGGATATCAAATTAAACCTGTTAAAAGACAAAACAGGGTTGCTCGACCGGTTTGACGAAGCCGATGAGGTGAAGGTCAATTTCGATTTGAGCGGGCGTGAGTACCAGGAAAAGTATTACGTAGACCTGAATGCCTGGAAGATCGAAAAAGCGGATGGTTCCGCGGCAAAAGGAGGCTCTGACGGAGCTCCCGTGGCTGAAGAGGAGCCGGATGCCGAGGGTGACTTTCCCTTCTGACTTTCCCTTCTGACTTCCCCTTCTGACTTCCCCTTCTGACTTCCCCTTCTGATATCACCGGCGAAGGCCGGCTGAAACCCGGGTATGCAAAAAAGCGGGTCTTTGGGCCCGCTGAAGCCTTTATTTCCTTTGAGCGCGGGCAGGTCCTCGCGTAATACGGAATTCATTCCGTCCCTGTGAACCAACGCCCTACTCCTTCGGAGCGGGGGCCTGAGCGTTTTCCTGAGGCTCAATCAGGTTCACCACCGTGGCGCTATCCTGAAGTTGCTTCATGTAAACGGAGGCGGCTTCCTGCTGGCGGCGATTTGTCATTGCATTCAATATGGTTTCCTTCGCACTCTCAAAATCGCGGGTGGAGGCGGGCAGCTTGTCTTCGATCAGGTAGATGAAAAAGCCGGCGGGGGCATTCACGACTTCGGAATACGCCTTTACTTCGAGCCCGAAAAGCATTTCTTCCAATTGTTCAGAACCTGTTGAGCCCCGGTAGATTTTCACTTCGCCACCCTTCTCCTTGCCCGGGATTTGGGAGTGCTTTTGCAGCAAAGAATTGAAGTCGACGCCTGCTTTAAGCTGCTCCAGTACGTCCTCAGCGGTCGCTAGTTTTTCCGCGACGATCTCGTGGGTGTCCGTCTGGGTTTTAGGAATACCGATCAGCCGCCCAATAATATGTTCCGGAATGA
>JBLIND010000004.1:0-61333 GCA_047639095.1 Candidatus Omnitrophota bacterium | reverse complement strand
ATGCTCCGGGCACTGAACCCGCGGAACATTGGCTCGGACAAAGGTCTTGAACTGGCAGCTGTCCAAATGTCGCCACCGGCGCTCACTCCAGCTGTGCACATGCATCCGCTTCCGACATTCTGGACAGGCCTACACCTTCTGGGTGCACGTGACCTCGACCTCAATTTCTTCGGCGGCCACGCTCATCTGCACATCCGCGACTTTCCAGGGAGATTCAATCCCCAGCAACGCTTGATAAAGCTGTACGTCTTTCATCCATTGACGGTAAATTCAGGCCGTGGAAAAAACCACCCTTTCCCCGGAAGCGCCTCTTTTTATTGTCCTGTGGTGAAACGGTATCACGCTCGCCGGTTACGCGATGTGTCTCTGGTTTGAATCCAGGTGGGATAGCCATTTTCTTTCTCCTGTAGTTCAAAAGGTAGAACACCGGTCTGATACTCCGGGGACCCTGGAGCGTTACCAGGCGGGAGGACCATTGTATGTGGGGTTGTTGGTGTAATTGGAAGCACCTCTCTTTCGCAAGGAGATAGCACGGGTTTAAATCCTGTACCGTCCACCAATTTTTTATACGCAAGCTGGTCGGGTAGCTCACGAAGGAGAGTGCCGGTTTGAAACGCTGGAAGGCTCGCCGGCAGACCCGTTCACGATGGGGAGGATGGGGTCGTGAACAGCACGCATCCGAACTTTGTACACGCGCGGATACCGCATTATTATCTGTACCAACTCAGGCAGGAGGGCCGAGGAGGCTGTCCCGGTTGGTTACGGATGAATGCTCAAGCGCATGTCCGTCAGGGATGCGGTGGTGTGCCTACCTGTTGGAATCTGAAGGCCCCTTTTTTAAGCGCGTACGAATGCGAACAATGCATACGCGGCTGGGGACCGCCACGCTCCGATTTTTATAACCAACTAACAACGAAAGGGGGAACCGCCATGTGGTTTTTCAAACATAAAACTAAGCGCGACGAGCGGGGCTTCCTGTTCGTCGATGGTGAAGTGATCGACCTCAAGGAAGATCAGCGTGCGCTCGTCCGGCTCGATGGCCGATTCGAATCCGTGTTGGCGCCGGGTGTGTATGCGCTCTGGAAGGTGTTGCGCGAGATCCGCGTGGAAATCGTGGCCGCACGTGAACTGCGTTTCCAGCATGAAGATGCCGGGGTGATTCTCAAGCATCCCAGTGCGTGCATGCACATGAGCCTGTTCAGCATCGACGAAAGCCAGGTGGGTGTCGTGTTTCAGCAAGGCGTTTTCCGTGAGCTGCTGGAAGCGGGTGACTACGCCTTCCGGCAGAACGTGGGCAAGCACAAGGTCTACGTGATCGAGAAGCGGGAGAAGGTGCTGGATATCGCCGGTCAGGAAATTATGACCGCCGACCAGGTGACGCTCCGCATGAACGCGATCGTGACGTATCAGGTGACTGATCCAATCAAGGCGGTGACCGTGGTGAGCGATGAAGAGCAGGCCCTGTACCGTGAAGCCCAGCTGGCTTTGCGCGTCGAAGTAGGGGTGCGTAAGCTGGACGAGCTTTTGAGCGAGAAGGACGCGGTGGCCGATGTCGTGGCGGAAGCGCTGCAGACATGAGCCGCGGAATTCGGCCTGGCCGTGCGTACGGTGGGGATCCGCGACATGATCCTGCCGGGTGACATGAAGATCCTGCTCAACCAGATCATGGAAGCGCAGAAAGCCGCCGAAGCCAACGTGATTAAACGTCGCGAGGAAACGGCCGCCATGCGCAGCCAGGCCAATACGGCCAAGTTGATGGAGGATAACGAGGTGCTGATGAAACTGCGCGAGCTCGAAGTGATCGAAAAGATCGCCCAGACCTCGAATCTGCAGGTGGTCCTCGGAGACGGGAGCTTGAAAGCCCGGCTGTTAAAGCTGATCTGAGTCCCATCAGCCCAAACCCAAAACGAACGAACACCGAGACTGTTTGATAATTTTAAATGAACCGCTAAGATTAGAGGAATGCGATGAAAGACATCTTAAACCAGAACGTCGTGCTGGTGCTCAACCGTAACTGGCAGGCGATCAATGTGATTACGCCGGCTGATGCTTTTTGCCAGATGTCCACGGACCTGGCGACCGCACTGGATGTCCATGGGCCGGACAGCATGTGGCCGGTCAAGTGGGAGGACTGGTTGACCCTGGACGTTCGTGAGCACGATTATGCCGTCCGCACGGTCCGCGGGGAAATCCGGGTACCTACGGTGGTCGTCCTCTCGACCTTTGCAAAAGTGCCGATGAAACGTCCCCGCTTTTCCCTGCGTAACATTTGGGATCGCGATAAAGGGCGTTGTCAATACACGGGCGTTGAGCTCGGACCTGGCGAAGGGAATATCGATCACGTGCTCCCCCGAGCGCGTGGTGGTGAGACGACCTGGACCAATTGCGTCCTTTCGGCCATCAAGGTGAACACCCGAAAAGGCTGTAAAACGCCTGCGGAAGCGGGCTTGAAGTTGAAAAAAGTTCCGGAAGTTCCTAGGGCGGTTCCCGTAACCGCCCTGCTGAAAAACCCGCATGGGATCGAGGATTGGAAGCCCTTTCTGTTCCTGGATTCTTAGTCGGGGTTCCCAGTAACGTTGGTTAATCCGTATGATTCAGCGGTCGGGCGGGGAGAGATCCTCGACCGGCCGTTTTTCTCCATCCACTTTAAACGAACGTCAAAAACGTCCAGATGTTCCGAATGAACTTAATTTAATGCGGATTCCATTAAAAATAAGGTGAAACAGGTCATATAGATGATCAAGATTACGTATTTGCTACAGATATATGGCTTCCGCTCTGCTGCGTGAGATATATGGCTTCCGCTCTTCTGCGTGGCCAACGGAGAACGACACGATGAGTAAAGACGTAGTTACCTGGGCCGAAGATCCCGCACATTTTACCCGCACCCGCCGTGACTTTTTGCAGGTCGGCGCCATTGGCGCATTAGGCCTGACGCTTGGCGACGCCTTGCGTATGGAAGCACATGGCGCTCAGAAGTTTTATGAGAGCAAAGAAGGTCCTGCCAAGAGCGTGATTCAGATCGTGCTGGGCGGTGGCATGTCGGCTCAGGAGTCCTGGGATCCCAAGCCGGATGCGCCGATCGAGTATCGTGGACCCATGGGCGTCTGCAAGACAAGCATCCCCGGGGTGGTCTTTGGCGAGACGATGCAAAACTGCGCCAAGATTGCTGACAAGATGACGATCATCCGTTCCATGCAGGGCAAGGAAGCCGATCACAACCGCGCTTCCTACACCCTCTATACCGGTTACCGGATGAGTCCAGCCCTCAAGCATCCGAGCATGGGCGCGGTGGTCTCACATGAGTTTGGACCTAAAAACGATCTGCCGGCCTACATGGCGGTTCCCAAGGCCAACGATCTGGGCGGGACGGGATATCTGAGCCCGCAGTATGGCGCGTTCAGCATGGGGGGCGATCCCTCACGCAGCGATTTTAAAGTCAGCAACATGACCCTGCCGACCTCGGTAAGCGATGAGCGCTTTACGCGTCGTCGCAAAATGCGTGATGCCGTGGAAGATCACTTCCGCTCACTGGAAACCAATCCCTCGGCGATCGATGCCATGGATGAGTTTTATCAGCGTGCGTACACCATGATCAGTTCGCCCAATGCCCGGAAGGCTTTCGACATCCAGAGCGAGCCTAAGGCGATGAAGGAAAAGTATGGTTTGAACAAGACCGGCATGCAAATCCTGCTCGCGCGTCGCCTGGTCGAAGCCGGTGTTCGCTTTATCACCATCAGCGTCGGTTCCTGGGATCACCACAACCGGATTAAGGATGCGTTCGGTAAAACGATGCCTCCGCTGGACCAGGCTTTTGCGGCCCTGATCACCGATCTCGAAGATCGTGGATTGCTGGATTCGACGCTCGTGTTCATGTCCGGTGAGTTCGGTCGTACGCCGAAAATCAATAAGCAGGCCGGACGCGACCACTACGCGAAAGTCTGGAGCATGGCGATGGCCGGTGGCGGCATCTCCAAAGGTAAAATTTATGGCGCCTCGGATGCCACGTCGATCGAAGTGGAGACCGATCCCGTGACCATGCCGGATGCGCTGACCACGGTATATCAGCAGATGGGTGTTAATGCGGACAAGGAATTAATGGCGCCTGGCGCGCGTCCCATCGAGATCGTCAATGGCGGTAAGGTCATCGACGGGCTGGTAGGGTAGTATGAGAAACGTCCAAATGAGCAAGCTGCTCCTGACCTTGGCCATGGCGATGCCGGCCATCGGCTTCGGGGCCGACTATGCCGATGTGTTGCGTGGAAATCCGCTGCTTTCCTATACACAGCCTCGCGGTGCGGGGTTGGGGGATACGTTCGAGATGACCCTCTACGGCAGCAATATGAAGAACGCCGAAACGATGCTTTTTTACGAAGAAGGTTTCGAGGTGCTGGGCTTTCGCGAGCCGGAAAACAGCAAATCCACCTACACGCGATATGATGGTGTAAAGGCGCGCTGGGACAGCGACCGCGTCGTCATCGCGAAGGTCCGGATTAAGCCGGATTGTCGGGTGGGGGAGCATCAGATGCGCTACGCAACCAAAGGCGGCTTGTCCACCTTGCGCACGTTCCGGGTTGGGGCGTTTCCCTCCGTACATGAGAACGAGGGGTATCCGAAAGGGAACCACACGTTTGAAACGGCTCAGACGGTTGAGCTCAATCGTACGGTTGACGGCGCCCTGCATCGCTTTGATATCGATGCGTTTAAAGTCGAGTTAAAGAAGGGGCAGCGATTCACCGCTGAGATCGAAGGCCAGCGCTTGGGGTCCATGATGGCCGGTGGTGAAACCGATCTTAAACTTCAGTTGCAAACCGCCACCGGCGAGCTTGTCGCGGAAAGCGAAGACTCCGACCTGTTCCTGGCCGATCCCGTGATTCGGGCCATGGTGCCGGAGGATGGGACCTACCTCCTCATGGTGGAAAATCAATTTGTCATTAGCGATAGCAACCCGCGGATGTATCGCCTCCACCTGGGGCATTACGTTCGTCCAACGGCCCTTTACCCGGCGGGCGGACCCGCGGGCGAGACCGTGAAGCTGAAGGTCATCGGCGATGTGAAAGGCGCGTGGGAAACCGAGCAGCGATTGCCCGCAGACGTCGAAGGCGTCTACGGACTGAATGTGAAAGCCGATGGGCATGGACAACCCGTGCCGCAGAAATTTCGCGTGAGCCAGGCGAAGAACCTCCTCGAGGCGGAGCCGAACGCGGATGTCGAGCATGCAACCCATGCTGGCAAGGTCTGGCCGATCGCCTTAAATGGCATCATCGAGCAGCCGGGCGACGTGGACGTGTTCCGCTTTTCCATTCCGGCCCAATTGGAGAACAAGGTTCGCGTGCGGGTGTTCGCGCAGTCGATCAACAGCGGACTTGACCCTCGTATGGAGCTTTATGAACTGGTCGACGGAAAACCCAAAGGCAAGAAGGTCGTGGATGATGTGCGCAACACGCACATCGATGTCATCCGGCTGGAAAACCACATACGCGATCTCCTGGATCCGGCCGAGCTCTTGAGCTCCAGCAGTAAGGAGAAAGAATACGTCATCGAGTTGTCCGACACCCATGGTCGCGGGCAGGAGGATTATGTCTACCGAATCGAGATCGAAGAAGTGAAGCCGCATGTGCTGGCGTGGATGCCGAGCTACGAAAACCAGTCGTACTACCAGGCGCGCAACAGCGTGGTCGTCGGCCGGGATAGCCGGTACAATACTTGGATGAGTCATCGAACGGTCTACGGTTTTGCCTATGCGGAACCGGTCGTCTTTGACGCGCTTGGTCTGCCGAAAGGGGTCACGATGACCTCCGGAACCCTCCGCAAAGGCGAGGACCGCACACCGGTGTTGTTCACGGCGAGCAAGGACGTTAAACCGGGCGTTTATCTCTTCGAAGTGATCGCCCGCCCCGAGGATGCGAAAGCGGCGTCGTTCACCAGCAGCTTCCAGCAGCCCATTGTGTTCACCACGCGAAACGGCGGCTATGGCCAGCATCACACCTTTCCCACCAAAATCGCCCTGCGCGTTACCGAAGCGGCACCCTTTACGGTCGAGGTTGGACCGCCGGTGGCCGATCTGGTGCCGGAAGGCGAGATCACCTGTGCAGTTAAGGTCACGCGTCAGCCCGGTTTTGAAGGACCGATTGAGCTGAATATGGAGTGGGTGCCAGCGAACGTGAATCGTGCTCAGCAAATGGTTCTCAAGCCAGACGAAACGGAGGTCGAGTTTCTGGTCTCGGCTAACTCCAAAGTTGCGCCGGGCATTTATCCCGTCACCATCACCGGTCGTACCGGGAAGGGGAATCCACGGAATGGCGACAGGTTGCTGTTTGCTTCGAGTGCAATGATTCCGCTTAAAATCAGCGAGCCCTATGTAAAAGTTGCGGTGAAACGCAGCTCGGTGGAGCGGGGGAAAACGGCGGAGATAGTTTGTGGGATCAATGTGCTGAAGCCGTTCTATGGCAAAGCAAAAGTTTCGCTTACCGGCCTCCCGCGCGGCGTTAACGCGCTCGAAGAGTTTGTGGAAGTCAGCAAAGACGATAAAGAAGTCGTGTTGAAAGTGAAAGCCACTGAGGACGCTCTGTATGGGATGAATCGCGGTGTGAAAACCGTGTTTGAATTCATCACCGAGTCGGGTGACACCTTTCGCCAATTATCCGGATACGGGTATTTACGCATCGATCCCGAGCGCAAACGGGTCGTCCAGAAGTAAGGTTGGTTCACGTTGATTTTGCGTCCCGTTTTTCGGGGCGACGTACCGGGTTTCCCCGCTTTGAGAAATGTTATGAAGAACGCCATTTGTTTAATGTTATTCCTGGTCCTCGTCGGTGCTGCTGTTGCAGAAAAGCCGCGTGAGCTTCGCGTCTACCCCGCATCGATTTCACTGGATGGTCAGACGGATCGCCAACACCTGGTCGTGCAGGCGATCTATAAGGATGACGAGACGCGAAACGTGCTTCGCCAGGCCAAGGTCAGCATCTCTAATGCGGACCTGCTCGAACAGAAGGGCGATGTCTTCTGGCCGAAAGCCGATGGCAAGGGATCCATTACGATCCGGTATGAAGGGGTGGAGAAAAAGATTCCGTTCGAGACCCGGCAGGCAAAGGTCAAGCGCCCGGTCAGCTTTCTGCTGGACGTCGAACCCACCTTCATGCGCATGGGGTGTAACACGGGGTCCTGCCATGGTTCCGCGCGCGGACAGGACGGCTTTATGCTCTCCTTGTTCGGTTATGATCCCGAGGGCGACTACCACCGCCTTACCCGTGAAATCATCGGGCGTCGGATCGACCTGGCCGTGCCCGCGAAGAGCCTGCTCCTGGAAAAAGCCACGGGCGAGGTCACCCATACCGGGGGCGAGTGCATGACCCGGGACAGTGAGTATTACGCCACCCTCCTGGAGTGGATCGAAACCGGTGCGAAGAACGATGAAGCCAATACCGCTAAGGTCACGGGCATTACCTTCCTGCCCGACCAGCTGGTGTTCAAGCAGGCTTCACCCCCACCTGCTCAGCAGATGGTGGTCATGGCGCACTATGACGACGGAACGGTTCGGGATGTCACCCATCTGGGGGTGTTTCTGACCAACAACGAGCGGACGGTAAACATCGACGAGCGCGGTGATGTGACCGCAGGCGATCCCGGTTCCGCGCACGTGTTCGCACGCTTTGATAAGTTCACCGTGGGGCAAGAAGTGATCGTCTTGCCCAATGACGATTATCAGTGGAACGGCACACCCGAATCGAACTACATCGATACGCACGTATTCAACAAGTTGAAGAAGCTCCACATCCTGCCATCCGAGATCTGTACCGATGAACAGTTTGTCCGCCGGTCGTTCATCGATATTATCGGGCTGCCGCCGAGTCCGGAGGAGTACCAGTCGTTTGTGCAGGACACGAGCCCGAGCAAGCGGGAAAGCCTGGTGGTCCAGCTCCTGCAGCGCGATGAATTTGCGGATGTATGGTCCATGAAGTGGGGCGAGCTTTTACAGATCACCGAAGGGCGACAGCAGAACAATTCCACCCGACCCTTGAAAGCGGTCTGGAACTATTACCACTTCATTGCAGATGCGGTGAAGCGCAACGTGCCGGTTGACGAAATGGTGCACGCCTTGATTTCAGGGAGCGGCAGCAACCTCCACAGCCCCGCTGCGAATTTTTACACCTCGAGTGATCGCATTACGGCGCAGAAGATGGCGGAAAATGTGGCCCAGCAGTTTCTGGGCACTCGAATCCAATGTGCCCAGTGCCACAACCATCCCTTTGACCGCTGGACCATGGACGACTACTACGGGTTCACCGGCTTTTTTGAAGGCATCAGCACCAAGCGCGGGGCGGATGAGCGTGAGGTGTTTGTGCGCTATAACACAAAGCTGACCGAAAGTGAGCATCCGGTGTACAAGGAGACCGTGCCGGCCAAGTTTCTGGGAGGTGAAGAACCTGACGTCGAAGGTAAAGATCCCCGGCCGATTCTCGCGGACTGGATGACCTCACGCGACAATCGTATGTTTGCACGTAATGTGGCCAACCGGATTTGGGCGCACTACTTTGGTCGGGGGGTCATTGATCCGATTGATGATGTGCGGATCAGCAATCCACCTGCGAACAGTGAGCTCCTCGACGCATTGGCGGACAAGTTGGTGGCCTATGATTTTGATGCGAAGCGCTTGATCCGGGACGTGCTCCTCTCGCGGACCTACCAGTTGTCCAGCACCCTGAACGAAACGAATGCCGATGACCATACCCAGTTCTCGCATGGCTATGTGCGCCGCCTGCAGGCCGAAGTCATGCTGGACACCATCCATCATGCGACGGAAACCACGGCGAACATCACGGGCTACCCCAAGGGCATGCGCGCGACCCAGTTATTCCAGGGTGGCGGTAAGGATGCTTTCCTGAAAACCTTCGGCGCCAGCGAGCGCTTGTCGGTGTGCGCGTGTGAGGTGAATAAGGAGGCGACCCTTTCCCAGGCGCTCGAAATGATCAACGGGACCAGTGTCGACCGCATGATGCAGCAGTCGAAAGTGATCGTAGATCAGATCTCTGCCAAGGCCTCGGTCGAAGACGTTATCGGATCGTTGTATGTGCGCTGTTTGAGTCGCAAGCCTTCGGGAAAGGAGCTGGCGATGTATAAGGCGTTGTTGGCCGATGTGGATGCCAATGATCCCAAGCTGATGCGCGCGGCGTATGAAGATGTCCTGTGGGGTATTTTGAACAGTACCGAATTTGGATTTAATCACTAAGCTGTGATGTCAGCGCTCAATACGACCATGAAAAAATTCCTATCCATCCTGATCAGTGGCAGCGCGATGCTGGGCTTCGCCGCAGACAAAAAAATTACGTACGAAGATCATGTAAGGCCGATTTTTAAACAGCATTGCCTCGATTGTCACAACCCGGATAAGTCAAAGGGTGATCTCGACCTGGCGTCTTATCAGGCCTTGCTGGTTGGCAGCAGCAGCGGAGAGATCGTGACCTCCGGCAGTCCCAGCCAGAGTGCGCTGGTGAGCGTGATCACCCACGCGGACGAGCCTGAAATGCCCCCGAAGAAGCCGAAAATTCCGGCGGATCAGATTGCCACGATTGAAGCCTGGATCAAGGGGGGCTTGCTGGAGACGTCCGGGAGTGTCGTAAAGAAATCAGATAAACGGTCCGTCGATTTCGGGGCCGTCTCCGTTGAAGGGGGCGTGAAGGGGGTTAAGGCACTGCCCGAGGCCTTGCCCGCGCTGAATCTGCCCGCCCTCGTGCATGCGCATCCGGTGACCGCGATGGCCACGAGTCGCTGGGCGCCGGTGGCGGCGGTCGCGGGACATGAGCGCATTCGGCTCTACCATACCGAAACTCTTGAATCATTGGGGGAGTTGCCGTTCCCGGAGCGCGTGGCCTTTGTGTTGAAATTCAGTCGGAATGGCGAGTTGCTCCTCGCTGCGGGTGGGCGTGGTGCCCATTCCGGCAAAGTTGTCGTCTTTGATGTAAAAACTGGGGTGCGGAAGATTGAAGTCGGGGATGAATACGACACGGTTCTTGCCGCCGATATCAGTGCGGATCACAAGTACATCGCCTTGGGCGGCCCGAGTAAGTTCGTGAAGATTTATTCCACGGAAACGGGTGAGCAACTTTTTAAAATCAAGAAGCACACCGACTGGGTCACCTCGATGGAATTCAGTCCGGATGGCAGCATGTTGGCAAGCGGTGACCGATCCGGTGGCCTGCATATCTGGGACCCCCGTGTCGGGGGCATTATTTTCACCCTGGCTGAGCATTCCGAACGGATTACGGATCTCAGCTGGCGAGCCGACGGCGAGCTGCTGGCGAGTTGTTCGGAGGATGGCAAGCTGGTATTGTGGGACACCATCGAAGGCTGGGCGGCCCGGAATGTCGCACTGCATAAACCCAAAGGCAAACGGGTTCGCGGCGGTGTACTCAGCGTGGAGTATAACCAGGCAGGACAGCTGGTTACAGCGGGTCGAGACAAGCAGGTGTTTATCCTCGATGGCAGTGGGAAAGTGTTGAAGACCATTTCCGGCTTCGAAGATTTGCCAACCCAGGCCGTCTTTACCTGTGACAATTTGCATATTCTCTCCGGGGACTACACTGGCGCGGTGAAAGTCTGGAATGTGAAGGATGCGGCCCTGGCGGGTTCGCTGCAGTAGTTCGATCTGCGCGGAGTTTGCACTGGCAAGCCGATGCCGTCTCGGTTTTAATGAGTGGCATGATCGTAGTGATTTCAGACGACTTGTCCGGTGCCGCGGAACTGGCAGGCGCTGCGGCCGCGCGGGGATTGAACGCGGAGGTTCAGCTTAGCTTCAAGCCGGTAGCCAACGCATCCTCCAAGCCGGACTTGATTGCGATCAGTTCCAACTCCCGTGGGTGTTCGCCGCATGAAGCGGCGATGGCAGTCGAACAGACCTTTCGCGACGTATGCGCATTTCATCCGGATTGGATTTTTAAGAAAGTCGATTCCGTCCTGCGCGGCCACGTCGTGGAGGAGTTGCGAGCCGCTTTAAGCATAACCGGGCAGTCACGCGCCCTCCTGATTCCGGTGAATCCGACGCAAGGCCAGATGATTCGCGACGGGATCTTCTACCACCAGGGTGAACCCCTTTATAAAAGTGATTTCGCCATGGATCCCAAGCATCCGGTGATGTCCTCTGAGATCGTGAGGATGTTGGCGGGTTCCGAAGACACAGACATTCTCGTGATTGGTGGGCAGGGGAGCCTGCCCGATAAAGGGCTGGTCATTCCCGACGCCGGGACGTCAAAGGATCTGGGCGCACGGGCAGAGCAGGTGGATGTGCATACGCTTGCGGCAGGCGGAGTGGAATTTTTTGAGGCCCTGCTGGATCGAAGATGGACCGGGCGCGCATCGCGGGCTTCGGACGTAGCGTCCGCGCCCAACCCGGTTTCTCTTTCAGGGCCGATCACCGGACGCAAGCGGACCTTGTTTGTCTGTGGCAGTAAAACCGCGTGGGATCATGGCTGTGAGGAGACCTGTTCGACGCATAACGTGCCGCTTGTCCTTATGCCTTCTGAATTTTTTGGTGCTGATTTCAGTTCCCATGAAGCACATGCCTGGGCGGAGTCGATCGTAGGGCAATTGGACGCCCATCATGTGATGATGCTTGCGATTGGGGATTATGGAGGTGATTTGCCTTTCCAGGAAAACGTGTTGGTTACGCGGCTCGCGGAGGCCATTCGTGAGCTACTTTCCGTGTGCAAGGTGGATCGCCTCTTCATGGAAGGGGGCGCAACTGCCGCCGCCATCCTTTCTACCATGCACTGGATGCATCTGGAAGTGAAACACCAGCACCTGGGGCTGCCGGCCTTACGTGAGGTGAGCGGGCGGGGACCGGAAATGCTTATCAAACCGGGTTGTGATCCCTGGCCGAAGGATGTCTGGGGGAGTGTGCGTTGATTCGTTTTGCGGGTTGGTGGTTGATCAGCGTCTCGCTGGCCCATGCGCAAGTTGACTACTGGGCGGTGGAGGATGCTGCGGCCCGGGCGGCCTTGCCGCCGGTCAAATGGATTCCGGCGGCTGATCCCGCATCGCTCACACCTGCGAACGGAGCGGAAACAGACACCGTGGGATGGACACGCTCGCACGGAGATCATGCGGCTACGCGCTATTCCAGGCTGTCCGAGATTTCCACGAGCAGCGTTCACCGTTTGAAGCATGCCTGGACCTATCACTCCGCTGACGGAAAGGGCAATATCCAGGCGAATCCGGTGATTATCGGCGACGTGTTGATTACGCCAACCGTGGGGCATGCGATGGTTGGGCTCGATGCGGCGACCGGGCAGGAGCGCTGGCGCGTGCCGTTCAAACATCGACCGGCTTTTCGAGGTTTGTGCTACTGGCCCGGTGATGCGGCAAACCCCGGGCGAGTGATTTTTGGAGCCGGCCTGGAGTTGATTGCCCTGGATCCTGCGGATGGTCGAGTCCTCATGCGTATACCCTTCGTAGAAACAAGAGCTGCGGGGGTGGTCTTTCAGGATACGCTGATCATTCCCGGGTATCTGAAAGACGTCTATGGCTTGGATGTCCGCACGGGCGAGATCCGCTGGACCTTTCACACCCTGCCACAAGCGGGCGAGCGGGGATTTGACACCTGGGATCGGGTGGAGCAGGGGGCCAATTGTTGGAGCGGTATGGCCCTGGACGAGGTGCGCGGAATTGCCTACGTCAGCACGGGCTCGCCCAAGCCAAATTTTATCGGTGTGGGTCATCGCGGCCTGAACCTCTATGCCAATTGCGTGATCGCCATCGATGTGCGAACCGGCAACTACCTTTGGCATCATCAGGAATTTCGCCACGATATCTGGGATCGCGATCTGCCGGCTTCACCCAACCTTGTCACCGTGGAGCGCGGGGGGAAACGCGTGGATGCTGTGGCCCAGATCACCAAGTTCGGACAGACCTTTCTGCTCGATCGCCTGACCGGCGAGTCGCTGTTTCCGGTTCGACTGGTCCGCGCCCCGACGTCGAAACTGCCGGGCGAAGAAACCTGGCCCTATCAACCGCACCTGGAGTTGCCGGAGCCCTTTGTCCGACAGGGCTTCTCCCTGGATATGGTAACGGACCGGACCGTGGAAGCGCGGGCCTCGATTATGAAGCAGATCGAAGGGGCCGCCTTCGGGTTGTTCGAAGTCCCCCAGGCCGATCGCTGGATGGTTATGCATCCCGGGACAAACGGAGGTGGCGAGTGGGTGGGGGCAAGTTTCGACCCGACGACGGGCTACCTTTATATCAGCGCGAGCGCCCTGTCATCGCTGGTGAAAGTCAGTCGAAACGAGCGTCCGCCGATCGATGAAACGACCCTGGTCCCGACGGCAGGTCGCAAGGTCTACGAGCTGTTCTGTATCGGGTGTCATGGCCTGAGCCGGGAAGGGGTCGGCGTCAGTCCGCCTTTGTACGGACTGGCCTCGCGGTTGACCGATCCGGATGTGATCGCCTTACTCAAGTCCGGCCGTACGGTCATGCCGCCTTTCCCTCAGATCACCGATACCCAACGAGCAGAGCTGCTTGACTATATATTCGATCGTGACCGCGTGTATGAGAAGCCGCTGACGCGTCCAGAGCGCCCTTCGTATCGGAATCATGGTTTTGACAAGCTGTACGATCATGAAGGGTACCCCGGGGTTAAACCACCCTGGGGCACCTTGACCGCCTTGAATTTGAACACCGGAAAAATCGCCTGGCAGGTTCCTCTGGGGGAACACGAAGCATTGACCCGGCAAGGGATTCCGATCACCGGGACGTATAACTTTGGCGGTCCGCTCGTAACCGCCGGTGGCCTGGTTTTCTGTTCCGGGACCCAGGATAAAAAGATCCGGGCATTCGATAAGGCGAGTGGCCAGGAGCTCTGGTCCTACACCCTGCCATTTGCGGGATCTGCTCCACCCGCGACGTATGCCATCGATGGGAAGCAGTATCTGGTGGTTCCGGCGACGGGTGGGGGGAAGATCAACGCAAAAGCGGGGGATACCTGGGTCGCATTTTCGCTGGAATAGCCCGGCCAGATGCGTCGTACATCTTCATTCTACTTTTGCTTTCATAGGCTTTGGTGTAGGTATCCCCGATATGGCCGATCCAATCGTCAGTGTGATAACCGGGACCTTTAATAAGGCGTCCTACGTTCGCCGGACCATCGAAAGTGTGCTCAGTCAGACCTTCACGGAGTTCGAATATCTCGTTATCGACGACTGTTCGACGGACGGCACCCTGGAGATCCTGCGGGAATTCGGCGATCGGATCCGATTGGTCGAGCGGGGGTCGAACTCGAGTGTTCCCGGGATTCCCCGCAACCAGGGCATGGCGGAAGCACGCGGGAAATATGTGGCCTTCCTGGACGCGGACGACCTTTGGGATCCGGATAAGCTTACGCGGCACGTGGCCTACATGGAGGCCCATCCGGAGTTCCCTCTTTCGCATACCTATTGCCGGGTGATTGATAACAATGACGTGGTTCAGCGAGTCCGGCATGAGGGGATGCTTCCGCCGGCGGGCTTTTGCTTCAAGGCTATGCTGAAGCATTGCTGGGTGACCACGAGTACGGTCATGCTGCAGCGAGCACTTTTCCAGGAGCTGGGCGGGATGAGAGAGGAGCCCGTATGGCGTACGGGCGAAGATTATGAGTATTATATGCGCATTGCTGCCCGGCATCCCATCGGGCTGGTCGATGAGGTCCTGGCCGCTTACCGCGGGCAGGGCGTGGGTGAGAGTATCAGTCAAGAAAGCAGCAATTGGCGGGGAATGCCCGAATTTGTGCCCGTATTGCTGGATTTACTTGAACAGCCATCGAGCTGGGCGGGTGCAGCGGACGTGCATGACGTGAAAGAAGCGCTGCGAAGCAGTTGCCTGGACAATGGCAATTTTTGGCTGGAAAATGGGCGAAAAGATCACGCCCGTTGGTTTGCGAAGACACTGCTCAGGCATCGTTTGTTAGAAATGTCCGGCCTCAAGTTGTTCCTTAAAAGCCTTGGCTGAAATTTCGCTTTTTCTGACCTGAAAAGTACATAGGGCTGTCAGGACTTCACCTTCCCTCACGTACTATATACCAATCGACATAAAGAGATTCGAGGCTCTCTGGGCGCCTATTTAAATTCCTTTTTCAGGGTGTCCCAATAGCGACATGTTCCGACATCAGCAGAGCGGACATTGTAGTATAGAACTTTACTCAGGACGGCACCATGACTGATACTTCTCTCGAACAAATTTGCGCTCAAATACGAGCATTACCTGAAGAGCATTTAAACCTCTCAACCTTGGGAGAGTTTGTGGCCATGTCGCCCCGGACGCTGGCTGAACAAGTGAAACGGAATAAAATTCGGGCCACCCTTTTTTCCAACCGATACCGCGTTGATAAGGAAGAAGCCTGCCTCCTGGCCACGGGTAACTACTGCAAGATTCGTGGTTGGAATCGTCTGGTGGATATCTGCAAAGCGGTTGGCATCCATCGGAACATCGGCGAATCGATCTGCCGCCAATGTGAACTGCCCTGTGAGCTGGATTTAAATGGCCATATGCGAGTGCCGCCTGAAGCAGAGCTTCACATTAAAACCTGGGTAGATGAGAAAATGCAGCGTCAGGACTGGGTACGGAAAACCGATTTTGCCAAATCGATTGGTGAGCATCCGACCTTGATCGATACGGTTTGCCGTAAAATCGGTCTCTCGATTGATCACGACATGAGTGGCCTGGTTGTGCTCAGCCCCGAAGCGCAGGCGGGTTTTCTCGAATGGCGTGAGCGTCGTGACATGCACCGCCAGGGCGTCATTGAGCAGGGGGCCCGCACGTTTTACTCACTTGCTAAAGCCGCTGAAGACGCGGCCCGATTCTTCGCGGCCCCCGGTACCGCTGAATTTGACAAGATGGCGAAGACCTACTACCGCCGCTTTTCTTTCTGGATTCAGGAGGGCTTGCCCTACCGGACCATCAAGGGGAAGAAATATTTCACCACCACCATTTACAAAGACCTGGTGGATGATCTGAGCGTTGCAGAAGCCGCCCGCGTGGCCGGTGTATGTAAAACTACCATCAAGAGCTGGATCCGATCCGGTTGCATGAAAACCCATTCAGGGGTTGCGAAGCGTCGATCCTTGAGCAAGGAGCAATTTGTTCAAGTGCTCCGCGCGAAGTACCTGGAGTCTCCGGTTTTGCGCAAGAAAGAGTTTATCCCGGTAAAGGTGCTGCCGTCCTTGCTTGAATGGGCGGAGACGCTTGATCTGCGAGGCGAGGAAAGTGTGTTGAAAGCTCTATCCGAAGCCATGAAAATACCCGAGCGCGATCTCGAACCCCTGGCGTCTGGATGCGGACTGATTTCGCGCCAGGTGAAGGCCAAGCTAGATGAGTGGAGCCTCCTGCGTGAATCCGGGATGATGATTGATGTACACCCCGAGTATCAAGGCATGCGCGCCAGTAAGGCGCGGGCCATGGTTGATGAAATGCTTCGCAAGAATTATGTGCCCGGCGAAGGGCACGTGATCGCCTTCCTTTCCGTTTTTACCGGGGCCGAACACAAGACCGTTCAAAGCTGGTTGCAGGTGGAGAATGGTGATTCCTTTTTAAAGGTTGAAGTCAGCGAGCTGCTTGAGCAGATCATGAATCAAAAGGGTGCCCGGTTTTATTCCGGAACCGATCACTACCAGATTGGTGATTTCCTGGTTCATCCCCACACCCAGGATTATGGGACGGTAACGGGATCCATCGATGCCAAGCGTATTCTGGTCGACTGGAAGCACATGGGCGAGCTGCAGATGGTGCATGCGCCGGCACCGGTTGAAGCCTATGGCGCGTACGCCATGCGGGCTTAATCGGAATTCACCTTGTATCAGTCTGGGGTTGGAAATGTCAGGTAACTGAGCGGAGCGACATTCACCGTTCCGTATGCTTCATCTCCGGCCTCGATCAGCATCAATTGGCTATGATCCTGGTCGATGATGATAAGACCCTGTTGCGGTACAAAGGCGGCGGTCCGCCCATCCGGCAAACGCGTAAAATCATGAGGCACGGAGGGCAGTTCGTGTGACCAGATGACCTCTTTCGCCCGATCCACTTCGACGAGGGTGCTTCGAATATTTGTCAGGATATTGCCGTTGACTAACACGTTCACCCGGGTGGGTTTTTCAGCCGCGAATTCCCACTGATTAACGCCATGGCGACTGACTTCCCGAATCCGGCCCTGGGCGAATTCGGCAAACAGCACATTCCCGTTGGGTAGGGCATGTGCATCGTAAATCATGCTTCGGCTACTGCCATTTAGCCAGGCGGAGCTTCCGTCCGCGTGCAATTCGGCAATTCCGTATTCAGAATGTGCGAGACTCAACATCAGCTGGTCGGAAATTGGATTGTAACTCACACTGTTCGCCACATCCTCGGTCTTGATCGATACATCCCGCTCGGAAAGTTGAACCCAGCCCCGCTGGATAATCTTGAGGTAATTTTCTGAGAGGGTTGTGACGGCCAGGCGCTCATCATCCATCGGGGTCATCCCCAGGATAGGCGGCGTAACCTGGTCCTTTCCCGACGGGGCGGGAAGCGAAGTGTCCCAGAGGGGATGTCCATCTTTGCGGAGCAGCTTCACGCGCGCTCCGATGCTGACCAGCAGGTAATAATCATGGGATGGGTCGGGCAAGGTGAAATCGTCCTTCGTCATGTTCCACCACTCCCGCCAGCGTTGAGTCGCCATAACACGTAAAGCGGGGGAATCGTTTGCGCCAAACGCAAGGGATTGTCCACTGATGTGGCGTAGCGCATAGATTGCGTGATGACGAACTGCTTCCTCATCATTATCGAGGAGTTCCAGGAGGCGCGGGGCCACGCGCTCATCACCCTGCTGGATGAGTAGGTCGATGCTTTGGACGAGGCGATTCGGGAGGCCGGTGGCGTCTGCCCGGATTTGTTGGCCGAGAATGTCCATGCGTAAGCCGGTGTCTGCGGGCTGTTCAAGACGAGAGCGGTTCAGCCGGGGGAGGGCGCTCACGCCAAAGCGCACAATGGTGTACGCGGCTTTTTCCCGTTCGATGAAGGACTCATGTGAAAGGGCGTCGACGGCACCTTGCAGAATCACACGTTCATCCGCGCTGAGATCCTGTTCGTCGGCGAAATTCTCCAGGTAGGCAAGCGCATGGTCTGCGGGGGTGGCAAACGTCTGAAATACCCCGCCGAATAACAAGATTAGGAATATGAATCTTCCGATCACGCAATCTAACATCTCGATAAAGGTTTTGGTTTGCAACAGGGGAATCCCGCCGATCATGGCTTGGCAAGGGTGGTTGGGGCAAAAACATGAATCTGGCGAGGTTCGCTGCAGATAAAGAGGTAGCCTCGATGATCTCGGGTAATCCCCTCAGCGTCTTTGATGGTTTTTTTCAGACCGAGGTGGTCCTTTTTTAAGGATAATTGATCCAGTACGGAGCCGTCGGGTCGGATTCGAACAAACGCCTTGCTGCGGTCACTGATGATATAGAGGAGCTTTTCATCGGCCGAGTAGAGGATGTCCGAAAGATCATCCAGGGCATCCACCGCCTTCAGGAGCAGCGGCGCGGGAGCGACCCTCGGGGCGGCGCTACTGGCATCATGGATGGTATAGACCTCTTTGGGGTCCGCTTCTCGGACGACGTACAGCGTGTCAGTGGCGACATCATAAGAAATGCCCTCCAGTCCGGATCGGGCATCTTTTGGGAGGGGCTGGCCGACTCGTATGACTCGACCCTCCTTGGCAGACACGCTCAACACATCCTTTGAGAGGTCAACAAAGGTAACGGTCATCTCCTCTTCTTCCACTACCGCAAACAGGTTTTCACGAATGTGGCAGATGCCTTCCGTATCCTCAAAGCCCTTGAGCTTGATCTGGCGTAGTGCCTGGCCTTCTGGTGTCAGCTCGACGATCCGTTCGGGACCGTCGATGATGACATACAAGTTCCGGGTAATGGGGCTCCAGGTCACGCCGGAAGCGTCATCTTCAATCCCGGGGATATCAAAAGTGTTGACCCATTGGTAGGGTTCAGGCGGCTTGGCTGAGGCATATAGGGTCAGGCCGAGTAAAACGGCTGCTGGCGTGATAATGGTCGAAAGGCAACGCATGGTGATTTCTTGCACCAATTTCTTGTGAACCGCTACTAAATTGGGCTTTTAGACCCCGAATAATGGTGCTAGCCTTTACCATACAGGAATAGATCCTGATTTTTTAACTCAATAAAGGCATCAGCATGCAGAATATTAAATTGGTTATCTTAACCACCCTGGCCGTTGTGGTGTCGGGTTGCTTTACCACGAGTAAGAAGGGGAATTGGCCCGTCAATCAGCGAGTTCCCGTGATTTCCGAACTCATTCTTGCCGCCCAATACGATCCAAGCGCCTATAGCCTTACCGTCGAATTCCGCGACGATTCCAAAGCTACGCACTATGGCGTCCAGCAGAAGATCTATCAGCAATTCATGGATTCCCCGGAAAAAGGGGGCTATTACACGAAGAACGTCAAGGGGATCTATCTAAATGCCCCAGGTGTGACCTGGCAAGGGGTACAAATGATTCCCATTCAGTCGGTCATCTTTGATGCGGTCTACTACGAGTCTTCTTCATCGGTCTTATCTCTCATGAAGGATGGCGGCGAGGTTGAACAGTATGTAGGCGTTCCTTCAGAAATTCATGAAGGGTTCATGGGTGCATCGCTCAAGGGAAGCTACTTTGCCGGATATATAAAAGACTACTATGATGTCTCCGAGACGGTCATTGTGCCGAAACCGATGCGTGTCGAAGCGGTCTCTGCTACAGCTGTTGTCGCTCCCGTAAAAACGGAGACCCCGAAAGAAGCAGCGCCCAAGGCCAAAGCGGTCGCGGTTGGCGCCGTTACTGGAGCGTCGGCTCCGATGCTGCGTACTTCCAAAGTTCCGAAGGTTACGCCCGTCAAAAATGTTGCGATTGAAGCGGCCGCTCCGGTTAAGGAACTCAAACAGCAGGATCAGGATGATCTGGACGCCTTGCTTTCTGAGATCGAAAAGCCGGAAGCCAAACCTACCCCGCTACCTACCCCGCTACCAGACCCGGTTAAGGCCGTGGCCAAGAAGCCGAAGAATCCCGAAAAGGCCGTGGATCCGGTTAAGGAAGTCGTCGGACCTGTAAAGAAGCCTGCGCTAGACGATGACTTGGACGCCTTGTTGCAGAGCATTGAGGAAACGGCTGGCGAAACCGAAGCCGTGGTCAAAACGGCTGCACCTGAGAGTGAGCCCGAGCCCGCAGTTGACCAGGCTGGGGCTGATGCAGACCTGGATGCCTTGTTGCAGAGCATCAGTAGCAATGCCGAGGAAACCAAGGCGGTCGTATCTGATGCAGCTCCTATTGCTGAGCCCGAGCCTGCTCCAACGCCCGAGCCTGCTCCAACGCCCGAGCCTGCTCCAACGCCTGAACCTGCTCCAACGCCTGAACCTGCTCCAACGCCCGAGCCTGCTCCAACGCCTGAACCGGCGCCCGAGCCCGAGCCTGCTCCAACGCCCGAGCCTGCTCCAACGCCCGAGCCTGCTCCAACGCCTGAACCGGCGCCAACGCCCGAGCCTGAGCCTGCTCCAACGCCTGAGCCTGCTCCAACGCCTGAACCGGCGCCAACGCCTGAACCGGCGCCAACGCCTGAGCCTGCGCCAACGCCCGAGCCTGCTCCAACGCCTGAACCTGCAGACGTGGATTTGGATGACTTGCTGAAATCGCTGGGTGAAGGTGCAAAAAGCACGAGTGCCGACGTAAGCGATGCGGCCAAAGAAGTTGCCGCTGATGCCAAGCCGGATGCGGGTGACTATCCGGATGTGGACGCACTGATCGAGACCATCGAAAAAGATGCAGATGCAACCGCCTCCGCGGTTGGTGAGGCTGCAAAAACCGTGGTTCCTGAAAGTGCCGCGCCGACGGATGACCTGGACGCCTTGTTGAGCGGCTCCCCAACGATCGATCCAGCCGTTGCCCAGGCCGCAAAAGAGGCTGATGAGGCGGCGGCGGCCTCCAAAGCAGCCGCTGCGGCCGCGGCAGAGAAAGCTGCGGCTGATGTGAAAGCTGCGGCTCCCGCGAAAACGGACGCCGCTTCCGACGAAGATCTGGATCTGGATGCTCTGCTTGAATCGCTGAATTCGAGCAAGTAATGGCGACACGCACGGAGGTTGATTATACAAAGCCTGGAGCCGATATGGGCTTCGGGCTGGTCACCTACCTCTGGGGCGCAGACTGGGATCTCCTTTCGCTGTTGAAGCATTGCGAAGCCGCGGAAATCTTTGGTGTCGAGCTGCGCACGACCCACAAGCATGGCGTTGAGCCATTCTTAAATAGCGCCCAGCGTGCAGACGTAAAAAAGCGCTTTGATGATAGTCCGGTCGAATGTCTTGGACCGGGGTCAAACGAGCGTTTTGATCATACCGATGCGGAGGCTTTAAAGGCGGCAATCACGGCGGCGAAGGCCTTCATTCAACTCAGCCACGATATTGGCGGCTCGGGTGTGAAGGTGAAGCCGAACGACTTTCAGAAGGACGTCCCGAAGGAAAAAACGATTGAGCAGATCGGCCGGTCCCTTCGTGAACTGGCCGAATTCGGGTCGGGCTTTGGTCAGCAGGTCCGGCTCGAAGTGCATGGGGATATGTCCGAGTTGCCAACCATCCGGAAGATCATGGAGGTTGCTGATCACCCTGATGCTCGGGTGTGCTGGAATTCCAACCCAGAGGATTTGCTCGGCAAAGGTCTTGCGCACAATTTTGACCTTGTGAAAGACTACTTCGGGCGCACCGCTCATGTACGTGAGTTGAATGTGGGCACCTATCCGTATTCCAAGCTGATCGAACAATTCGTTCGCATGGATTACGATGGATGGGTCCTGCTGGAGGCGCGCACGAAGCCTGCCGATCCCGTCCTCGCGCTTAAAGAGCAGATGGCGCTCTTCTACGACCTGGTCATTCAGGCCCAAAAAGCCTGAGTCCGCATTGCTCGGAGAACGGGCGCTTCAACTACCTTGAACGGGCGGGGGGGCGCTAAAAGTGGTCAGCAGAAAGCGGGTGGCCGATCGCACATCCTGTGAAAGATTCTGCACCTCTGCCTGAAGGGGATCCTGCAGCATCACACCCAGAGTCGCGGCCGCTTCGCCAACCGGATTATGTGGGAAGGAGATCGACGCCTGGGTCTCCACCGCAGGTTGCGCCTGCTTTGGAAGGAAGCTGATCCCCAAGCCCAGGAGCAGGGCGAGCGCCGTGGCGCAGGGTAGCCAGACGCGAGCGCCATACCGGTCTGCACGATCGAACGTCCGTGCGTGCTCATCCTGGGTATCGTTTTGAATCCGTTCAATGATTCGGGCGTGCAACTCCGGAGGCGGGGAGGGCAGGCGGCAGGCATCTTTGCGGAGACCTTGCTCAAGCTGATCGGGGAAAGGGCGGGTCTTGTTTTTCATGAGGAGGATCCTCCGGAACTGATTTGTTTATTGATCAAGGCGATATTTGCCCAAGGGTCGTCGCTCGCAGGTGCTGAATCTGCGAGGACGGCTGCCAGCTTCTGGCGTCCGCGATGCAGGAGGACCTTCACGTGGGTTTGGGTTTTCTGCATGCTTCGGGCAATTTCTGCGACACTGAAATCTTCATGGTACTTCAGCCAGAGCACCGTAGATTGATTTTCGCTTAAGCACTGATACACCACCTGCCACAGGTTGCGGGCATCGTCATCTGCGGCGATAGAAAGAAACGGGGTGCGCTCGTCACTGAGCTCCACCTCGCTGTCCCCTTCGGGTTTCTGTCGGCGATAATGACTGATCACCTGCCGTCGAGCGATGGTGTAGACCCAAGTGGAGAAACGATAGGCCGGGTTATACTTTTCGATGTTGTGATAGGCCTTCATGAAGACCTGTTGGGTCAAATCCTCCGCATCCTGAAGGTTGCGTGTTCGAGCAGCGATGAAGCGGTAAATGCGTTCCTCAAAACGGCCCAGCAATTCTTCGAAAGCGTAAAGCGAGCCCGCCTGCGTATCGCAGGCGAGCTCTTCATCGGTCTTGGTTTGGATTCCTCCAGGCATGCCTTCAGTGTCGATTAAAGTATTCCTTAGAATTCCTTTTTCCAGGCCTCGGCTTCATCCATCAGCTTGATGAGGTCCGCCGTCGGGAGCATCACGGTCAGGCGAACGAGGTTCCCGTCCTGTGTGACTTTCGTGCTGTTGGCCAGTTGATTGAGCTCCGGCTTCTCGTTCAGCGTGCCCGCTGCGACAATCCCGGCGAGCATCGTGTTGATTTGTCCTGCGACTTCGACGGATTTTGCTTCGATGTTCAAAGTGCCGACGACGTGTCGAGTTGTTTCATGGAGCGTGAAGCCCGCTTTGCTTGCGTGCTGAAACATTTGAGCCTTCGCATCCAGCTTGCCCATGCTGGACAGGTCAGCTGCAATCGACAGGAACGCCTGGTTGTCTCCAGCGACCATGGCGGCGAGTTCATCGCCGGCACCGAGGTGAGCGGTCTGTCCACCCAGTACGTCCAGCGCCTGTTCGACCATGGGTTTGCCCTGGCTGATCACAATTGAGTCGTTGTGGATGCTGCCAAAATTCACTTTGCCCTTATCGGTCCACTGGTGGACAACAGTGCCATTGTGGCTGCTGCCTGCGTAATCGTCGGCGCCTTCAATCATGGTGCTCAGATGGGCGGCATCGAATGTGCCCGAGAGGAGGGCAACGGCCTGCTCCGGCTTTTCGCTGGAGCCATATACGGTGATCTCCTTCAAATCCTTGCGAGGGTCAAAGCGGAAGATGGCCGCGAGACTCTTCATTTTGCGGTCGGCCTCCGGTTCGTACATGCGTTTGTTCAACTCGCCGCCGACTTGAGTCGCCCGCAGCTTTTCGAGGTTCAGGTGTAGAGCCCACTTGGCGGTGCCGGCGACCTGGGTTTCATTCAGAGAACCCGCCTGGGACTGGGGAAGGCCCAGGATCAAAGTGCAGGTTGCGATCGTAGTAATAAGGGTAGTTTTCATGTGACTCCTATAGGGGTTGTGTCTGTTCGAGTGGAAGTACGCCTTCTCGGTATAGGTGGTTACAGCGTACGCGTAAATAAACCCCTTTACCAGCCGGGGGGGGCTTCAAACGTCATGTTTTCAGGCCGAACAGGGTGTTTGATCGCCACTTTGGCGGCATGCAGGGCCAGGGCGCGATCGGGGAACGTGCGGGTAGAGCCATATCGGAGGTCTCCCAGGATGGGGTGACCGCGATGGGAAAACTGTACCCGGATCTGGTGATGTCGGCCCGTGATCAGCTGGATGCGAACGCGACTGACCCCATCCTCGTAGCCGATGCAGGTGTACGTCAATCGGGCGGTTTTACCTTCCTCCTGCGCGCGCGCGACCCGGCTGTGGCGATCCTCGCGAACGAGTCGATCCGTCCAATCGCCCGCATCAGGGACCCGGCCGGAAACGATTGCGATGTATTCCTTCTCCATGCGCCCGGCGCGAATCTCTTCCGAGAGTCGGGAGGCGGCTTTTGAGGTGCGAGCGAGGATGACGATTCCGGAGACTGGACGGTCCAGACGATGTACCAGCCCGAGGTAGACCTTTCCCGGCTTGTCGTAGCGTTCTTTTAAGTAGGTTTTCGCCTCATCCTGCAGGGTGCGATCGCCCGTGTCATCACCCTGGACGAGCAGACCCGCTGGCTTATTGACCACCAGTAGATGGTTGTCTTCGTAGATCGGTTCCACGTGGAGAACCGGTGCGGTCAGGAGGCGGCGTCGGTGCCGGCCGTCCCGAAAATGCCCATCGCCCGGAACTTGTTGTAGCGATCGTCTTTCAACTGCTGGGGTGACATCTTCTGCAGTTCACTGAGGTGTTGCAGGATCTGGGTTTTCATTTCAAGCGCCACCTGGTCGGCATCTTTATGCGCGCCACCCAGGGGTTCTTTCACAATGGCGTCCGCCAGACCGGCTTCTTTTAAATGCTGTGCGGTGATCTTCAAGGCCTCTGCCGCGTCCTCGGCGAATGCGCGGTCCTTCCAGAGGATGGCTGCACACCCTTCAGGAGAGATGACCGAGTAGTAGGCGTGCTCCAGCACCAGGATGCGATTACTCACACCAATGCCTAAGGCGCCGCCACTGCCACCTTCGCCGATGACCACCGAAATAATCGGAACGCCGAACGTGAACATCTCCCGGAGGTTTACCGCGATGGCTTCCGCGATGTGCCGCTCTTCGGATTCGATGCCGGGATAGGCGCCCGGGGTGTCGATCAAGGTGATAATCGGTACGTTGAACTTGTTCGCCATTTTCATGAGGCGCAAGGCTTTGCGGTAGCCTTCAGGGTAGGGGCATCCGAAATTACAGGCGAGGTTACTCTTGGTGTCGCGCCCTTTTTGTGTACCCAGGATCAAGACCTTCTGATCATCCAGATAGGCGAACCCTCCGATGATCGCACGATCGTCAGAAAACAATCGATCACCACAGATCTCGGTAAAGTTCGTGGTGATTTTTGCGATGTAGTCCTGGGTGTAGGGCCGCAAGGGATGTCGGGACATCTGCACTTTTTGCCAAGCGGTTAGATTCTCGTAGGTCGCAATGCGCTCCTCCTCGAGCTTCTGTTCAAGCTTGGTAATCTCCGACGAGATGTCGAGATCCTGGTCTTCGCTAAAGGAGCGCAGCTCTTCGAGCTTTTTCTCGAGTTCAACGATGGCCTTTTCAAAAGGAAGTACGTACGTGCTCATGATGGTTCTCGGGTTGGTCTGATCGCGTTAGTCTTGAATGACGACTTCGGTTTCGGTGGGGGTATAAATGTGGATTTCTTCAACTTCGGCATTCAGCATCCGGATGCAGCCGGCACTCATCTGTTTCCCAATGGTATCCGCATAATCAGCGCGTATGCCGTGAATGCCGTATCCTCGGATATTCAGGCCGAGCCAGCGCGTACCGATCAGGTGCTCAGGATCTCCATACGAGATCTTCTGTCCATTCGGCTGCCACCAGTCGGGTTCCACAATGCGATCTTTCACCTTGAAGCTGCCCACGGGGGTTTTGTTGAATTCGCCGGTGCCGACCCGGTAGCGCTTGAAAAAACGATCGTTCAGGGTGACCAGCAGGGTGTTGTCGGATTTGTCGACGAGGATTTTAAACGTGCCGTTGAAGATGCGCAGGTTATCACCCACACGGATGCGCCGGGCATCGCGGATGTTATTCCCCTTGGTGATCAGCTCCGACGTCGTCTTGTAGGTCCGAGCCAGTTTGCCGATGATATCTCCGGATTTGATGGTGTAGTCTACTTTTTCCTCCATCGGGACCGGGCTGAATAGCATTTCGACGTTCAGGTTGCCCAGGAAGGCTTCGACCTGTTGCTGTCCCTCTTCACTCGTGGCCATGTCCAGAGCCGCAAAGCCTTTCTTACGTGCATTTTCGAGGTCGCGTTGCTCGTAGAAGCGCTTGGCATCAGCCAGCAGGGGCCCGGAACGATCAGGGCCACTGGGATCCGGAAGTGCGGCAGGTGTACCACTCTTCGTAGATCCGCCTCCGGAGGCCGCGGGCGTTCCAGCGGGGTCGGTTTCCGGTGCGAGTACGCCTTCGATTGGAGCGGACGCTTCGCCATCGGGCTTTTCCTTGCCTGTGCAGCCCTTGATGACCAGCCAGCCCACCAGCATAATCGCCAGGGCTACCAGGACCAGGCGCAAGCATCCCTGTTTGTTTCGGGGTCTATCTTCGAGAAAAATATCGGTCATAATACAGCTTCCAGGTCTTTAAGTACCAGGCTCATTGAAGGGTATCGATCCTCCCTTCGCTTCGCAAGGCATTTTAATATGACCATTTCCAGGCTGGCTGCAACTCCTGCGCGATGATGACGTATGGCGGCGGGCTGCGTATGCAGGTCCATCAACTTGCGTTTGTAGTCATGGCTGCTGTCCGCCAAAAAGGGTTTGTGTCCGCTGAGTAGCTCGTACATCGCAGCTCCGAACGCAAAGATTTCTGCACGTTCATCAATGATGTGGTTGTGATAGGTCTCGGGTGCGAGGAAATGGGCCGTCCCGGAGAGCTTTTTAACTTTTAAGGAGCGGTATTTGTGCCGCATCGCCAGATCGAAATCGATGAGGATCGGTTGCATTTCGTGGGTGATCAGGATGTTTTCCGGTTTTAAATCCATGTGCAGATATCCGGATCGATGCAAATACCACAGGGTTTCTGCGAGCTGATAAACAAGGCGATAGGCGTACGTATGGAGATGGGTATCATGATTTGCAATGCGTTCCCTTAGATCCTGCCCCTCATAAAACGCGACCGACATCCATGGATGGCCGTGAATTTTTCCGTAATCAAGTAAACGAATGATATTTGGATGATCTAATTTTTTCAGCACATCAATACCGTGGAGAAACTGTTTGCGGATGGCGCGTTCCTTGTGATGGGACGATTTGATCACCCGGAGGACGACTTGACGGCCCTCCTGGTCGGTTGCCAGATATAGATCTGTCATCCCTCCACCTCGAGGCATGGGCTTGAACGCTGAATACCCCTCCAATTCGCGTAATTGCATAGATCCCCACTATAGCCAGAGTTAGCGCCCAATAAAAGGAAGAAAAAAGTGCTTTCTCTATAGAATTCTGGCCCGACCCAGCTTATTTAGAACACGTGAGTGTTTACGTTCAAGATCGATCAATCGCATGGGGTGGCATGACCCGCGGCACCTTCTGGCTGCTGTTACTGACGGTTCTGGCCTGGCCGCTTCAGCTGGTTCTGAACGAGCTGACCGCGATTCCCCACCAACGCTCCACGTTTATGGACTTGTTTGCGATCCGGGCTGATAATCCGGCCGCTTGGCAATTTGTGTCCTACATGTTCCTGCACGGCGGATTGCTCCACCTGCTGTCCAATATGTTGTGCCTCCTGCTCATCGGTCCGGAAACCGAGCGGGCCATGCAGACCAAGCACTTTGTCATCATGTATTTTTTCAGCGGTATTTTGGGTGCCTTGGGCTGGGTGCTGGCAAACACCGGGGCCAGTCAACCGTTTGGCCAGGCGGCGTACAGTCAGATCTGCATCGGTGCTTCGGGTGCGGTCTTCGGGGTCTTTGCGGCCTTTGTCGCGATGTTTCCCAACCGTAAAGTCTATGTGATTCTGTTTCCGATGTATCCCATCAAATCATGGATGCTTGCCCTGGGCCTGCTCGGCTTGCACTTCCTGTTTTATTTCCTCGGTCATATGGATCTTAAGTACCAGATGGCCTTGCCGGTTGCTTGGGAAGTGCACATCGCCGGCGGCCTGGCGGGATTTATCTATGCCCTGACGGTCTTTCGTCCGGACAAGGCCCCGTGGGGGAAGGCCAGTATCGAGAAAGCCAACCAGAATGCCTTGCTGCGAAAGTTGACCTTCCGAAAATCGCTCGTCGAATCCGAATACGAGAAGGTGCTCGATAAGATTGCCGATCACGGGCAGAGCAGCTTGAGCGACGAAGAGCGAAACTTGCTGGCGGAGTATAGCAAGCGTGAGCGTCTCGGCACCTGAGCCAAACCCGCCTTACAAAAAGCGGTCGGCCGTTTCCGGGCTGGGGAGCATGCAGGATTCCGTCTTGCCAAACCACGCATACCGATTCCGGGCAATCCAGTTGTACACCATATCGCGCAGCACTTTCGGGATCACGATGAAGCCAAACAGCAGGGGCCAGAGCCCATTCAGGTGGCGACAGATGCGAAGCGCGGCCGAGCTGCGGTCGTAGAGGCGCCCGCCTTCGATGAGCTGAATGCTGCTCAGGTCGCTGGATGCCTGATGAGCCGCGAGGAGGTGTTTGGCTTCGTCGGATTGCAACGAAGCAAAGCGGAAATGTTTTTTTGGATCCCGCTTGATGATAAACTGCACCGAGCGGGTGCACAGGTTGCATACCCCATCAAAGAGCACGACCGGCTGATCGTCGGGTTCACTCAAGGTTCGGCTCCTCATCCTTAATGAAATCTGCCAGCAGGTGAAGGTTCAGCGCGCTTACACGTTCCCCGAGTTCTTCAATGCTCACATCACTGCCGCCGGCTTCAACGATGAATCGCCCGAGCATGAACGCGTGAAGGTTGGAGGCCTTCGTTTTTTTTCCATACTTGGCAAAGGCCGGGATCGATCCGATCATGATGGTTTTTTCGATGTACTCATCAGTTTCGGTGACGATATCCGCCGCTCCGGTTGCGGTGGCACCCAGGGCGGAAACCCGTTTCATACTCGCGGTGTCCATCAACTTGATGAAGACCTTCCGGCCTTTTGCATCGGTATAACTGCGACGGGCCATGGCGGTGTGAATCCCCAACAGCGAGGTGGCCTTGGCGGTAATTTTTCCGCCCTTCCATCCCGGGAGCTGCTCCGGAAGCACTTGCTTCAACTGCTCGGGGTCGATGGCTCTAACCCGATTGTCATTCAGTTGGGTCACCAGCTGCAGACCGGCCTTCATGCGTTGGAGGGCGTTGCCTTCGAGGTCATCGGAGACCTCTTCCAGTAAGGCGAGGGTTTCGTCATCCAGTTGATCCAGCAGATTTTCACCTCCTTCGCGGAGGACGACCGTCGTCTGGGTATTGTTGGTTACGGGCGCTGATCGGTGGTCATCCGAAGCCTTTTCCGGCCTGAGAGCGGGTGCCGGTTGCGCGGCAGTCGTTAGGGCCTGTTCGCGCTTCGCCTGCTGCTGTGCGTCGAGCTTGGCCTGCTGCACCTTCATCCGCGCCTGGTCAAAATCGCGGGTCTCGATGTACGAGGCCATCGCGTAGAGGAGAACCAACACGCCAATAAAGGGGATGAAAATCTTCGCCATACGTTTTACGATTTCTTCTTTATCATCCATAGCCCAGCACCTTATAGCTAACCAGATATTATGGGAAATGCAACAAAGGCCACGGTACTCATCGCCGGTTGTGGATACGTAGGTATTCCACTTGCGGAAAAATTAACCCGGGCGGGCCATACCGTTTATGGCTTGCGCCGGGATCCTTCAACCCTGCCAGAGGCGATTATTCCGGTGGCCGCCGACCTGACGAAGCCGCTACCGGCCGATCTGATACCCGAGCCGCTGGATGCTGTTTTTTACACCGCTTCGGCAACCGGCAAACGGGAGCCCTCGGTGTATCGTTCGATTTATGTGGATGGCCCGACCCAGGTCCAGACCTGGCTCCAAGCCCATCATCCCGCCTGCCGGCGATTTATTTTCACCTCGAGCACGAGCGTCTACGGCCAGACCGATGGATCCTGGATCGATGAGGATGCGCCCACCGAAAACCCGACCTTCTCCGGAAGCCTGATGCGGGAAGGGGAGGTGCGGGTCCTCGCCTCCGCTTTGCCCTCGATTGTGGTGCGCTTCAGCGGCATCTATGGTCCGGGACGCCATCGGCTGATTCATCAGGTTGCGGAAGGTCAAGCCTGGGTCCCTGAAGAACCCCGTTACTTGAATCACCTCCACCAGGAGGATTGCGCGGGCGTGCTCGCTCACCTCATGCAGCTCGAGCATCCGAAATCCCTGTACCTTGCCTCGGATCACGAACCGGCCGATCGCGCAGATGTCCTGACGTGGATTGCGGGCGAATTGGGTGTACCCCTGGTCAGCGGGGCGGAACCCATGCGGCGATCGGACAGCAACAAGCGTTGTCGAAATGATCGCCTGCTGGCTTCGGGATACATGTTTATCCATCCGACGTTTCGTGAAGGTTATGCCCGGGAGATCGCACGCTATGTTGGCAAGTGACATCATTACTCAACTTGAGCTGATCGCCCATCCCGAAGGGGGCTGGTACCGTGAAGTCTATCGTTCGTCCGAGGCGATCCCCGCGGCGGGTTTGCCCGACCGCTTTTCGGGGCCACGTGCATGTGCAACCCACATTTACTACCTGCTCGAAGCCGAATACCTCTCGCATTATCATCGCATTCAATCCGACGAGCTCTGGCACTTCTATGCGGGGGAGGCGCTGGATGTGCACATGATCACGGAGCAGGGCGCCCTCGAGATCCTGCATCTGAATCCGGCCAATCCCTTTGCCTGGGTGCCCGCCGGAACCTGGTTTTCCGCCTGTGTGCCGTCCGGTGCATTCGCACTTTGTGGCTGTTCGGTCGCCCCCGGTTTTGATTTTGCCGATTTCGAACTGGCGGATCGCCAGGCCTTGCTGAAAGAGTATCCTGATCTGCATGATGAGATCCTTCGCTTTACGTAAACCCCGTTCCGATGATCGGAACGATTTTTTGAAGGCGTTCCTATCATCGGAACGGATCCTGTGGCTGCTTTTTGTCTGTTCGACGAGTTTCGGACACGCTTTGCCACACCTGGATTTGACGCGCGAGCCGCTCATCACGTTTGAACAAGCCCCTGGCGATCAAGCCTACTTGAAACTCATGTTGCAGCAACGATTTCCAGGGATCGCATTTACTCCGCAACATCCCGGGCAGGTAGGCGTGCAGCTCATCTGGACCAACCAGTGGGGATACCCGGATGCCATCGTCTTATCCGGCGGAACGAATGCCATGGTCGCGCATGTTGGTCCCATGGCGGAGACGGATCCGGATGCCGAAGAAGCTTCGAAGCGGCTGATGCATCAATCGATGAAACACGAGCTGCCCTACGTCGATCTGTATCGCACTTCGTCCCTGTTGAACAATGATGTCCAGGCATCACCTTTGCTCAACGCCGATTATACGCTGACCCCTTACGGTGAGTTTGTCACCGCACAGCTGATCATGCACATGCTGGGTTTTCACACCCAGGGAATCGAGTGGACCGGAACCGTGAACAAGGGCGAGGTACAGATCGAGGAGATTGCACAGCGCCCCCTGCGGCCACCCGAAGGGTCCGTACTGCATCGCGATATGTTGATGAAGCAACCGCGCCTTCGCATCGACGGATTGAAGCCGGGCACCTACGCGCTGTTCAACCGGGACAAGGAGGTGGCACGGGGAAGCGCGATCGAGTGGTTGCGCGGGATTCGGGTGATCGACAGTCCGGCCCATCTTTCACCCGGTGATGATCCAGCTTCGCCGGACTTCAGCAAGGGCCTGCGCCTGCGGTTTCAAAAATTGAATTGATGCATACGCTGCATCGTCGTAAGGATACGCCTATGAAAAAACTGATCTCCATTCTCACTCTTTTCGGTCTTATGCTGGGCGCTCACGCGGCACCGAATATCCTGTTTTTCCTGGTAGATGATCAACGCAACGACACCCTCGGGTGCGCGGGACATCCTATCGTGAAGACCCCGAACGTCGATGGTCTCGCCGAGCAGGGGGTACGCTTCAGCAATATGTTCGTAACCACGGCCATTTGCGCGTCCAGCCGGGCATCCATCTTCACCGGTCTGCATGAACGCACGCATGGCTACACTTTCGGGACGCCGCCGATCAGCGAGGAGCACGCCCTGGCAAGTTATTCGGCTCTGTTGCGGAAGGCGGGTTATCGCACCGGGCATATCGGTAAGTACGGTGTAAGTATCGCGAACGGTGCCGCGATGCAAAAGGCCATGTTCGATGTGTTCATTCCGCGGAATCGAAATCCGTATCACAAGAAGATGCCGGATGGGACGACGCGCCACGAGACGGAGTTGAATGGTGACGATGCGATTACGTTTCTGAAAGAGCAGTCCAAGGATCAGCGGTTCGCCCTACAGGTGAGCTTTAACGCGGTACATGCCGAGGACGGGGATAAGCGCCCGGGCGTCGGACATTTTCCCTGGCCGAAGGCGGTTGACGGCATGTACGAGGACATCACAATTCCACCGCCACGGCTGGGCGATCCCGCGATTTTTGAGGCGCTTCCTCCGTTCATGAAAACCAGCATGAATCGGGATCGCTGGCACTGGCGCTGGGATACCCCGGAAAAATACCAGACCAATATCCGCGCGTATTTCCGGATGATCAGTGGGGTCGATCACACCATCGGTCGCGTGCTTGCCGAGTTGAAGGCGCAGGGCTTCGACGAGAATACCGTGGTGATTTACACGGGCGACAATGGCTATTACATGGGCGACCGAGGCTTCGCGGGTAAGTGGTCGCACTTCGATCAATCGCAACGCGTGCCGCTGATTATTCGTGATCCGAAAGCCCCCAAGGCGCAACAAGGCGTGCGGGTGGATGAGACGATGGCGTTGAATATTGATTTGCCGGCCACGATGCTGGATTACGCGGGAGTCGAACGCCCCAGCCATTACCAGGGCGCCAGTTTAAAGCCGTTGGTTTACCAGGAAACGCCGGCTACCTGGCGGGATGATTTCTTCTGCGAGCATTTGATGAACAACGCCGCTATTCCCAAGTGGGAGGGCGTGCGCGGGGTGCGTTACAAGTATGCGCGTTATTTCGAAGCCGACGTCGAGTTTCTGCATGACCTGACGAAGGATCCGGACGAGCTGCAGAATCTGGCGTCCAATCCGGAATACAAAGAAGTGCTCGATCAGATGCGCGCGCGTACGGACACCTTACGGGACAGCTACGGCGGACCCTATGTGCCGCGCCCGAAGCCGGCTCGCAAACCCAAAACGAAGAAGTAGGATCTATTATGAGTGACAAGATACGCATTGCCTTTTTCGGCGCGGGCGACATTTCAAATCTCCACGCGGAAGCCATCAACGAGACCGCCAACGCTGAGCTGGCGGGCATCTGGAATCGAACCAAGTCAAAAGCCGAAGCAAAAGCCGCGGAATTTGGCTGCAAGGTCTACGATACGGTGGAGGACGTACTGAACGATGCTTCAGTTGATGCTGTATTTGTGCTTACGAACATGGAGACTCACAAAGAGTACGCAGTGAAGATCTTGAATGCGGGAAAGCATTGCCTGGTGGAGAAGCCGACCGCTTGCACGATTGAGGAAATTGAAGAAATCATTGAGGCGCGCGATGCCTCCGGCAAGCAATGTGCGCCCGTGCATAATTACATCTACGAGCCCAGTGTATGGCGGGCGAAGGAGTTGTTGGAGTCCGGAAAGTTCGGCAAACTCTGTTCGTTCTACATGATGTATAACATCCATCACCCCGAAGAGGTGTGCGCGCGTTATCCCGGGATCATCCGTCAGATTTTGACCCACCACGCCTATACCATGATTTTCCTCGCCGGGAATCCGAAGACCGTGAGTTGTCTCAAGGCGACGATCAACGACGGTAGCGTCGACCAGGAAAATATCGCGATGGCGAACCTCCAGATGGAGAGCGGATCGCTCAGCCATATCTGTGCAAGTTTTGCTTCCGACGATCATTCCGGTGATCCCTGGACCTGCGTCATCAAGATCATCGGTCAGGATGGCGCCGCCCGCTTTACCTACCGCGACTGGGTGGAAAACAAGCCCGCGGTGGTGCATTCCCAAACCTATTCGTGTTATCCCTACAGCATCAAAAACACGGCCCAGCACTTCATTAACAAGTGCATCGGGGAAGGGGAGCCACCGCTCTCCAGCCTGGAAGACGCCATCACCTGTCAGCGGATCATCGAAGCCTGTGAAAAGTCCGTCGCCGAAGGTGTGCACGTGAACCTGTAGCTGCGCTTATGAGAGCGTGGGCATCCCGCCATGTTTAACCTGATTATTCTCATCGCGTCCATTTACCTGGCGCTGCGATTGACCCGGCCCACGCACATTCTCCTGGCCGCCTTGTTCGCCTGCGCCAGCATGACGCTGTTGACCTCGCTCTCCGGCGGAGCATCCTGGTGGCTGGTCTTGCCTTCCCTGCTGCTCAGCGTGTCGCCGATGCTGCTCGGCCTTTATTGGTTCGACGGGCTTGCCTCACGCATGTGCATCGGGATCGTTGGTCTGCTGATCTCCTTCGCGGGCGGGCCCATCCTCCTGGCGATGGGCATGCTGGCGGAGTAAGTCGCGAAGCTGCGCACGTGAGAGCGTGGTCGAACTCCAGCTCTCACGCGTCTTTACCGCACCTTCTGTCGATGGCCGCTACGCCTAGATAAACTTGGTAAAGCCCGGCACCGCCAAGGGGGGCACCTCATGCGCGGCGTTAAAGTCGATCACTTCCGGCACCCGAACCTCCTGGGAGTTGATGGCCTGATCCCAGGTGATTTCTTTGCCGGTATGGCAGGCCATACGACCCATAATCGCGAGCATGGTGCTCTTCGCCATGCGTTCACCGTCGTTGATCACCTTGCCGTCGCGGATGGATGCGAAGAGCTCGTTGTGCTCGACCTGGTACATGTTAGGGTCTTCGCCTTCATAGCGCCAACGGTTCTCGCCGGTCATGTAGGGCTTGGGGCCCTTGCCGACGAAGCAATCGCCTTTGGTGCCCATGATGTAGTCGGTGTTCTCGTTCGCACAGTTGTTGATCTGGCGGGAAGCGAGAAAGGCTTTGCTACCATTGGCATACTCAAAGACGCAGCTGTAGTGATCGAAGATATTGCCGCCATGCAAAGCGGGTACGGCACGGCCTCCATTGGCGATACATTTTACGGGCACTTCATCGTTCATCGCCCAGGCGATTTTATCACCGCTGTGCACGGCCTGCTCCAGGAGACTACCTCCGCCTAACCAGACGAAGTTGTACCAGTTGCGTACTTGCCACTCGATATCGCCCATGCCATCGGGCTTCGGAGTAGAAGGCATCGGTTTTACCACCCCGGTGTAATAGGTTGCATAGTAGGCCTTGATGTCACCGATATGCCCTTCGTGGATGCGCTTGAAAGCTTCGCGACGTGACCAGCTGTAACGCCAGCAGAAGCCGGCGGTGATGGCCGTGTTATTCGCCTTGGCAATCCTGGACGACTCCAATACCGAGCGCACGCCAGCCGCATCCGTGGCCATGGGTTTTTCGCAGAAGATATGCTTCTTCGCTTCAACCGCTGCACGCAGGTGCTGTGGGCGGAAACCCGGGGGCGTCGCGAGAATGACCACGTCGACACCGCTGTCGATCACCTTCTGAAACGCGTCCAGGCCGGAGAAGGTGCGATCCGGTGGCACATCCACTTGTTCGCCATGGCTCTTTTTGAAGCGTGCAGCCGCGGAATCGGCTTTGTCCTGGAAGGCTTCGCCAATGGCCCAGAGTTTGACATCCTTGTCCGCCTTCATCGCCTGCTGAACGGCACCGCTGCCGCGTCCGCCAGCACCGATCAGGCCGATTTTGAGGGTGCTGTTTGCGGGGGCTCCGGTCAAAATGGTGGGGAAAACAATCGAACTGCCAACAGCGGCGGCCGAAGAATTCTTCAAAAAGCTACGACGGGTATCATTCATGGATCGGGTCTCCTGTTCGTGGATCTAAAAGTAGTAACACATGCGTTACGACAGCTGATCAGCTTCGGTCAACTCAAAAACCGTGATTTCGGGTCGCACGTTAAACCGTACTTTCAGCAAATGGCCAAGTCCAGCGCTGATATGCATGGAACGGCCCGGGGCCAGGTCGAAGACGCCTCGGGTGTAGGCCTGGTTTTTTACCGGCACCAGAGGAGGGGGCAAGAAGGGTGGTTTGCATTGTCCTCCGTGGGTGTGCCCGGCCAGGATCCAGCCCTGATAATTGGCCCAGCCCGGGAGGTCTGCGGTATCCGGATTATGACTGAGCGCGATGGATGGCTGTTGGTTATCCTCGCGAAGTATTTGATTGTTGAACGCTTGCGCCCAGAGGTCGTCCAGTCCGTAGAAGTCGATGCCATCGATGTCGAGCCTTTGGTTGCGCAGCACATGGAAGACGTCCTGTTGATCCAGTCCATCGACCAGTTCATCTGCGACCTCTTTTTGTCTCCATGCGAATCCGTAATCGTGGTTTCCAGGAATGGCCAAGGTTGCGATTCGGGCGGGCTTGAGGTGTCGGGTCACCTCCAATGCATGCACAATTTCCTCGCCGCCATGGCAGGTCATAAAGTCGCCGGTAAAACAGATGACATCCGGTTCCAGCGATGCGATTTTACCAAAGACGCTCTTCAGGTAGCCATCATCGACCGAAGGGCCGATATGGAAATCGCTGATATGGATCAGCCGTTTCCCGTGCCAGCGAGGAGGCAGATTGGCCAAGGGCATCGGCCGATGGGTCATCTGCAGGTGATGGGGTCCGATGCGAAACGTATAGCCGAGCACACCGACTGCGCCGAGCGCGGCGCTTCCCAGAAAGGTTCGTCGATTGATGGGGATAGGCATTGGGTTAAAGGCTACCCAGGATGCGGCTGGCCGTATGTTCCATTTCCTCGAAATCTGGAAAGCGTTGTTCGGCCTCGCGAAAAGCGGGGGGGTGATAGATCCATCGGCCCTTCACGCGTCGAGGCGGAATAACGATATGCAGCATCTCATGGTAGATCACAAAGCGCACGAAGGCTTCCGGCACATCGCGTGCATCGAGCCGAGGGTGGATCCGAATCAGGTTGGAGGCTTTGGTATAGCTGCCGAAGTGGATGGAGGTATACCGGCTGCGTTTCTTGCGGGGCGGATTGCGCCCCCAGGTGATGTGAACCTCCAGTTCGCCATCGAACCAGGATCTGTTGACCTGTTCGCGAAGGACGCGCAGGTCGTGCACCTGACCCGTGGTTCGTTCGTTTACCGTACGCGGCGGGGTAGGGTTAATGGTTTGTGCAAACTCGGCTACCGGTTCCCAGTACGCTCGCCTTCGCGTGGATAGATAGTTCCGAAGCGACCACAGGACAACTCGGGGCGCGGCCAAGTAGGCTTCATGCATTCGGCAGGTGATGAAGCCTTGGGGGTCGGTCTGCACCGAAATCATGGTGGTGCGATTGCGGTGAACTTTTACCCGGACGATATGACGGTGCCCCTGGTTGAGGAGCTCCTCGACCTCGGCGGCGGTCCGACGGCCGATTTCGGGGAACTCCCATTCAGCCTGGACCCGCCGGTTCAGCTTACTTCGGCGCCTCGATGTTCAGTTTTTCCATGCGATACTTGAGGATGCGCCGTGTGGTCCCGAGCATCTCTGCAGCCTTGGTCTGAACGCCACCCGAAGCTTCGAGCGCTTTTTCGACCAGCTGGCGTTCGTAGGTGTTCACCGCGTCTTCCAAGGTCAGTTCCTCGTCGATCTGAACTTCGGGCATGACGCTCCTGGGTTGACCGGTGTGAAATTCGGCTGGCAGGTATTCCGCGCGAATAATTTTCTGATCGCCATGCAGAACGAGCATGCGTTCCACGATGTTCTTCAGCTCGCGCACGTTGCCCGGCCAGGGGTAATTCAGCATCAGCGCTTCCGCCTGCTCATCAAAGGCTTCACTCATCACATCCATAGTGACACGGAACATTTCGATGAAGCTTTTGGCGAGGAGCAGGACGTCGCGCCCGCGTTCGCGCAGGGGAGGGAGGTGGATGGGAACCACGCTCAAGCGATAGTAGAGATCGTCCCGAAATTTCTCATCGGCAATGTAATCTTTGATGACCCGGTTACATGCGGCGATGATACGCGCATTGCTCTGCACGATCTGAATGCCGCCTACGCGCATGAATTCTTTTTCCTGGAGGACGCGCAGTAGTTTGACCTGGGTGGCCAGCGACATCTCCGTGACTTCGTCAAAGAACAGGGTGCCATCGCCGGCCAGGTCGAAACGCCCGAGCTTCTGTTTCATGGCTCCGGTGAAAGCGCCCTTTTCGTAGCCGAAAAGCTCAGACTCCATCAAGGTTTCGGGTAGCGCCCCGCAGTGTACGGCGACAAAGGGCTCCAGGTGTCGGGCACTTTGCATGTGGACCAGGCGGGCGACGAGCTCCTTGCCCGTTCCGCTTTCCCCGGTGATGAGCACGGATGCATCGGACTCTGCGGCTTTTTTCGCATCGCTCAACGCGTGTTTGAAGGAGTCCGAATTTCCGATGATGCCCTGGACGGGGTATTCATGATTGACCTCGTCCTGGAGGACTGTGACCTGACGGTGCAAACGCCGTGATTCGATTACACGATCGACGAGGAAACGGATTTCATCCACATCGTAAGGTTTGGTGATGTAATCACATGCCCCGCGTTTGATCGCTTCCACCACGGGTTTCACATTGGTTGAGGCACTGCACATGATGATGGGCGTTTCAGCATACAGGGCGCGAATCTCATCCAGCAGGGTGAGACCGTCTTTGCCCGGCATGATGACATCCAGCAGGACCAGGTCGTAGGTGTCACGTGCCAGACGCTTGAGCGCCTGCTCCGCATTCTCGGCCAGCTTTACATTAAATTTCCCACTGAAAATCGCTTTGAGCGATTCTCTCGCCCCCTGTTCGTCGTCGACAACAAGAATTTTACGCATGCTTACTCCTGAGGTTGATTTCCTACCGTTCCGGAAGGGTGATTGAAACTTTTGTGCCAGTTTTACCGGATTCAATATTAATTTTGCCGTTATGATCGAGCACGGTTCGCTGGGCTATCGGCAGGCCGAGGCCCATGCCGCGCGCTTTGGTCGTACAGAATGGCGAGAAAATCTTTGCCTGAATTTCCTGGGGAATACCACAACCATTGTCCTCGATGAGGATCTGCACGTGGGGGTTGGATTCGTCTTTTATTTCGCGAACGCTCACCTGAATCGCCGGGATCTCCTCGGTCGAGGCCTCGATCGCGTTCTGGATCAGGTGCGTCAGGCAGTCCGTTAAGGCCGCGGCATCGCCGAGGACTTCGCAGCTGGGTCGTTGAAGGTCGAACTTCAAGGTGATCTCGGCCTCCCCCATTTCGGTTTCGATGCGCGTCCGGGTGTTATTAAGCACCTCCTGAAGGCGAACCGACTGGAACTGCAGGTCGGGCGGGTCGCCGAATTCGTTGATCTGCTTGATGATGTTGTTCAGGCGTTGCACCTCGTACTGGACGCATACACTGAACTGGCTGCGAAATTCTTCGTCGTCGTATCGCTCGGGCAGCAGCTGGGCAAAGGTGTTGATCGCCACCAGGGGATTCCGGATCTCATGCGACATGGCCGCGGCGAGTTCGGCCCAGAACGAGGATCGGTCGGCTCGTTTGTTTTTTTCCTCCAACCAGATTTCATTGGTTCGATCACGAATGATCGCAACCGCACCCACGCATTCGTCGTTGCTGATCAGTTTGCGGGACTCAACTTTCAACGTCCGGCCTGATGCGTTGTCCGTCCACTCCTTTTCGATGACCGAAAGGTCGCTGACCGTGGTCCGCCTCAAGACGTCGGTGAGCGAGGTGCCGAGGATCTCAATGGGTTTGTCGATCACGTGTTCGACGATTTGATCGAGGATCTGGCTGGCGGCGTCGTTAAACCATCGGATGGTTCCGTCGCGATTGATCGCGACGATGCCGCTGGGGATGGTCTGGAGCAGGGTCGTGGCCAGCATGCGCTGGACGGCGGCTTCTTCGTAGAGGAGGGCATTCTCCAGGGTCGTGGAGATGTGATCCGAAACGACAATGAGGTCTTCAAGATCCTGCTGGTCGTAGGGCTTCCCGATGAGGCGCGGGCCAAGAAAGAGAAATGCGGTAACTTCGCCCTGGGCGAAAATTGGAATGATGACCTCCGCGCCGAGAAACACGAGTTCCTGTTCCACCTTCCGCTGGATGGCCGGGTCGGCGATGTGGGATAGATTCCAGCGGGAGATGATGCTGGGGTGAGCCTTCAGGAGGGCGGTTAATGGGTGGTAGGGGTCGTAGCTTTTCTCGTAGGTCGACTTGGAGCACTTCAGACCGAACTTCAATTGAAAGACGCCCCGATCCGGGCCCTTGAGGAAGATGCCGCAGCGCGCGACCTTTACCGAGGCTTCCACGCCTTCGACGATGCGCTGCAGCAGCAGATCGATGTCGGAGAAGGCCCGGGACGTCTGGGAGAAATGCTGAAGGGTGAGGTTTGATTTTTTTTCGACGGCGTTCACGGGCGCGGGATTGGTGTACGAAATCGAGTTTTGCCCGATGGACATACGCCGGTTTGCCTCGATGGTTTCCAGGTGGTCGAGGCTACGGATGATCAGGGATTGCAGGCGTTTGCGGGGGACGTCCAGATCTTCCGTTGTATAGATGCCGAGCGACTCCGCATCGAGAACGGGAACGGAACGCTCCTGACCAAAACCGATGAACAGGCTCTCGTCCCATTTTTGCATGATCTCCTGAAGGAACTCCAGCTGGCTGTCTGTTCGAAGGTCGTAGAGAACGAGGCAGGGGGAGTATGCGTTGAGTTGATGTCGCAGATTATCCGGATCGGTGGTGACCTGAACGTGGGCAATGGTTTTGAGCATCCCGGTGATGTAGCGGGACCATTCCACGTCTTCAGTATAGAGGAAGCATTCGTAATTGGTATTCAAACAGTGGCCTCTTTCATGACAACGGGAAAGGTGATGTGGAAGGTGGTGCCTTTATCGATTTCACTCTCGATTTCGACGACTGCGTGGTGCTCTTCAATGATTCCATGTGCTACGGATAGGCCGAGTCCGGTCCCTTTGCTCTTCGTGGTGAAGAAGGGGTCGAACACGTGCGGAATGTTGGCCTTGGGGATGCCACAACCCGTATCAGAAATCGATACCCGAATCATTTTTGCGGTTTCGGAACTACCCTGCCAGTGGGTGGCTTCCCGCAGGGCCTCGGTTCGTACGACAAGGGTTCCTCCACCGGTCATCGAGTCGATGCCGTTCAGGATAAAATTGAGGAAGACCTGTTCCAGCTGATCTTTATCGCCGAGAATCTGGTCGTTTTTAGCGTGGATATCCATTTCTAGATTCACCGCGAGCGTCTTGAGCTGCTGTTGGACGAGGATGGTCGTTTTGTTGATGACCTCCCAGAGGACCATTGGCTGCAAGGCGGGTTTGGTGGGGCGGGCAAAGCTAAGGAGTTGATTTACAATGGAATCAATCCGGGTAATTTCGTCGTCGATGATCTGGGAGAAGGTGTTCCGAAAGTCGTCGTCCTGGTAGCGTTCAGGAAGGAGTTGGGCAAAGGTTTTGATCGAGACGAGGGGGTTTTTAATCTCGTGCGCCATCCCGGCACTGAGCGTACCGATACTGGCCAGGCGATCGTTCATCCTCAGCTGTCCTTCCAGCTTCCGGATGGCCGTGAGATCGTTTATGATCAGGAGCGCACCGAGCTCGCTCCCGTCGTGCCCGTGGAAGATGGCCGAACTCACCCGGATAGGTATTTCCCCTTCCGGCAGGTCTGCCGGTAGGAAGTAATCCAGGTCGCGAGCACCGGCTTTGCGGGTCAGGGCTTCGTCCAGGAGTCTGGCGAGGTCTTCAGGCAAGGCCGAGATCGGCTGGCCGATCATATGGATGCTTTTGCTGCCCAGGATACGTTGTGCCTCGGCGTTGTATACGGTAATCTGGCGAGTGGTGCTTACCGCGACGACGCCACCGACCATGTTGTCGAGCAGCATGTCATTGTAGATCTTACTGTTCTGGGTCTCGGTGTACATTTCCGCGTTGTCGATAGCGGTTCCCAGTTGCCGGCCGAGGATTTGCAGGGCGTCCGCTTCTTCCGCGTTGTAGATGCGTCCGGAAAGTTTGCGGCCGAGCAGCATGATGCCGGTAACTTCTGACTTAGACCGAATGGCAATGGCCAATTCTGCTGAATACGCGTTCAGCTGCTCCATTATGGCGCGGCGCTCGGGTCTTTCTCTGCGACGTTTCAGGGAGTCTAGACTTAAGGGCTTGTCGCTGTGCTTGAAGTAATCGGCGATCGCGCTGGTGCCCGAAATGATCGGGTCACTTTTTTCCAGCTCTTCAGGGTACGTAAGTTTGAAATAATCGTCTGTCTTGACAAATAAATTAACGCGATCCGTACCAACCGCGTCTGAAGCAAACGTTCCAAACTTCACCATGAGCTCATCCAGGGTTCTGATGGAGTTCAGGAGGTCACTTGCTCGCTGGAGCGTGCTGACCGTAACGCGAGTCATGTTGATGAACAAACGATTGGCAAATCGTTGCAGCATACCATTGGCTGGTGCCATGGAGAAGGCTACGGCAAGTGCTGCGAGCAGGTGGGAAACCGGAAAATCCAGCTGCAACGTGTATTCATTGATGACGTTAGTTGCAAGCCAGATGAAGACGTAAACGGTGCAGAGATATCCTGCTAATAATAAATACGAAGTGGATGTCCGCAACGCATCCGCCACATCCATTATACGCTTGGTAGCGATGCCGTATGCGATGATGCAATTCATGCCCGTAATACTTAAGGGGCCGAACAGTTGGACATCGGTCGTGCCATAAATCATCGGGAGGATAATTGCTATGAACAGAGCACTTAGCGTCATTACTCCCACGCCTAGAATAACGAAGTGCAACTCGTTTCTGCGTGAGCCGGATGCCGCTCTAAAGGCACGAACGAATAGCACGAAAATAAAAGTTGATATGATGAAATGTATCAGGCAGAAGGCCGTAAAGCCCGGGCCATAGATTGGTTGAGGCAGCGTCCGTGTACCGATACTCGAAGACTCTGCAAGTGTTGCAGAGCGCATGTAGAATGACGTGAAGCTCAGCAGTCCAGCGGACAGGCATGCGAGAATGGTCCAGCGAGCTCGTTTAAGGTAATAGATTGACCGAAAATCAGGGTGGGTAATAGCGATGCACAGGATGTGAAAGCCTACTGGAACAAAGGCGGTCGCAACCGTGGCCAGCCTGATCATTAAGGCGCCTTGTTCGGGCGTATTCGATAGAACGGCACCGATGACAGTGAGATTCCAGCAGGAGAGAATGATCGTGAGTAAGAGAAAGGCACCGTTTTGGCTGCGTGAAGGGTTGGTTGAATATACCAATATACCTATCAGGCTATTAACGATGATATTTAAGGTGATTATATGAAGTTCACTCACGGATAGACTTGTTGTGGCGGACTGAAATCCATGCAGAATTGTTTTTTTAGGAAGGTTGTCAACAGGATGTTAACAGAAATTTTCTATCTGTATTTTCTATCTGTATATTCTGTATATATTGTGGGGCCGCAAGGCTAATGTTCTGTTTTGTACGCTCCTCTTGGGCCTTCTTACGTATTACTCTATAGCTCTTTCGAGCACTAAGGTCGAGTTGCCCCCTCCCATTCCGTGGGAATTCACCAGAATGGTTTGCAGTTCGGATTTTCTGGCCAGGTCGGAGACGAAATCCAGATCGCATTGGGGGTCAGGCTTAGTATGGTTTGCCGTAGGCGGTATAAAGTTAGTTCGGAATGCTTGTGCACAAGAGATGACTTGTAACGGTCCCGCCGCAGCAAAAGGATTGCCTACAACGCCCTTGATGGAGCTCACAGGGATGGAATATGCCTTGTTCCCGAAGACTTTCTTTATTGCAGCCACTTCTGTCACATCGAGAATTCTGTCCCCTGGTCCATGTGCCGAAATATAATCGACATCTCGGGGATGTATGCCGGCATTATCCATAGCCTTCTGCATGGAACGCACCATCCCCTCACCAGGTAGTTCGCCAGGGCGGTCCATGGCGTTGCCATAGCCTGTAATTTCAGCATAAGGCTTGACTCCCCTTGAATGGGCGTATTCGTAGTTTTCAACTATGATCATTCCGCAGCCCTCCGACAGGATTCCGCTCGTGCGATTAACATCGAATGGCCTGCTGGAAAGCTTCGGGTCTCCATTATAGTCCACTACCATGCCAGCAGCTGCTAGACTGGATGTGGTGAATCTTGTGATGGGGGCATCTGTGCCTCCAGTTATGGAGATGTCGGTGCGGCCGGATCGGATCAGGTCGGCCGCCGTAGCAATGGCATCGAGACCCGCACCACATCCGGTAGACAAAGTAATCGACTCACACTCCAGTTCTAACTGCTGGCTTAAAGTAACGCCGACATTCTGGGGGGCGCAACCGAATATAGCATGGGGTGACATCTTATTCGCTCCATACTTAAATAGGCGGAACATGTGGTTCTCCAGGGCCTCGGGAGGACCCGTACTTACACCGAGTACGATGGGAACCGTCATGTCGCTACTGATTTCATTGGGCAGGAGGTTTGCGTCGTCGAAAGCCATACTCGTGGCGCCGATGGCAAAAGTTGTCTGTCGCGCGAGGCGTTTCGGTCGAATTGGCCCTTTGTAATACCGGCTGGGGTCGTAGTTTTTAACCTCTCCCGCAATTTTTACCTGACAATCTTCGGGGTTGAACTGCGTGATTTCTCTGATCGCACTCTGTTTACTCAGCAAGGTTAGCCAGAATGACGTCTTGTCATTGCCGTTGGGTGCAACAACGCCCAGTCCTGTAATTACAACTCTAATTTTGCGATTTCGAATCATAGACGCAACTATATGCTAGCCACTGCAATTGTACAATAGTGGTCGCCAGACTCCCGTTCTGCTGCATATGGTAGCGAATTACATTCCAGAGCTAAACCAGGATAAAGTGGCATAGCCCTTGCTTAATTGATTTCGAATCCGTTAATCTTTGGGCGTCCGTTCACATTGTTTCTAAGGAGAAGTTGATGAAGTATCTTGCTACCGTTGTACTAACAATCGGGCTGTTTTTGATAAGCCCATTCTCAGCGAATCTATTGGCCAACGGACTTAATAATCCTCCGATTGGCGCAGCATACCTTGGACGCGGCGGCGGCAACTATGTATTTGGGGAGGATGGCGGTGCTATGTCTTATAACCCTGCGAATCTTTCGGACCTGGACCAGGCGTCATTCAACGCCTCTCTGACCTTGGGGATTTCGGACGTCGAATTCACCGGTCCAGACGGTCGGACCGGCAAAACCAAAGATAACGAAAAAGTCCTTCCCAATCTGTTTGCCGTCTATCCCCTGACAGACAAAGGCCTCACCTTGGGTCTGGGGATTTCCACCCCGCATGGGCAATCAACCGTATGGGACGTGAATGGTCCTTTTGCTGGTGCCTTCCCACATGAAGCTGAGATGTTGACGCTTAATTTTAACCCTACGCTCGCGGGCAAAGTGAATGAGAAGCTTTCTTATGGGGTAGGGGTCGATATTTTCTGGTCCGAATTAAGCTTTGATCAGTTATTCCCCTGGTCCGTAGTTACGGGTGTTCCCGGAACGCCACCGGGCCTTGCTGAAGCCAAGGGCGATGGCACCGGCGTCGGCGCGAACATTGGCCTGCTCTATCAATTGGACGACCGTCAGCGCGTTGGCCTGACCTACCGTTCTTCCGTGAAGGTCGACTATAAAGGGGACTTCGATTTGTCGGGCATCCCGGCTCCCCTGGGGGGGCTTGTCGCGCCTGGAAGCGATTTCTCATCTGAAATTGAGTTCCCTCATCGCATCGGTGCCGGTTATGGCATCCAGCTCAACGATAAATTGCGCGTGGGTGCCGATCTTGAATGGGTCCAATATTCCGCGTATGATTCTCTGCCGATTGACCTTGGCGTAAACAACGCCGCAGGGCTTTTCCCCTCGTCCATACCGCAAAACTGGGATGACATCGTTAATTGGTTCTTTGGAGGCGAATATAAACTGGACGATTCGCATACCCTGCGAGCGGGCTATTCCTTTCTGGAAACGCCCATTCCAGACAGCACCTTGGCGCCGACGATTCCAGATGCAGATCGCCATGTGCTCTCGGTAGGGGTCGGTCTCACCCTGGAGAAGGTCCAGTTGGATTTCGGTTACGCATACAGCATCTTCGATGACATTGACATCGGTGGTAGCGTGAACCCGGCGGCGGTTGGTTCGTATGATCTGGAGTCACACCTCCTCGAGTTCACCTTGAACTACACGTTCTAGTTCCTTCTTCCAAGCCATGTCGCCTGAAGCCATGTCCGCGAGCATGGGGTGATCGCAGGCTTGATTCCATCTCCTGTGTACCTAGGCTGTGGTGAATGTTGAGGCTTAAATAATGGCGGCTGATGTTGATTGGTCTGCGGCGTTGGCCGCCTGGATATCCCTGCTTACGGCTGAGCGATGTGTTGTTGACGCGGATCGCATGGCCCCGGTATTGGCCAACACCCTGGCCTTGCATCGGGACGTGAAGTGCGTGCTGTATCCTGAGTCCGTTTCGGAAGTTCAGGAAATCGTCCGCATTGCCAATCGGTATCGGACCCCACTCAACCCTGTAAGTACGGGCAAAAATTGGGGGCTGGGATCGGCGCTACCCGTTCGGGACGGCGGTGTGCTGTTGAGCCTTTCGAGGATGAATCGAATCCGAGAAGTCAATGAACAGCATGGTTACGCCGTCATCGAGCCGGGGGTTACCCAGAAACAGCTCGCAACCTATCTGGCTCAGCACCATCCGTCACTGGAATTGAACGTAACCGGGTCATCCGATCAAACCAGTATTATCGGCAATGCGCTCGAACGTGGCGTGGGCTACATGGCGACCCGAGCCGACAGTTTGAGCGGGATGGAAATCATTTTGGGTGACGGCGAGCTGCTGCGCACGGGCTTCGGACATGTCGAGGGGAGCCGGATGACCCATTTGTACCGCCATGGACACGGCCCCTCAATCGATGGCCTCTTCCACCAATCCAACCTTGGGGTGGTCACCGCGGCAGGGTTTCAGCTGATCCATGCATCGCGTTGTGCCCAATCCGTTTTATGCCGTCTCTCCTCTGAGGATCGCTTGCCGGGCTTTGTGGATGCCTTGCGGAAACTGTATCAAACCGGCTTGCTGGATTCGGTTACCCATGTCGCAAATCATGCTCGCACACGCAGTGCGCTCGAACCGCTCGTTGCCATGGAACTCCGAAAGCAGTTCCCCGAAAAAGATGCCCAGGCGAGCCTGGCTGAAGCTTCGCGGCTGTTGGATCGGCAAGGTTTTGGTCCCTGGAGTGCCATACTGCCCTTACAGGGGGATCCGGTAATGGTCCGAAACGCGACCCGGTTGATCAAAAAACACCTCCGCCCTTTCGCGAAGGTGCGTACCCTCTCTGAGCGCCGTTTAGCGCGTGCGGGTAGGATCTTCCGGCCTCAAAGCCCACGTCGAGCGATGTTAAACGCGATTGAGCCTTTGGCCGGTTTTGCTGCGAACCGTCCCAGTAGCGCCGCACTGGGCAGTGTGTATCAGCCACTAGGGGAGGCCCCGGATCGTGCCCTGTGGGAAGAGGTTGATACATCACATGCTGGAAGCCTCTACTGCCTACCCTTTTTCCCTGTGGACGGCCCCTTTTTAGCCGAACAGATGAAATTCGTAGAAAACGCGATAGAAGGCCATGGTTTTACCCCAGCCATAACCGCCAACCTGGTCGATGGATCCGCCATGGAACTCGTCATCAGTATCGCATTTGACAAACGTGTCCCCCAACAGGTCGAGGATGCACACCAATGTATCCGGGAGCTCACCGACCATTTTATTCGAATCGGTTGTCCGCCCTACCGGGTGGGGATTCAGTCTATGGACCAGATCGTCGACCCAACATCGCCCTATTGGCAGTATATTCGACGACTTAAGCAGGTCTTCGACCCGCACGGCATTATCTCGCCCGGTCGGTACAATATCGATTAGGGCAATCAACTCCTCCCGGAGGCTTCCTCTGGCACAAATCGTGCTAAGAATACCGTTAGATGTTGGAGAAATCGCGGCACATCGGCCGCCGGGTCATAGAAAACAGCCTTTATGGGGAGCGTTATGATTGCAGAAGCCATGGATACCAAAATAGTGCTTGTAATTGATGATGAGTTGGGACCGCGTGAAAGCTTGCGCATTCTCTTGAAAAACGAATTCCAAGTGACCACCTGTTGTGGCGTGGACGAAGGCGTTACCAAACTCCAGGAAATTGATCCGGATGTGATCATTATGGACATCAAGATGCCGGATAAATCCGGCATTCAGGGACTCCAGGAAATCCGCAAGCTCAACGCCTACGTTCCCGTCATCATGCTTACGGGATACGGCGATGTCGAAACCGCCCAAAAAGCCCTGCGTTTCGGTGCCAATGATTACATGCAAAAACCATTCGATACGAATGAGATGTTGCAGACAATTCATACTCAAATCAACAAGGCCTCCACCAAGTACCGGAAGACCGATGCCGTCAGCGATCTCCAGCGCCTGAACGAAAGCCTGGTAAAGGCCCTGGCCGAAAAGGATCGCAATACTTCCCTGGGTAAGATGTCGGCCGAAATGATCCACGACATCAAGAACCCGCTTTCCATCATCCTCGGGTACGTGGGCTTGCTGAGCGAGCAGCTCGACAAGGTCCAAGAAGTGCACGGCGTCCAGTTTGACCATGCCTATGAGTACGTCGAAAGTATCGAGAAGGGGGTCGAACGGTGCCAGGAACTCGCCGAGCTCTGGCATCGCCAATCCTCCAGTATGGCCGTGACGCTTGAAAACCTGTCCTTCCGCGATCTTCTCTCCGAGATCCTCGTGTTCGTCGAGCCCTTTGCCTTGTCGCAGGCCGTTCGACTCGAATCCCAGATCGAACTCAGGGCAGACGACGTCATTCTGGGCGATCGGCCCCAGCTCCTGCGCGCGATTCACAATCTGCTGACCAATGCGATTCAGGCGGTTGAAGGTGGGCGCAAACCCCTTATCAGAATCTCCTGTAAGCGTCTCGGCAAGCAGGTCTTGCTCGAGATCTCCGATAATGGTCCCGGCATCAGCGCGGTAAACATGAAGCGGATTTTTGAGGATTACTTCACCACGAAGCCGAAAGGGAAGGGCACCGGCCTAGGCTTGCCCATTACCCGCCATATCGTGGAAGAGCACAAGGGCTATCTGGAGCTGAGCAGTCAGGATGGTCAGGGCACAACGGCCATGATCTTACTTCCGATGGTCTCCTGATCGGGTTCTGCAACAGGGCAAAACAGGTCCTTTACCCAAAGGGAGAGCTCCTGTACACTCGCCCACGTGATTGACCTTCATATGCATTCCACCTTCTCGGACGGGACCTGGCTCCCGGAAGAGCTTGTTTCCGAAGGACTCCGCATCAAGCTGGATGCGATTGCGCTTACCGATCATGATACGGTTGCCGGTGTCAGCCACATGCTGAAAGCGGCGGAAGGTACGTCCTTGCGGGTAATCCCTGCCATCGAGCTGGATTCGGACTGGAGTCGCGGAGCCATGCATTTCCTCGGATATGGGATAAATCCGGCCTCGGACGTGCTGCGCGAACATCTGGACTGGCTGCGCGGAGGGGTGGACGCTCGAAATAATGAAATCCTCTCCAAATTAAATGGCATGGGCATCCGACTCAACTGGGGCGATCTGGATGCCGTTTCCGAAGGCAGGGAGGTGGGGCGTATCCATTTCGCCATGGCCTTGAAGCGCCGCGGGTACGTGAAAAACCGGCACGACGCCTTTTCCCAGTTTCTGGCCGAAGGGCGACCTGCCTACTCGCCCAAGCGGAAGCTTTCTCCGCTCGCATGCATCGATTTGATTGTCGAGTCAGGCGGGGTCCCGGTGATTGCTCATCCTTCCACGGTTAAATTAAAGAAGAAACCCTTTGCGGCGGCCATTGCGGAACTCGCCGAATATGGCCTGGGCGGCCTGGAAGTGTATTACGCGGACGCTCAACCCCAACTCGAACACCAGATGGCGCGCGTGGCGCAGCAGTGCGAGCTGGTGATGACCGGGGGATCGGATTTCCATGGCGCCGTCACCCCCGACATCTCGATTGGACGCAGGGGCGGGGGGGGGAAGGTGTCGGGGAGTCTGCTCGCCCCGCTGCTCGAACGCATCGGTGAAAACCGCCAAAGTTATCTTCCCGATTAATCGCACCCGCTTTGATTTTTGCACAATTGTTGACGGGCTCTTGCGCATGGCGTAATTTGCGGATCATGCCGAGCGACGTACCATCCATGATTGACCGATGAGCCGAGCCACCATTATCGCCTGGAGCTTCTTCTTTGCGCTTATCCTGGCCGCGCTCATCTTCTTGAATGTCCTCAAGATGAAGGATGCGTCCAAGGATACCCGGCAGTTGCATGCCCCCGCGCTCCGCCTGGTCGGCCATTGGCAGTTGTACTCCCGCAGCGACCTGCCCTCCTACGAGTTTTTCTTTTCCCCGACCTCCGGCGAGCCCCGTAGAGGGGAACTCGCCATGCTTGATAACTTTGAAGATTTTTTTCTACTGCGCGGGACGTACCAGATCCTCGACGAATCCGTGTCCGGCACCCGCCTGCTCATCCAGCAGGACCTTGGCAACCAGGCCGTTCGTGAAGTTGCGCTCCTCTTGTCCAAGGATGGACGCAGCGCGCAGTACACCTATGTTTCCGGGGATGAAAAGTTCATGCAACACATGAAGTATGTCGATGACCTTACCCATCCTCCGGCCGTTGAGGAACTGAACCGAGACGTGTACGGAAACTGACTCAGTGATCAGGCAGCCAGATCGCTGCATCCGAGTCCCCGTAGGCACGCGCCTTTCCATCGGCATAACAACTGCCAATCCATGCGCAGAGCAGCGCATCCAACACGTCTTCGTACGGCCGTAATACTGCGAGCGAACGGACCTGTTGTACGCGGGGAAGGAAGTCGGGAACATCTGAAATTTTAAGCGCGAGAGCTGCCCGTATTTCACGCATGTGCGCAAGGGCCCGGCGGATGCGGGTCGCATTGCTTTCTTTAGGCCAGTACTCCTCAACTTTTCCGACCTTGTAGGGGACGCGTTGACGCGCCCGCATCAAGGTGACCAGGGCCGGGGCCGGATACACTTCAAGGACACGATGGGGTGTACCGACGGCCGCTTGCTCCGTTTCCAATTCGAATCCTCGCTTGCTAAAGCCTTTCAGGAATTGTTCGGAAAGTTTGCCGGGGGCTTGCGGGCTGGGGCTGATCGCAGCGCATTTCCACATGCTGAAGGCATGCGTGATCTGCAGGTCGGCTTCCCGTGACCCGGTCATTTTTTTGTTTCGGCTGAGCGGCATGCTCACGGCGACAACCTGTACATCGCGCTTTTCAAGCATCCGGCCATGGTCCAGTTTGCTCGGTTGGGCTTCGGTATCATCCCCCAGGAACACCCCGTAACTGGGCGCCAGTTGTTTGCAGCGCCATCGTCCTCTGTCGGGCTTTTCCAGTAAAGCCACACCGCAGGCACGATCCGGCGTCCATGCCGCATCAATCCCTAGAACTTGCATATGCTGTGTAAGGGGGTTGCCATTCAGCTGATTGGTATCTATGGATAAGATAATGTCAAACGCGATTATTTTTGGAGCAAGCGGTGGGGTGGGCAGCGCGCTGGCTGGCCAGATGGCCCGCAAGGATTGGCACCTGCTCCTCGCAAGCCGGAATGAAGGGGCGCTCGTCGATCTCGCACAGGAAACCGGCGCGGACTATGTCGTCGCGGATGCCACGGTCCCGGAACAGGTGGAGACCGCCTTTGATGCCATGCCCGCAACGTGGTCCGGAGTGGACGGTGTCGTGAATTGCATCGGTAACCTGATGCTTAAACCTGCTCATCTGACAAGCCTCGAGGACTGGCGGGAAACGATTCGAGTCAATCTCGATAGTTCCTTTAATGTCATTAAGACCGCTGTGCAGCGTATGCCCGACGGAGGCAATATCGTTCTGCTTTCTTCCGCCGCGGCCTCTGTCGGCATGGCGAATCACGAGGCGATTTCCGCCGCAAAAGCCGGTGTAGAGGGCCTGGTGCGAGCCGCTGCGGCAACCTATGCGGCAAAAAAAATTCGAATCAATGCGGTCGCACCCGGTTTGCTTGAAACGACCTTAACCTCCTTCATCACCGTCAATGACGGCGCCCGCATAAAGTCAGAAGCAATGCACGCCCTCGGGCGCATGGGGCAGGCCGGTGAGGTCGCTCGTGTGATCGCATGGATGCTGGATCCGCAGAATGCATGGATGACCGGTCAGGTCATCGCAGTGGATGGTGGCTTGTCTACGGTGATTTCTCGCTCATAATTTCCACGCCCTGCATCACGAGCTCCTCATGCCGACCCTGCTCTGGTTTCGCCAGGATTTACGACTGACCGATCATCCCGCGCTCCACGTGGCTGTGGCCGTAGGCGATCCCATTATTCCAGTCTATGTTCACGCGCCCGAAGAGGAGGGGCGCTGGCCCGCCGGCGCAGCCTCCCACGTCTGGTTGCACCAATCCCTGAAACGCCTCACCCGCGATTTGTACGCGATCGGGTCCACCCTCATCATTCGCCGGGGCAAGAGCCTGGATGTGTTACTCGATCTGGCCCAAGAGCTCGGAGCCGATCGCGTCTATTGGTCGCGTCGCTATGAGCCTGCCGCCATCGCCCGTGATACGGGCGTGAAGGCCGGCCTCCAGGCGCAGGGCCTGGAAGCGAAGAGCTTCAACGGCTCGCTACTCTTCGAGCCCTGGAACGTGGAAACGAAATCCGGTGGACCCTACAAAGTTTTTACCCCGTTTTGGAACATGTTGCAGACGCTTCCCCCCCCACGGGAGCCGCTGCCGGCTCCCCGGAAGCTCAAACGCCCTAGCACCTGGCCGGAATCCATGTCCGTCGATGAGCTGAAGCTCAAACCCACGCGCGACTGGGATGCCGGGATCGAGTCCGATTGGACCCCGGGTGAAGCAGGTGCGCTCGCCGAGCTTGATCGTTTTCTGGATCACGCCCTCATCGGATACTCGGATGGTCGTGATCGACCCGCCATGCGCGGGACCTCCCGCATGTCGCCTTACCTGCATTTTGGCGAAATCAGCCCGAATACGATCTGGTATAACGTCCACGAGCACGCGCAAAGCACCGGTGGCGCGGGCACCATCACCGCAGCCACGTCCTACTTGCGGGAGATTGCCTGGCGCGAGTTTGCGCATCATCTCCTCTACCATTTTCCGCAAACCCCGGATGCCCCGCTCAAAGCCGTTTACGAAAACTTCCCCTGGAACGAGCGCCCCGGTCAGCTCGCGGCCTGGCAGCAGGGGATGACGGGCTATCCCATCGTGGATGCCGGCCTGCGGGAACTCTGGCATACCGGCTGGATGCACAACCGCGTGCGCATGATCGTTGCATCGTTTTTAATCAAGGATCTCCTCATCGATTGGCGGAAAGGCGCCGCCTGGTTCTGGGATACGCTCGTGGATGCCGATCTCGCCAACAATACCATGGGCTGGCAGTGGACGGCCGGTTGTGGTGCGGACGCCTCGCCGTTCTTCCGGGTGTTTAATCCCATGAGCCAGGGTGAAAAGTTCGACCCGAACGGTGACTACGCGCGCAAATGGTGCCCCGAGCTGTCCGATCTGCCCAACAAGTGGATCTATCGGCCGTTCGAAGCGCCGGCCGAAATCCTCTCCGCCGCCGGGGTCACGCTTGGAAAGCACTACCCCAAGCCCATCGTGAACCACAAGGTCGCCCGCGAAAAGGCCCTGGCGGCGCTCGCGGAAATGAAGCTGGCTTGAACATGCCCCTCGCCCTCAAACTCCAACTCCTCGCTACGCTGTACATGACCGGACTGATCTGGTTCGTCCAGCTCGTGCATTACCCCATGTTTGCGGAGGTCGCGGCCGGCGATTTTCCCCGCTACGAAGCCGTCCATAATACCCGGACTTCCTGGGCCGTCATGCCCGCCATGCTCATCGAACTTGCGGTCGTGCTGTACCTGGTCTTTGCTCCGGCGTCCCCGTGGAGTCGGCCCATGGCCAGCACGGGCCTGGCCTTGCTGGTCTTGATCTGGTTGTCGACCTTTCTCCTCCAGGTTCCCTGTCATACCCGCTTGATGGAAGGCTTCGATGCCGATGTGCATCGCAAGCTCGTGCTCACCAACTGGGTCCGGACCGTCGCCTGGAGCCTGCGGGCAGCGCTGGTCCTTCGCATGCTGTGATCGGCAGGCGTTCCGATCATAGAAAACCCGTTTCAGCATGCCCCCATTCATGGTAGAGCTTCGGTATGAAAAACTTCCTGCTCCTGCTGGTTTGTCTCCAGACCCTTTTCGCTCGGGGTGAACGTCCGAATGTGCTGTTCATCTGCATCGATGACCTGCGCCCCCAGCTGAAGTGTTACGGCGAGGAGATCATGGTCACGCCGAATCTCGACGAGCTCGCCGCGACCGGTCGCCTGTTCCGTAATCACTACGTTCAGGTGCCCACCTGTGGTGCTTCGCGCTTTGCCCTGTGGTCGGGTCGGCGCCCGTCGAAGTCCGGTGGGATCGGAAATAGCGCCTTCGGTTCGCTGCCCAAAACCGAAACCGTAGCGGCCCACACCTTGCCTCAGCTCTTGCGCAAAAACGGCTATTACACCGCGAGCATCGGCAAGGTCAGCCATTCGCCGGATGGCAAGGTCTACCCCTATGGTGGGGATGGAAACGGTCCGCCGGAGATGCCGTTCAGCTGGGATGAATATTCGATGCCGCTGGGGAAGTGGGGGACGGGTTGGGATACCTTTTTCGCTTATGCCGATGGCACCAGCCGGACCCAGCGCCAGAAGGAGAAGCGGCCCTGGCCGCCTATGGAAATGCATGATGGTGATGACAAATCCTATCCCGATGGATGGATCGCGGAAGCGGCGGTGGCCCGCTTGGCTGAGCTGAAGGCGCAGGAGAAGCCGTTTTTCTATGCGGTGGGTTTTTTCAAACCACATCTGCCGTTTAACGCCCCGAAAAAGTATTGGGACCTGTACGACCGATCGAAGATCGCGCTCTCTCCCGCACCGGTCAAGCCGGAGGGGATCAACCCGGCTTCCTGGCATTCCAGCGGTGAAATGTTCAAGTACGCCCACACCTCCGACATGCCGAAACTCGACCTCGAGCATCTGCGTGCCTTGCGGCATGCCTACTTTGCCTGCGTCAGCTACACCGATGCGCAAGTCGGTAAACTCCTGACCGCGTTGGATGAACAGGGTTTGCGTGAAAACACCATCGTCGTGGTGTGGGGGGACCACGGTTGGCACCTCGGGGATCAGGCGGTCTGGGGAAAGCATACCATCTTCGATCGAGCGCTTAAAAGTGCCTTCATCGTTCGGACACCCGGCATGAAGCAGCCCGGGATCGCCACAGAGGGGCTTATCGAATCCCTGGATATCTACCCGAGCATCGCCGAGCTTTGTGCGGCGCCCGCACCGCCGGGCTTGACCGGTCGCAGCTTCGTGCGGCTGTTGGATAATCCGGCCATACCCGGTAAAAATGGGGCCTTTGGCTATTGGAAGAATGGCGGGCGCACCCTGCGTACGGGAGATTGGCGGATCACCGAGTACCAGAAGGGGAGGCCCGCGGTGGAGTTGTATCACCATACGGATGATCCGTATGAAATGCATAACGTCGCCGCGAAATATCCAGAGCAGGTGCAGCAACTGCTAAAGCAGCTCCATGCGGATCAACCCGAATACGAGTGAGTCCGCTTGCACGACTCGCGTGCGTCCACTATGGTTGGTTTATGAAAGCGCGCTCCATCCTGTTGGCCTTGTGCCTCTCGCTCTGCTTCCCGCTCTGCTTCTTCGGTTGTGACGGCGATGACGATCACACCCGCGATGGCCGATCCTTTCAACCTGCCGCGGGCATGGGGGCCATCCTGATCGAGAATGCTTCCTTGAAAGATTGGAACATCGCGATTGATCGTGCGCAGGTGGGGCGTGCCGGAGCGGAGAGTTTCGTGGTCCATTCTCGAGCGCCAGGATCCTATGCGGTTCATCTGGACGAGCACGAAGGCAGTAAAGAGTTCGACCGCTCGGTCGCGGTGGAGGACGGGCGTGTCACCGTGGTCCGAATCCTCGGAGGCTTTAACAACAACCGGAACTTTAACGTCGACGTGTTCATGACCCATCCCTGAACGGGTTCAGGTCAAACGCGTGAGCGCGTTGTCGCGTTGCTGAAGCGGGAAGGTCACCGCTTTTCCACCTTGTTGATGCGAGGCGAAGACCGCGCAGATCATTTCCACCGTCATCGCAGCCTGATCGAGATTGCAAATTGGTTCGCGCTGCAGCCGGATCGCCTCCATCAGGTCCCGGGCGGGTAAACCGTGATGATGAATCATTTCCACGATGTCTGTACGCGGTTCAGGAACGCCCGGGCCGGCGGTGGATATCGGAATCCAGGGACGCGGCTGGTCGGTGGGTTGGAAGGGATTGCCCGGGACGAGATACGCGAGCGGTTCAATATCCATCTGCAGGTTGATGATGCCTTTGCTGCCGACGAGCTGCAGCCCGAAGCCGGCGTTCTTCGTGTCGTCGTTGGCGATGGAGTCGAAGGTGGCGATCACCCCGCGCTCCATGCGATAGCGGGCGTGGATTTCGTTCGCCGCGAGTGAACCGAGGCCCTCGGCACCGGGTTTGACGTGCCGGGCGGTTACGGGTTGTCCGTTCTCCAGCATCTCTGCCGAACAGCTCAGCGGTCGGCCGCCAAAATACTGGATCATATTCATGATGTGTGAGCCGAGCACCCAGAGATCTTCTCCACCTCCGCGGCGATCCCCTTTGCCGCGGCCCCGTATTTCCAGCAGCTTGCCGATGCTTCCCTCCGCGATCATGCGGTCCAGGGTCGGGAGGACGGGGTGGTAGCGATTGCGATGGGCGATGGCGAGTCGGGTGCCATGTTTCTTGCAGGCCGCGCGAATGTCATCGGCTTCTTCCGGCATGCGGCAGAACGGTTTTTCGATGTAGATGCCCTTTGCTCCGGCTTCCGCAGCGGCGACCGCCATGTCGCGCCGTTGATCCGCATGGCGGGGACAGATCGCGACGATGTCCGGCTTCGATTGGCGCAGCATCTCATGGTAGTCGGCAAAGCCCCGGTCGATGGAGAGGCGTTTGCATTCCTTCGCGAGGCCCGCTGCATTCGGATCCGCTACCGCAATAATCTGGGCGCCGGGAACGGTCAGCCAAACCGTGTCCAGTCCATGGCCGTAGTTGCCCCGTCCGGTGTGACCGATCACCGCAACGCGCATAGGGGCATCCGCACCCGATGTCAGCAGGGGCAGGGCGGCGGTCGTGGCGATGAAAGCGCGGCGCTCCATAGTCTTAGAGGCCAAAGGCGCGTTCCATTTGTTCCCGAACCTTTTTCAAGCGAGCGGCATCGCCCCCGCCGACTTCGGCCGTCGCCCAGCCCGTGAAACCAATTTCGCCGAGGGCTTTCTGGACATCTTTCCAGGGCAGGTCGCCTTCGCCGATCTCGGTGAACGTTCCCTTGTTGAAGTCGGTTTCGCCGCGTTTGAAGCCTTTGACGTCGAGCTTTACGCAGCGATGCCCGAGTGCGCGAATCCAGTCGCCGGGCTGACCGTACTTCCAGTGGTTGCCGATGTCGAAGTATTGGCCGACCCACGGGCTGTTAAAGCTGTCGATGAAGTCGACGTGTCGTTGTGCGCTCTGTTCGGGAGGCTGGTCGTGATCATAGAACATGCGGTTCCAGACATTTTCAAACAGGATCGGTTGGCCGAGGGAGGCGGCCAGCGGGATGAGGGATTTGATTTCCTGGCGCGCCCGCTCCTCGATGACCTCGCGTTCGCCGTCGCCGCCGCCGCCGACCACGATCAACACGCCATTGCCGCCCGCCGCATGGGAGAGACGAATGCAATGTTCGATATTTTCCCGGCCCGCTTTGCGATCCGCTTCGTTGGCACTGGTCAGTCGTTTGTTCCAGTGTGCGTGATTGATCGCGTTGTGTACGAACACCCCGGATTCCTGAACCGCGGCACGTGCTTCTTCGAGAGAAACGCCGCCCGCCTGATCGAAGTCCACGCCGTCAAGACCGGCTTCCGCGGCCAGGCTCAGGCGTTCGGCGAGCGTGAGTTTTTTGTCCCCGATTTTCTGGGCGATCATGCCCAGTTTAACCGAGAGCAAAATGGTTTTGCCCGTGGGTGGGGTGACGATTTTTGTGGGTTCCGGAGCAGCGAAGCTCGTGAGCGGGAGCAGGGCAGGCGTTGCCACGGCAAGGGTTCCAGTGGTGAGGAAACGACGACGGGTGGTGGAGGCGGTTGGGTAAGTCATGAGCAAAGGGTAGTTTCCCGGCTCCGATCTGGCAAGCAGCTTGTATAAGCTTGAATTCCTGACCTAAATTTCTTCGTAGTTAAGGTTTGTTCCATTAGAATCCCCGAAATGCCCCTTAACCAAAGGTTCTCCCTATGAAAGTACTCCTGATCGCTGGTCTTGTGTTTCTTAGCTTTTCCCATCGGAACGCCCTCGGGGGATCGGCAGGCATCGAGGCCCGATTTATTCGTGTCATAAAAACGGACGACACAATCAATCCGGCGGATGCCAATCGATTTCACATCGGCGAAATCGAAGCGTTTCTTTTTGGTGTGACCCCGGCTGCCGGACTGGACAACGCCAACGATCAGGCACTGGGAACCATCCCCGGCGTCGTGGCCAGCACCCTTTCAGGTACGGCCCAGCACGGGGCGGATACGGCGTTGATATCCGGTGTCGCATCGACCGCAAACACGACTTGGTCACGTCAGGACCCGCTTCCGATTATTGCCCAGGTTGATCTGGGCAGCACCTTGACCCTGGGTGAAGTGCGCGTCTGGCAGCGGGCGGACATTTGTTGCCAGGACCGCCTGGAAGGCTTTACGCTTGAGTTACTCGCGGATGATGGAGGCGTTCCCGGGGGCGTGGTTTTTTCAGAGGATCACCCCGAACGTGTGCCGCTCAATTCGTACAGTTCCTTCTTCACGACAACCATGACGGGCATTGTCTGGACGGGTAGCGCGGATAACAGTAGCTGGAACCTGCCCGGCAACTGGGATCTCGGTCGTGTCCCGACTACGAACGACACGGCTATTTTCGAAGGCGCGACCCCGGGTACGACGGTGGACCTCGCGGGTACGCGCACGGTGAACGATGTAATATTTCAGGCGGATGCCCGCGACTTCATCCTGGCCAACGGCACGCTGCTCAGCACGAATGTCAGCCATGTCAGCACCGGCACCAATATGATTGATGCCACCGTTCTGGCGGGCTTGGTTTCCGTCAGCATCGGTCAATTAACCCTGGAAGGCCAGCTCGTGACTCCGGGGCAATCCATGGACCTGTCGGTCGCGGGAGAGCTGGTCGTCCACGCGGCGGTTTCGGGCAGCGGGGAATGGGTCAAGCAGGGGGGGGGAACCGTGGTGCTTACGAATCCCGCGAATTCCTTTTCCGGCGAGCTCCTGGTGAATGGCGGCGTCGTGCAGGTCCGCGATACCGGGGTGCTGGGGGATACCAATGGCATCACGCGCATCGGCTCTCAAGGCACGCTGGAGCTGGCAGGCGGGATTGATTATCTCACACCGGAGACCCTTCAGTTCGTCGATGGAGGCGTACTCCTGAACGGCGACGGGACGAACACGCTCGCAGCCCTTCTGCAGGGGCGGATCACAACCCGCACCGAAGCGGGCACGATGCTGAGTCTGCTCGGGGACCTGAATCTCCATGAAGAACTCCTGTGTGTCGATGGCGAAGGCGAGACGGTGTTGAGCGGTAACCTGACCGGGGATGACCCGGGCCTGAACGGATTGGATCTGCTCCCTACCGGTGACTACGAGGTCGAACCTGCGGGTACGAACCTGACCCTTCATATCGATCACGACGGCCTGCACGGGTGGCTGCTCATCGGGCGCGGCCGCCAGGGGTGGGAGTTTGATGCCGATGGGCAGGGTGCCGTCAGCAATGTCTATCAACATCTCGGAACCACCAATGCCTTCGCACCGGCGGTGTACAGTGAGGCCTTGATCAACGACGCACTCCGTCGCGCCGGACTGCGCGCGGACCAACTCGAGATTCGGATTCGCCGGGCCTCTGATCCGGCAGGAACCGTCTACCAGGAGGTGCGCTGGTTGCCGGTAAATCAGGATGTTTGGCACTGGGATCTGGACATCAATCCGGGTCGACTGGTGCGCATGGAAATCCAATCGGGTTCACCCGGAGGCCTGTTGCGAAACCATCTTGCAAATACCCGGGACGTCGGTGCCAACGATCATACCCGCGTCTTTACCTGGGCGTGGGATGGGCATGCGAATCAAAAAGGATTCAGCTATGGCGGTGCCGTGACCAACGGGGTGAATGGGAATACGTCCTTTCTCTGGGAGGCTGGAAACGAGAATCATGCCATGCCATATGCCGAGGTGTATATTCGCAGCGTTGCCCGTGCGGCGGGGCTGGTGAAAAAAGGCAATGGCACACTTACCCTTTCCGGTGACAATGCATATGCCACGGAAACCTGCATTGAAGCGGGTCGGGTGGTGCTGGCCTCCAATCTGGCACTTGGCGCATCCGTTACACCCACCATCGTAGAAGCCGGGGCCGAGCTCGCCCTGAGCGGCAACGGCCTCTATACGGTGCAGGAGCCCTTGATCCTGGATGTGATGGGCAGCGGCGGGGCTCTGGTTAATCTGGATGGGACCAACGCCTATAGCGGTACGATTTCCCTGGCGCCCTTGAAGCCCGCTATTCGCTCCGGATTCACCGGAGGGGATCTTGGGGAGGGGCTGGATCTCGATGGCAATTTTGTCCATGCGGTAAATGTGCGTGGGCCCGGAGGTCTACAGGTGCGTGATGCCTTATTCGCGGCCGATACCAACGTCACCGGCGTGGTGGTTCAGGCCAGTCGTGAAATTCTGAACTGGCAGAATCCGGTGCTCGGCGACAGTGGCGATGACGATAACCTGGAAGTGGTGATGCAGTCGATCCGTTGGGGGAATAGTGAAACCTACGGGGGGATCGTTCACGTCGCGTTCAGCGACCTGGTGCCCGCCGTGAATTACCGATTACAACTGCTCTTTTTCGAGCCGACCAATCCCAATCGAGGCTACGATGTCTTGTTCGATGGCGTCTGCATCTATAA
>JBLIND010000003.1:0-64275 GCA_047639095.1 Candidatus Omnitrophota bacterium | reverse complement strand
ATCTACGGATTTCGCGGATTCAACAGTGATGGGATCGACATTGGAGAAGGCGCACAGGACATTCAAATCGTGGGGAACCATATTTACGACATCCGCGATAAAGGTATTTCCATCGGACAGGGTTCATCCGTCCTCGCGGACTACAATCTGATTCATGATTGCGGCCAAGGGTACGGCATCAAAGACGCCCATTCACATGCGGTAATCGATCATCATACCTTCTATCGCAACGGCATCGACGTCGCGGTCTTCGAGAAGAACTACGCATCGGGGGGCGGCAGCGCCGTCGTGCGCAACTCCATCTTCGCACAGGCCATGACCAACGCCGTGTCCCAGGATGCCCTCTCAAGTCTTCAGGTTTCCTACAGCATGGCTTTCCCTTTCGGATTGCCCGGGGGAATGGGAAATCGAATCAATACCGACCCCCTGTTTGCGGATCCGGCGAACACGAATTTCAATTTGGTCGCAGGCTCACCGGCCGTGAACCGCGGGGACCCGAATACACCGACCGATCCGGACGGGACCCGCACGGACCTCGGGGCCTTCCCGTTCAACCTGAGCCAGGGCTATGCCGTGATCACCGAAATCCACTACCATCCTGCGGCCGGGCTATCCAATGAGTTCGAATACGTCGAGCTGCATAACCCCGGCGATGACGCACTCGATCTGTCGGGCTACTTTTTCGATGCCGGCATCAGCTTTACCTTCCCCACCAACAGCCGGCTCCCCGCTCGAGGATACTTGCTCGTTTGTGGTGACGCCGCAAACTACGCGGGCCAGGGGTATCCAACCTTCACATGGTCCCAGGGCGCACTGGCCAACGAAGGAGAAACGCTTCGACTCATGGACGCGTCGTCCAATCTCGTGGATGAGGTCCCATACGACAACAGCAGTCCCTGGCCACTGGCGGCCGACGGAACAGGAGCCTCGCTCAGCCTGATTCACCCCATGCTGGATAATGCACAGGCGGCCAGCTGGGTCAGCGGATCCATGGCCGGCACCTCCCCTGGAACCGCCTTTACGAATTACTTGCCGGAACCGATCTTGATGCGGGTCGACGGCCCGGAGGTCCAGCTCTCGACCCTCGGGATCACGGGACTGACGTACATCATGGAGTTTGCAACCGATCTACCTCTTGACGACTGGATGCCGGTCGGCGAGTACTTGGTGGATGGCGCTGGAAACCTGCAGGCCGCGTCGCTTATTCCAAATGCCCCCCCGCGCGGGTTCTATCGCATCCGCGCGGTCTACCGCTGATCCAACGCACCCAGAACCCGTAGCATGGGCTTCAGCCTGTCCCAAAGAACCTACTCCGTGCTCTGGGACGGGCTGAAGCCCATACTACACCAGAACTCGCTTTGAACAGGTCCGTGTGGCGCGCCAAAAACTTTCCTTTACGCACCGAACTCCATTAGATAGAACACATAGCCTGAATTGAACAAACCCTTGATGGAGCATCCCCATGACGAACCTGCAAACCCGCCGCACCTTTCTCAATCATTCCTCGAAGCTGCTCGCTGGCACCGCCATGGGTAGCCTGGTCGCATCGGACTTGCTGGCCGAGAAGAAGAAAGCCCCGCTGTTCAAGATTTCATGTACGGAGTACTCCCTGCACCGGATGATCGGTAAAGGCGATCTCGACAACCTCGACTACGCCGCCTACATCCGCAAACACTTCGACATCGATGCCGTCGAATACTGGAACCGCCCCTTCTTCGACAAGGGCGGCGATGAAAAGTACGTGGCCGATATGCGCAAACGTGCGGATGACGCGGGCGTGGGCGCCACCGCGATACTCGTCGATGGCGAAGGCAACCTGGGCGATCCCGATGAAGCCAAACGGATCGACGCCGTCAATCGCCACAAGCGCTGGGTCACCGCCGCTAAACAGCTCGGCTGTCATTCCATCCGGGTGAATGCGAGTTCCAAAGGGAGCTACGAGGAGCAGCAAAAGCTGGCCGCCGATGGACTGCGCCGTCTCTCGGAGTTTGGCAAGGAGCACGGCCAGAACATCATCGTGGAAAACCATGGCGGCTTCTCCTCCAACGGCGAATGGCTGGCGGGAGTGATGAAAATGGTCGGCCTGCCCAACTGTGGCACCCTCCCCGACTTCGGCAACTTTCACGATTACGATCGCTACAAGGGCACAAAAGAACTCATGCCCTACGCCAAGCTCGTCAGCGCCAAGTCGCACGACTTCGACGAAAAAGGAAACGAAACCAGAACCGATTATATGAAGATCATGAAGATCGTTTTGGATGCCGGATATCATGATTACGTTGGCATCGAATACGAAGGCGGACGCCTGAGTGAAGTCGAAGGCATCAAAGCCACCAAGAAACTGCTCGAGCGCGTACGCGACGAACTCGCCTGATCGCGAACCCTGGACCTCTTATGAAAAATACCTTCTACATGACCGGGCTCGCCTTTGCGCTGGCCAGCCTGACTTCTGCCGCTACCCTTGAGTACGACTTCTCCACCAGCCAGCTCGGCGACTGGACGGTCATCACGGGCCAGGAGGCCTTTCGTTCCGGCGGTCTGGCTGCGAACGCGTCCAACGGTGAAGATGGGGAACACACCACCTTCCTCGCGAGGTCTCCGGCCTTTCGCCTCGACGCGTCGGGCGACCTGAAAGTCGTCATCAAGGGCGGGCGTGGAGGCGGGATACCCGCTTCGGCATTGCATGTGATCAAGCAGGCGCAATCACGCGGTAACGGCCCGATGGGCGCAGGCTTGCGCCGGGTCAGTGACGACGCCTACCTGCTCAGCGCACAAAAAAGCGGGAACGGTGGTGATCAGACGATCACCTTCAACAAGGCTACCATCGGCAAGCTCATCGAGCTCGCGCGGGACGAAGTCTACACCATCGATTTCTTCGATGCGAATCATGGTGGTTGGGGTCACGCCGAATTGGTTCGGGCAAAGATCCCCGGCACACTTGTTGCCCCCCTGCCCGCTGCGTCCAAGGAATTTGGCGAGGCCGATCGCACCATCTACATGGGCACGAAACACGGCCAGCTGATGTTCGACAAAAACGAACTCTGGGTGCAGCCGAAGAGCACGATTGCGTTCAACTTCTACAACTCGGATGAGATGGCGCACAATTTCATCCTCTGCCAGCCGGGCAAGACCGTCGCCAAGGATCTCGGCGATTACGTGTTGGCCAATCTGGAGGCTGTGATGAAAGCACAGTTCATCATGAAGGACCCCCGAATCCTGGTCCAGACCCCGCTGGTTGAATCGGGCAAATCGGAGACCATCTTTTTCACCGCACCGGAGAAGAACGGAGACTATCCTTACGTCTGCACCTTCCCCGGACACCACCTGGTCATGCTGGGGGTGATGCATGTGGTCGACAAACTGCCGGATCCCAAAAAGCCGAAAGGCCTTCCCAAGCAAGGTGGAGATGCCTTCGCCCTGACGGTTGGCGACAAGCCCATGCTCGTTCGCGGCCCGCTCAAAGGCTCCGGCCCCGCCAGCATCTGCATCGGCACACCCAGCGGGATCCATTACGCTTTTGACACCGAACGCTGCATACTCGCCAAAGCCTGGAAGGGCGAAGCCTTCATCAATACCAAGCGCGCCTGGGACGGACGGGGCGGTTCGGAACTCGGCCAAAGCGGAGACGTTTTTGTCGCCAAGGAAGCATTTCCGTTGCGGATCAAAGGCCATGCGACACCTGCCGTACGGTTTTCCGGCTACACCATGATGGAGGATGGCTACCCGCTGTTTCGCTACACCGTGGATGGCGTAGCGGTCTCCCAAAAAATTCTACCCACACCCGATGGAACCGCCCTCGAGTCCACGATCCATGTGCAGGCACCGGGGAATGTAAGCCATCAACTGGACCCCGAGCAGACCCTTCAAGGTTCGCGCTCGGTTAAAGGGGCTACAGGAACCGACTTCGAATTTACCGTTCACACCCAAACAAACTAGGCGAACGCTATGACCAAAATCATCTTCAGCTTGATCCTCAGTCTCGGCCTCTTGATTCAATCCCCGGGCCAGGGCGATTACACGATTACGAACATCGAACCACCCGAAGGCGCTGTCCTCGAAGTCGGCGGCATGGACTGGATGCCGGACGGGCGCCTGATGATGTGCACGCGCCGCGGCGACATCTGGTCCTATCATCCGGATACGGAAGAATGGAAACACTTCGCCACCGGCTTACACGAACCGCTGGGCCTGCTTGCGGGTAAGGATGACAACGAAATCTTTGTCATGCAACGACCCGAACTCGCTCGCATCGTTGACACCGATGGCGACGGAGACGGCGACCAATTCGACACCTTCGGCAAGGGCTGGGGCTACACTGGAAACTACCATGAATACGCTTTCGGACTCGTCCGCGATAAGGAAGGCAGCTTTTATGGCACGCTGGGCCTGGGATTCTTCCCCGGCTTCGCGCCCTTCAAGCCCCAATGGTGCAGCCATGGAAACGTTCCCTGGCGCGGCTGGTTTTTTAAGATCACCAAGGAGGGCGAATACATTCCCCTGGCGCCCGGCTGCCGCGAACCGAACGGCTTGGGCATGAATCCGGAAGGTGATATCTTTTTTGCCGACAACCAGGGGAGCTACATTCCCTGTGGGGTCATCGTGCATGCGACCGAAGGAGATTTTCTCGGCCATCCCGATGGGCTGATATACGACAAGCGGCATCCCGAGGCGGCGACCTATGACATCAACAAGCTCAACGCGATGCGGAAACGTCCGGCCCTCTACTTGCCCTACCGCGAACTCGGCGCTTCCTGCACCGCGCCGAACTGGGACACCACCGGCGGCAAGTTTGGACCCTTCGCGGGCGACGTACTGGTTGGCGACATCAACACGCCCAAAATCAATCGCGGCACCATGGAAAAAGTGAACGGCGAGTACCAGGGTGCGGCCTATCCCTTCATCGATGATCCCGCCCTTGGCGGCGGAAGCAACCGCCTGCTCTTTCACCCGAAAACCGGCCACCTGTATGTCGGCCAAACCGGACGAGGCTGGGCCTCCGGCATCGGCTTAAAGCGTTTGGAGTGGACGGGAAAAACCAGCATGGATATCGACGAAGTTTCCCTGACCAAAACCGGTTTCCGGATTTCGTTCACCCAGCCCGCCGGTGCATCCGCCGCCGACCCCGCGGCCTATAAGATCAGCAGCTGGATCTGCGAGTACACCCGCAACTACGGCTCCGGTCGTCTGGAACAGAAAAACCACCTCGCTTCGTCGGCCACGCTCGCCACGGATGGCCTATCCGTCGAGCTGGCCATCGGCGATCTCGAAGCCGACCGCCTGGTGTTTATTCAATGCCCCGAAGTGGCCACGAAGACCGGCGAGAAAGTTCGTAACGGCAAAGCCTGGTACACCCTGAACCAGCTCCGGAATTGATTTTTTTGGAGTGCGGGAACTCGTTCCCGCTTTGGACAAGCCTGGCTAATGCTGAAGGGATCAGATCCCGAAACAACGTTGCCGGGCGAACGTCAAACATGACGCAAGGCCGTTCGGAAACGAGTGCTGAAATTGCACGACCCCAAACGAACTCGGGCCGGGCCAGTCATTGCGCTACATGGCCTGTAGCAGTCTCATCTGACTAAGACTTCCCGCGTTCCACCTTAAAACTTTCCGTTGTTGTTTACCCATTCGCTACGCGGCGGCACGGGATCAACCGTATCCCCGTGCTCGACAATTCCCCCATCGGCAACGCGGAAAAGATCATAAAACGAAACGTGGATGCTATCGACAAATCCCTCGCAGACGCAGAGCACAAAGCTCCCCTCGGCCAACAGATGATGAATCTTGTCGTATTTTTCTCACCTTGTCAGAGCAGGAGAGCGCTTCACGCAGGGCCGGTAAGCCGTCCTTCATATGGGGTTGTGTTCAACATAGTCTTCCGAATGTATGTAGTGCTCTAAACGACTAAGCTGCCCTCCCACGAGCACCTCCCCCACAAAAGACCGGAAGAACTCCCGATTTCCTCCCGTCCGGTCGAGGTCAGTAGCTTCCGTTGTCCCTTCCAGCATTGTGTGACCCGAGGGATTCGGGCGGTTGGGTTTGGCCTGCAGGTTGTCCCAGCGCTCCACGACCTTCCCCTCATCAAATCGAAATACTTCAAAGCCGACGTCGATCACGTTGAAGTCGTAGTCCGTATGAGCGAAGACGTAATTTCATGCGGGGTCTTTTTTCTCAGGGGCTAAAAGGTTATGTTAACCATTTCCTGGGTTGAGCCGAAGGATCGACATCAAAAAAGTGCATGGAGCATGCTGTTGGCACGCGCTTATACCTGGAACTCGTGAATACCTGCGACGGTCCACTCGGCCTTGTTGACTTCCACAAAGATCACCCTGTGGTTCCCACCTATCTGAATCGAGGCAGAGACTGTTTGCACATACTGCTTGCTGCAACATACACGATCTCCAGATCGTCACGAATCGCGCTGTGCGATAGGCGAGACAACAAAGACACGATACGGATCGAGTCTTCGGGAGGGATTTCGCTCTTAAGTAAGTGTCATTTATTCAAGCTACCAAGAAAAATGGGGCGACAGATATCCACGATCTTGTTAACGATCAATTACTGATCCAGCATGGCCTGTGGCCTGGTTGAGGACACGGACAGTCGCTGAGACAACTCATCCATGGTACCTTTCGGGGAAAAGTACAACGGCCTGTCATATAGACGTCGACGTAACGCGACTCATATACAAATGACGGAACGACTTCATGGAGAAACAGCATACCCGGGATCAGCTCGAAGCCCTGCACGCGGAAGCCTTTGCCTGGGCCATGCATTGCTCGGCCGGCCGCCGCGAACAGGCGGAAGACCTACTCCAGGCGGTGTATTTAAAGGTGCTCCAGGGCAAAGCGAACTACGGCGGAAAGTCGACGTTCAAGACCTGGTTGTTTTCGGTGATTCGGCTGACCGCCGCCGACGATCGGCGCAAACATGCGCTCCGGCGATTGGGCCTGCTCAGGTACCAGCCCCATGCGCAGTTGACCGCGATTCCGTCCGCCTCGCCTGGTCAACAGGCCCTGCGCCAGGAAACCCACGCGGACCTGCATCAGGCGCTGGCCAGCCTATCCAAACGGCAGCGCGAAGTGCTTCACCTGGTGTTCTATCAGGATCTGACCATCGAACAGGCGGCACAGGTCATGCAGATCTCGATCGGCAGCGCGCGGCAGCACTATCAACGGGCCAAACAGCATATGCGCGCGCACCTTACTCGGGAGGCAGAATCAAATGAGCACTGAAGAACACGACCAACAGCTGCGGGCATCCATCCAACAAGCCGAACAAGGTTCCGCGACGCCCCCACCCTTCGCAGCGCTCGTCGACCCGGCGGCATCGCCCAAACGCTGGGCGATTCGGTACGAGGTACTGGGGCTTTACCTGGCCCTCTTCATCACCGCCGGCATTTTCCTTCAGCCCGGGCCACCCCAGGCGGATGCCACCTTGGCCGAGGCCGCGAAAATCTTGAAGACCTATGACGACATCCTCGCGGTCGAACGGGCGGCCTACGCCTGGTCCACCTGGACATCGCCGACCGACACCTTACTCGACACCCATCACATCACTGCACACCTCAATTGAAAAAGGAAACCATGAAAACGCCCATAAGAAATCTGATCCTGTTCATGAGTATCGCAACCATCAGCCTGCAGGCCGATCCGTTCAACCCCGCAAACTCGGGTTTATTCCCGCCCGAATTTATCATGCATCACCGCGAGGCGATCCAGCTGACTGAAGATCAAATGGAGACCATACGGGACATGGCAGAATCGGCTCAAGAAACGTTCCCAGAACGCCACAAGGCCCTGGAAAAGGCCATGCAGGATCTCACCGAGGGGCTGCAATCTCCCATCCTCAACGAGGAATCGGCGCTGCAACTCCTGGAGACCGTGCTTGATAACGAACGCTTGATCAAACGCATGCATATCAGCTTGATGATCCGAATCAACCAACCCATGCATGCGGATCAGCGCGCCAAACTGAAAGAGCTTTTCACACAGCAGCCCCCCCCCACTGCGGACCCGGAACATCATGCCGCCATGGTAAAACTGCACGAGAAAGTTCAGTATATCCAAAAGGAAGTTGAACGCCGGGTACAGGCGGGCGAACAGCCGCATGAAGTGGCGGAAATGATGCAAAACTTTCATCCGCTCATGGAGGCTGGCAAGTTGCAGGAAGCGAACGCGCTGCTGGATCGGGCGAAGGATATTCTGTCCGCGAACTAACGAACCAACCGTACGGACAAACATTTCAATGCTAAAGGAAAACACCATGAAAACCCTTCCAGGCACCCTCTTGTTGAGCGTCTCACTGACGAGCTGGTCGGCCGAAACCGCCGCCCTTCCATCGTGGTCGAACCTGGACCAATCCATCAGCGCCTTGCAACAGACGGACGTCGCCTGGCGAGGCATCGAATGGAAAACCTGCATGATCGATGCGCTGCATACCGCACGGAAAGAAAAGAAACCGATCGTGGTCTGGATGTTTATCGACCGACCCATCGATGACAAACGGTGTTGAGTATTCGCGCAAGCCGCCCGTGAGGCGGTCGTCTCAAATCCAGCCGTGATCCGACGCGTTCGCGATGATTTTGTCGCGCTCGCGCTAAAAGCCGGAAAGGTTGCCCGCGGGGGAAGCGATCCCGAGCGCCGCCTGTATGCGGAGCTGAAGCGGACATCGCCCGTCCCCCAGGGCATCGCCGTATTGCATTACACCGGCGAAGTCATTTCCTGGGTGCTCAGCTTCGACGACGAGGCCGGCATTCCTGCGTTCTTCGATTCCTGTTATACGATCTGCAAAGAGCAACCGAAGGGAGCGCTTGCGTTTACCAAACGGTATCGATCCTACCCGAGTGTCCGCCTGGCAGATGTCCCCGCACGTGGGCCCATTCACGATCTTCCCGCCATGCATGCAAACACGGAAAAGTGCCCTGCGGCCGATCACCAGATCGAAGGCAGCATGCTGATCAAGGTCTACGGACGGGCGATCGACGAAGCAGGCGAATTCAAAGAAGATACCCGCGCCCAGGAGAACTATGTCGAAGACCGTTTTCAGCTCGAACCTGATCTAAGCCAAGGCGTCCTCGAAGCCGCACATGCCACGAAGAGAAGCTTTTCCCTTCCAGAAGCCTTCAGCCGCCTGCTCGTCGCAAACGCCTATTTGGGTCACCTCGATGTCAATCCAATCGGTGGCAACGGCATTCGCGCGGAAACCACCCATGATGCGATTAAGCTGCGCGGGCAGATCGTCGAGCAGGATGCTCCCGACCGCCTGGTGATCCGGGTGGAGGGCTCGTCATCCGTGGCTGGACGTAACGATGCCAGCAGCCGGGCGTCCCAAGATGGTCGAAAATGGCGTCACGCGATCGATCTGGACTGGCAGGGCGTGCTCGTATTCAAAGGAGATCATCTTGAATCGCTCCGCTTGCTCGCGTCGGGTTCTGAGGAGCTCGAATGGGACAACAAACGGGGGATGCCCGCCAACGAGCTCGCCAATCTACCTGCCGGCCGCCGCATCGACATGAAGACCCGGGTACGCTACGGCTTGACGGGCGACATGCCCGAATAATTCAACTCGTTGAGCTCCGAATGATCGTCTTGAAGGATTTCGGATAGGCGAAATAGACCATCACGCCAAAAACAATTGCCGGGAAGACGACACAGATCAGGACAGAGGAGACGATGTAATTCCAGCCGAGGAAGTGGAAAGAAAGCAGGAATTCAACGGACGCCTGAAACAGCCAATCCGAGAACGCCGTAAAACCCTTGATGAGGAAGAGACCGACCGCGACACCAAGTACATAAGGAATCTTCAAGACGTGCTTCTCCAAGATTCGGTCGGCAAGCACCACGTACACGAACGGAAGAAGAATGTAATAGTCGATAATGTTCACCTCATTGTAGGTGAACCCCGTAAGTTCTGCGATCCACATCAAAAGTGAGTAGACCATCTGAAACGTGATATCCATTTTTCAGCCAACGTCAATTATGAGGAACGGTACGGGCCCGTCGGCGCTCTCCATGCGCCTGCTATCATCATTTTTCTAGTTTTTTACTACAGACCTCTTGTTCAACGCTATCCACCTATCTTGTCAGTTCCTTTACGAGGACAACGCCAAACTCAGATGCGCTGTCACGCCTCGCCTGGAATACTTAATTCTGTGTTTTGATCAGAACGATTCCATCCAAGTCTTGATGCCCTGCATGATCATCTCGATTGACACAGTACCGACGAAGAGGGCCGTGATACGCCCTGCGATCTCGATATACCTCTGAACCAGCGCCTCCCGCCTGGGGCGAACGAAGTCGTGCAATACTTTGAGTCCGATCATGATGAAGATGGAAATCAAAACCGCAGTAAGGACGGTCCCGCATGCCGGGATGGCATCATGTCGCTTGCCAATGATGACGCTGGCGCTAATGGTGCCCGGACCGATGAGGATTGGCATGGCTATGGCACCAGCAAGGTGCTGTGATTCACCCCGAAGGATCTCGATAGCAGTAGGTCCGCGGAAGACGAACTGCAGGCCGATGAGCAGAAAGACAATGCCTCCGAAAATCTGGAAAGAAGCGAAGTCGGCCTGCAGGACATCTGAGAACACCGCGTCGCCGAGAACGGCGAAGAAGCAGAAAACGGCTGTGGCGATCAGCCCGGCACGGGTCAGGACCCGGGCAAATTGCTTACGGCCTAGCGTCTCTACAACATCGATCAGGTAGATTATCAGGAGGAACGGGTTGAGCAGCACCAGTAGCAAGGCTGTAGATCTGAGGTAGTCTGTCATTTTTTCTTACACTGAACGTTAGTGGACTTCGTATTCGGGAGCGCCAGCCACATAGCCCGAAGGCCCGCCTTGTTGACCACTCGCTGTAAAGAAGGTGAATCGTTCATTCTGCAGACTTGTAATGGACCCATGAGCATTTGCCAAAGGCATTCAGGCAGGCATCATCAAGCACGGGTTCATAAGGCTTGATCCCTCAGCGGAATGCAATACCCGATACCGCCTTTCCCCTCAAGTCGCTCCTTAGCCAATGAGAGGAGACGTTACCGGTCCCAAGCCAGCGGGGCCACGGCTGGGGACAGTCATGATACATGATCGCTTGCTCAGCGTGGCGCGAAGGGAAGTAAGGGCGTTTCGTAACTCAAGGCATCGTGCTCTTTACTATGGCACATGAGCGTGCAGGTACTCGCGGTGGGTCCGTTATCCACGTATTCGAGCGTGCCATTGAACGCGCCTACGATTTCGAGATTGAAGTTGATCAGATGGGTAGCGCTTTCCACGCCATGCGCATCGTGACAGGTGGTACACGCAATATTCCTCAGGCTGACATGACTGAAGTGGCCGGGAAAACTTTCATTGGCGAGGATGCTATCCCGGCTGTGACACTTGTAACACAGGGCGTAGGTCGCGGCATTTTCTCCGAGCCCGTCTTCGAATTCGAGTCGGCGTTCCAGCAGGGGCTTGTAGATGGATCCATGTGGCCCACGCGGACCCGTCCCCCCCGCTCCGGGCCCCTGGTCATTGTTATGGCAATCGGTGCAGCTGATGGTCGAGGCTTCCGACCAGGGTTGGATCAAGCTGGGCACATTCGGATTGCGACCACTTGATTCCACCGGGTGATACGATGCGTTGGTGGTGAGAAACTCCCGCCGTACGTTGTTCTCAGGGAATTGTCGCAACAGCAGCACCTCGGCCAGGTTCTGGAAATCGGAGTGGCAGCGATAACAGAGCTCGGATTCCGTTTGAATCTCCGCCACCGGCGAACCCGATGAAGAGACCCCGGGGACATTCAACAGGGCGCCGGAAAGTCCCCCCGCGGTATCCCCCGCCTGCATGGCGTGGGGATTGTGACAATCGACACACTCCACATGGCGTGGAGCATCCGTAGTGTGTTCAACCGGATCGTGCACCCCGCGAGTGAGAAAGATATCGTGGATACTGAACTTGCGAAACTCCCGTGCGATATCCGTTTGCGCGACGTTGCCATTGTGACAGGTCAGGCAGTTGTCCTCCTCCTCGGCGAAGACCTGCAGCTGTCGGGGCTGGCCCGCCCCATGGGTTCGATGACAATTTGCACAGGCGTTGGCCTGGACCGTGGTCTCATCGCTATGGGCCCATGGATTGGTATCGTTGCCATTCCAGGTAGCCGTGGACAGCGCATGGGATGAGGCGTCCCAGCCATCCGGGCGATGACATTCGAGACAGAGCGCGCCACCGGTGGTTTCCATAACCATGAACTTGCCAAACTGGTTGTCGTGCGGGTCGTGGCAGGCGGTGCATTGCAGCTGCTGATTGATATCGAGCTTGATGTCCGGGCTCAGGGTTGCCGGGTTCTTCAGCTCACCCTGTTGCTGCGCCAATGCGGCATCGTAGGTAAAGGAAATGGGATGGTCGTCCGAGAGATCTTTGCCCAGCATCGCCGGACCAGGTGGCATGTGCGTGATGCCGGAGGCCATTTGAATCGGTGTGGTTCGATTGCGTACCATGCCGAGCGCGACCGTTCCATCATGGCAGCTTAAACAGAGCTTGGAGGCCCCGGTAGGTTGTCCAACCGACGCCTTAAGCGACGAACTGCTGTACGGAATATACGAGCCCGTGGTGTCATAGCGATTCCATAGCGGGGCATCGGTCGAAGCGCCGTGGGGGGTATGACAGAAGATGCAGATCTCGGTTTCGGATTGCGCCCGGATGGTACCGGGACCACCGGCTGAAAGGTCATGCGGCGAATTCACCACGCTTTCGCCTGCGTGTGCGAGAAGGATCGCCGAAAGCCAGAGGACCAACGTGATTGGCAAAGGATGTACATGGATTTTCTTCATGGCGTTGCGAGCAGTTCGAAGGTTTGAATGCGACGGTTGTACCCATCCGCGACATGAATGCGGCGATCGCGGCCAAGCGCAATCCCTGTGGGCAACCAGAATGCTCCGGGTTCCGATCCTGCCTCGCCAAAGTATAACAGGAGTCGACCGGACGCGTCAAAGATCTGTACATTATCAAACAAGGCATCGACGACGAAGATATGCCCCTCGGCATCGACGGCGATGCCTTTGGGCTGACTGAACTGCCCGACCCCCTGCCCTTTACTCCCAAAGGATCGAAGATACTCCCCCTCCGGATCAAAAATCTGTACCCGGGCATTCATGGAATCAACCACGTATAAGCGCCCATACGCATCGGTGCACAGATGCGTCGGGAAATTGAATTCGCCCGGACCGACTCCGCGGCGCCCGATCCGCTTGAGAAATTTTCCCGCCAGATCGAATTGCAGGATTGCATGCTGCCCGGCATCCGCCACCCAGAGACCGTCGATCCCCAGCGCCAGTCCTGAAGGACGATGCAGGTTCTCGGTGAGATCAAACACAGGCTCACCCTCGAGATCAAACGCCACCACCCGGGCAGCGGCCGAATCCGCAACGTACAGGGTCTCTCCGCGCTTCGCGACAGCAACAGGAGCGCTGAAAGGCCGGCCCGCGATAGCATCCCAGCGAAAGGCGCGGCGGCGCTTTTGATCGATGAATTGAACCACACCGGTGCCAGCATCCGTCAGACACAGGTTGCCCTGCTCATCCACGGCGACGCCAAAGGGCTGCACCAGGGCTTCCCGTCCGCGCCGGCTACCCGTGAGTCCATTGACCACGCGATTCCACACGGAGACGCGCACTCCCGCATCACGCGGTTCCTTCAGCTCGCCCACGTACGCGATACGCGCGAGTGCAGGCGGCGCCGGCCAGACCAAGGCCGGGACCGCCGCGGCAGGCGTCGAGCGACACCCGCTACTGATCAGCACCGGCAGCAGGCCGAGAACGACAATGGTTGCCACGCGCATGGATGCGATTCGCTTCATATTCAAAACCGACGTTTCATTTTCACCCAGAGCCGATTCTCCGTGCGTCGTTCTTCTTCTTGAGCCTGGGTCATAAAGGCGTCTTCTTCATATTCGTAACTGGTATTGACGGTTAGTTTACCATACCGATACTGGAAATCCGCGCGTGCCGTAACCCGGTCGCGATCCTCCGTCTGGCGCTTTTCCACCAGGGTGCCGGCAGTCAGGTTAATCGTAATCGCACGCGAAAACTGGGCGCGCAGATTGCCAATGACGGAAAACGTCTCTTCGGTTTCATCCGAATCTTCAAAATCCCTCCACTGCTGACTGAGATCGAGCGAGACAGACGAATTGCCGGGCAAGGAAACGTTCAGGCGTTCAGAAATTCGAGCCGCAGTATACGGAAAGACGGATGAATCATTTTCCTCGTAGTCCGCACCGGTTTTTGACCAGCGGGGGCCCGCGGTTACACCCAGGGTCAGGCGGCGAAGCTCCTGGCGTATGGTTGCATCGTCGCCGTGGTTCTGAAGGTCTTCAAGGTCGCCATGAAAGGACAGGCGGTCGTCAAACAGGGCATACCGAAAAAAGATCCGCCCCTGCGTGGTCTGGTAGGTATCCCCCGCCTGACTCCCCGAGGCATAATCCACCAACACGGTGCTATCCCGGGGAATATTCCCGCCAATGACCCGCCGGATCTCGGTGAATTGCCCCCGGGTGAACAGCCGGTAGTCGAAGCCTTCCAAGTAGGTCACGATACCGCGTTGATCAGTAACCACCACGGAGAATTCGTTTACGAGCGGCCTGGACAGAATGGATGGGGTTTGATCCGAAAGCCTGACCGACTCATCGAGCACGGTAACGATCCCTCCCGAACTCCGATCTTCATTGTTATACAGATAGGTGGAAAACCCCGTGTTGATCACCTCGGCACTTCGGATTCGCTTGGTATAGGCTTCGCTGATGCCACCCCCAAACCGCGTAAAGCGCGCATCGCTCCCATCCGACGATTCAATCGTGGTTTGAAACTGTAGTTCCCCACTGGAGGTCAGGCTCTTGTACAACTGGTGCTTTATCAGGGCCCGGGAAAAGTGGGTCTGACTGTTGGCCGGACCGGCATCGCGATCAGCGAAGCGGTAGTTGTACTCGCTCCACAGATGCTTCCGGTGCTGGACGCGCAAGAGCTCCCGCCACGTAATCCAGGAGGAGGCAATGCGGGTGGTATCCCGATCACTGAACCGGGCATCACTGTATAACTTGAATTTCGCCTGGTTGTTGATCAGCCGGCGGTCACGCAATCGAAGCTCGTGGATAATGCCGTCCTGCACGATGTTCTCCTGACGCTCATGCAACACGTCGCGCAAGGTGTAATCCAGTTCCGTGGAAACATCCCGCCCCTGACGTCGGGCCGCGGTGAAGGAATAGAGATCTTCTTCTCGATTTGAAAGGCGCTCGCCGGTGATATCCTCCTTCCAATGGGCATACGAAAAGCCCAGCGTTCTCGGTCGCGTGCGATATCCGCCGCGCACTTCGTATCGATCACTGACGACCTGTTCCCGGGTGAAAAAATCGAGATCGCGATCATAGTCATTTCGCAAACCCGTCAGCGAAACCGCATAGGGCTTGCTTTTGAACAGGGTCGCCCGCGCATGGTACCGTTGCAGGAAATTTTCGTCGGTGCCGGACGGTCCCTGACTGCCCCGGGAGAAGCCCTCGTAACGAAAGCCCTCCCACTCAGCCGCCAATTCTCCGCTCAAAGAAAAATCCAGGAGGAGCGGATGGTAGAACGAACCAGCCATCCCCAACTCGACGCCCGGTTCAATCGACTGCGTCCGTGAGGTGTCTCGGGGAGCCCCCCCCGCGTAATCGGTTCGCCGACGACCATCGTCGAATTCCAGCAGGAGGGCCTTTTGGGTCAGCTTCAGCCGGAGAAGTTGGGGTTCCAGATCTTTTTCGCTCCGCGTCTGTGCCGGAAACACCCACGCCGCACACAGGACAAGGCCGCCAACGAGTAGGTGTCGCCAGTGGCTCATGGCTGACCGCCCGGCGGGCCAGGTGCGGGTGCATGACGCAGGTAATATTGATCGGCTCCACCATGGGGGGAATGACAAACCGAGCAGCTGATATTGGGATTCAGGGCATGTACCGGAACCGCCTCCGTGTCTTTCTGATCGTGGCATTCATAACAGGTGGCCTTGAGATCCAGCTTCAACAAACCCGCGAAGTCCGAGGCGTGCGTTGCATGGCATTCCCCGCAATCCTTGATCGCCGGTTCGTGTTTAAAGGCGAGCTTGTCCGTCACGCTGTCATGACATTCGTAACAGCCTTCCGGCGTCGGCAGCTTTAACAGACCCGCAAATTCAGAGGCATGAGCGGTATGGCACTCCGCACAATCCTTAATCGCCGGCTCGTGTTTGAACGCGAATTTTTCGGTCACACTGTCATGGCATTCGTAACAACCTTGTGGGGTCGGCAGCTTCAACAAACCGGGATACGCAGAAACATGCGTGGTATGGCATTCGCCACAATCTTTGATCGCCGGCTCATGCTTGAATTTCGCCTGGGTGACATTGTCATGGCATTCGTAACACCCGGTCGGGGTGGGCAGCTTCAGCAAGCCGGCGACCTTCGCTTCATGCGCCTCATGACATTCGAGGCAGCTGCCTTCGGCTTCCGGCGCATGCACGACCTTAGCCTTGGTCAGAAAGTTGTCGTGGCAGGAAAAACACACTTCCGCGAGCGGGGCGTTGAGCTTCTGAGAAAACGCGCTTGTATGACAGGCCGCACAATCGTTCTCGAAATACGGCGTATGGCGGAAGACGACCGGAATGGGTCGGTCGCGCGCATTCTTAACCTTTGGGGTACTGGCTCCATTGGGCGAAGCCTTCGCCGTCTCGCCTTCCAAAGGCGGCACGCCATCGAACCAATATTCCAGCCATTCCTGATGGGTACGCTTCGTGGCGCAGCCCACCAGAGTCAGCAACAAAACACCGGCGACGGCAAACCGCCCTGCCCATCGACAAGGCCTAAGCTGGAGGAAAGCCTTCATCCGCTCAAGGTTTCATTGCTCCGAAACCATAGACGCTGAGTTTACGGGCTCCATATTGATTGATCACCAGAACGAGATACTCCACATCGAATCCCGGAGCGGCGAAAGATCGAAAGAGGTCCACATGTTCATAATTGATGCAGATGCCCGCGGGAAGCACCAGGGGAAGCGCCGTCCCGTCGGCGCGTCCGAAATACAGCAACAGCTTATGCTCCGCATTGAAGATCTTGACCACCTCCGTCGCGGCATCCACACAGTAGACGCGCTTCTCCCGATCCACGGCAATCCCCTTGGGACGAATAAACTGCGCGAGGGCGGTCCCGACTTCGCCAAACCCACTCACCAACTGGCCTTCCGTATCAAATATTTTAATCAGGAACCCTCCGGTATCCGACACGTAGAGCCGATTTTCGTCGTCGAGCGCGAGATTGGTCGGGCTGAACAAGCGGGATGCCTTATCCGACCCATCGCGGGGAATGGAAAAGAGGAGCTTTTTCGAGGCGACATCGTGCACATCGACCCGCGTTTTCAGCAGGTTGGTTACATAGATCTTGCCCCCACCCACGGCGATGCCGGTCGGCTTCAGGCGATCCACGCCGCCGAAGGCCCCCTGGTAATTCCCCGCCGCATCGTAGATGAGCACCTCGCCCCGGGCCACATCCACCACGTAGCGATTTCCGTTCTCATCGAAGGCAATATTGAGCGGCTTCTTGAAAGCACCCGGACCGGATGGTGCCCAGTATTCAAACTGATCGGCCGCGAGATCAATAATCTCAATTGCGGGCAGCACCGAGTCACACACAAATATTTTCCCCTGATGCATGGCGACCCCGTAGGGCTTGAAAATGGGTTTTGGCCGCTTCTTTTCCCCGGTCAGGAATTGCATCATCTGGTTTTCTTTTTCAATACCGAGGGAGGAGTCGATGCTGGTCAGAAACTGGAGACGCGGGGTCGCTGGAGCAGGTGGGATAAAGATCGCATCACGCGGTGCGTTTTTTTTCGTGGCACAACCACACATCAGCCCAGCCATCACCAGGACCAGCCCGCGAACCATCGAGACGTTTACGTGTTTTACCATCATTTCACCGAGTTTCCATCCGTGAGCATCCTATGCACGACCGGTTGTTTTCAAACAGCATCAGCTTTGGAAACTAACAGATTTGGGGAGGGTTCATCTATCGGGGAATCCCCTGTGTGATCCCTAATGGAAAGTCCAGTCGTATGCTTCCGCCTTGCGCAACCCTTTTACACAGGTTAACAGCTAGAATAACATACTGATCGCCGCAAACATGAATCACCCCACTCTTCATCCGCTCCGCAGAAAGGCCGCTTGACTCTCCAGCAACAAACCCTGGGCGATCGTGTATTGCGGGTGATGGCTTCACTCCAGCTGACGGTGATCGGATTGTTGATCCTTCTGGTCCTCACCATCTGGGGCACCCTCTACCAGGTCGAACACGGTTTGTACGAAGCCCAGGAACGTTTTTACATGTCGTGGATCTTCCTCGCGGGTGGCTGGCTCCCCCTGCCCGGTGCCCAGTTGGTTATGGTCGTACTCTTTCTAAACCTGACCGCCTCCTTTCTTCACCTCGCGGGGATCGGACGCCTCAGCTGGGGATTTACCCTCACGCACGGCGGCCTGGTCTTGATGCTCCTTGCCGGGGCTGTAACCTTCCTCTTTGGTGAACGATCCCAGCTCACCCTGGCAGAGGGTGAAGCGAGCAATCAGTCCGTACTCAATCGGCGCGTACAGCTCGCTTCCTGGCGAGTCATGCCGGGCGAGTCGCTGGGACCGCCTCAGACCATCGACCTCGCGGCGATTCGCCCAGCCATGCCCCTGAGCTTGTCCGGCATCCAGATCCAGGTCGAAGAGGTCTACATCCATTCCACACGCTCGGAAACCGATCCATCCGGCACCCTCGAACCCTTGCCGATGGCAAAAACGGGTAGCGCCAATCGACCGGGTCTGCGCTTGTCCTGCTCCACGACTGATGGCACCTCGCAAGCGGTCATCCTGCACATCACGGATACGCAGCCGGTAGAACTGAAGGAAGCGGATGCTTCAATTTTTCTGGTCCTGCGTCGAACCCCGACGCCCCTGCCGGCTGAAATCCGGCTCATTGATTTTGAAAAGGACGTTTATCCCGGCAGCCCGATGGCCCGCAATTTTTCCAGTCGGGTCTCGCTCACAGATGGTGAACTGGAACGGGAGATCGTTATCTCGATGAACAAACCCCTGCGCTACCGCGGCTTCACCTTTTACCAGTCCTCCTTCCAGATACTGCCCGATGGGCGAATGGCCTCCACCTTCGCCGTGGTAAAAAATTACGGACGCCTCATGCCCTATGTCGCCACGTTCATGACCGCCTTCGGCATGCTGATCCACTTCGCGGGACACCTGATCCTGCACCTGCGCAAACCTTCGTCCGCACGGGGGCAACTCGTTTGAAACCCGTACGTAGACGGAGGTGGGTCCTCGCAGGGCTGCTCGGGGCATTCATGGTGAAAAGCCACGCGGATGTGCCCTCGGTCGACGCCTTCGCAAAGATCCCTGTTCTGCATGAAGGCCGTATCATGCCCATGGATTCGTATGCCCGACAACACCTCTTGATGGTCTCCGGAAAAAGTAAGGTGAACGGCCGATCCGCATCAGCCTGGCTGGCTCGATGTCTCTTCGATCCGGCGAGCGCGCAGCGGGATGAAATTTTTCTCGTCAATCATCAGGAAGTCGCCGAAGCCATCGGGCTCCCCGCGTTTGCCGGACGCAAACGCTTCAGCTTCGCCACACTCGAACCCGTTTTGCCCCGGTTGGAGCAACTCGCCCGGGCGGCGCATCAGCGGGAAGAACGCACGCGTTCGCCGGTCGAGCAGGAGCTCGTGCGTTTATATGCCAGTGCCGTGCGGATATACCAACTGCAGAACGCCTTCACGGTTCTGTTGCCACACCGGGACCTGAAGATAGCCGATGCCAGGTTGATACAAGAGTTGGGTATGCAGGCGGATGCAGGCGCGCAGAGTCTGTTTAACCTGTTGGAACACGACAACGAACGCATTCGCCTGGTGGAGCAACACCGTGAGACGCCTCGAACCGAGTGGACATCCTTTGAAGCCGAACTTTTCCGCATCAACGCTGAGTTTAAAGCACGTCTCCGATCCATCGCCCCTGCGGGTCCAGCATGCTTGTCCCAGCATGATCAAGCGGACGACCCGCCCCTGGCCACGGCCTCTGAAGTGTTTGCCAAAATCGCAGCAGGGGTTACAAAGCTCTCGGCCGAGTTCGTGGCCCTGGAGCGCATGGCAACGGCTTATCGAGGGGGTCACCAGGGAACCTTTAATGCCGAGGCACAGGTTCTATACGATTCGGGGATCAAGGCGTTCCCCGAAGTAACGACGAACCTTAAACGCGAACGCACCTACAATCGAATTCAACCGTTCTACCGGGCCGAATTGCTGTACGGACTCGGCTTCCTCACCGTGCTCATCAGCCTGCTCCTTCCCCGCAGAGGCCTGACCGTGACCTCCGGGGTGCTGGTCATCCTCGCCCTCTTGCCCCACACCTATGGTATCGTCGCCCGGATGCAGATCATGGGTCGCCCTCCGGTCACGAACCTGTTCTCCACCTTTATCTTCGTCGCCTGGGTATGTGCGGTTCTAGGCCTGGTGCTCGAAGGCCTCCAACGCAATCGCCTCGGGCTCCTCACCGCCTCGTTCTGCGGGCTGGCCCTGCTCCTGGTCTCCGGGCGCTTTGCAAGCGAGGGGGATACGCTGGGAGTCATGGTCGCGGTGCTGGATTCCAACTTCTGGTTGGCCACGCACGTCGTGTGCATCTCCCTGGGCTATGCCGGCTGTTGTGTCGCGGGACTGCTCGGACACATCTACCTGATCCAAGCCTGTCGCTACCCACCGGACGATGCCCGACTGGACGCAACCCTGCGGGCAGTCTACGGCACCCTTGCCTTTGGCCTCATCTTCTCCTTTTTCGGAACCATGCTCGGCGGCATCTGGGCGGATCAGTCCTGGGGGCGTTTCTGGGGCTGGGATCCCAAGGAGAATGGCGCCCTGGTGATCGTGCTTTGGTCGGCCATCCTGTTTCACGCACGTCTGGGCGGCATGATCAAGGCACGCGGATTTGCGGCCGGCGCGGTCATCGGCGTGATTGGCGTGATGCTCGCCTGGCTGGGCGTCAACCTGCTCGGGGTGGGCCTCCACGCCTACGGATTCACGTCCCATCTCGCCCGCACGCTGATCGTGGCCTGCACGTTCGAGGCGCTCTTCGTACTGATCACCGTGCCCTTCGTGAAACGCACCCCTAAGGCCTGAGCGGTTTACTGCGCAGGCATTGGATGCTTGATTTTCTCGTAGGCCTGCTCCGGATCGAAGCCGGACTTCGTCCCGTCTTTCAGGGTATACCGATCAGGATTCCAGGTAGGATTTCGATCGTTATGACAATGCGTACAGCTCTTCTCCAGGGAGGGGAAAATCATCCCCGCAGCAATACCGGTTGCCCGATCTTTGCCATGCACCTCTTTCGATTTGTAGGCATCCCCGGGCCCATGGCAACTCTGACAAGTCACCCCGAGCTCCACCTCGATCAGATCCGTCTGAATGGACTCGCTGAAATAATACGCGGTCGAATGACACTGCAGGCATTTGGGGCTCTGCTGAGGATCTGCGATGCCAAGCTTGGCCGCAACCTCTTTGGCTGCAGGCTCGGCCAGCATGGTATAGGCTTTCGCATGAGGGCCGTTTTCCCACACCGCATGTTGATCACCTATCGAGTCCTTCTTGTGACACATGGTGCATTTTTTAAACGTAGTAAACTGGGCTGGATCGCCTTTAACCAACTCCCCGGCGTGAGCGCCGGACAAAGTTTCGTGGCTGGCCAGTATACTTATAATGAGTATCCCAATGGTGCGCATGTTAAAACTCCTTCAACTCACTTCGTTAAAAAACAAGAGCAGGCTCGAGTTCCAGCAAGGAAACGAGCCTGCGGTGTGGACCTATTTATCGTGGCAGGTCAGACATAAGGCACTGCCGATGTTTTCGATGTGCAGCAGCGCATCATGTCCGGCCGCGTTGTGCACGTCATGGCAGGAGGAGCACTCCATCTTGCCGTTGAACAGCAAGGCGTCCGTGATCGACTTGCCGAGCTCAGGGACGATCGTTGACGGATCGTGCAACTCACCGTCCGCGTTTGCCAGGGCCGTATCATAGGTAAACGACAGCGGGTGGGTGGTGCCCAGATCACTGCCGAATGCCCAATGATTAATCGTACCCGGACCGAATCCCATGAAGGTCGATCCCGCATGACGCGTCCATGAATCCAATGCCACCGTACCATCATGGCAGCTCAGGCACAGTTTGGAGGCCCCCTCCGGTTGCCCCACAATCGCATCCAGCGTGTCACTGTTGTACGTCACGCCATACGGAATGAACGTCTGAGTGGTTGGCTCATGATTCCACAGCGGCATGCCGTCTATGGGAAAACCGTTCCCGTGGGGGGCATGGCACGGAAGGCAGATTTCCTGCGTATCCGTGTTCCACGAGGCAATACCGAAATTGTGTCCGGAATTTTCGATTCCGGCGGTACCTTGCCCTTGTGCGACCGTTGCCATCACGGCGAATCCCGCCAGGACGGACAACACTCCTTTTCCTACTTTCTCCGTTTTCATTGCCTTTGCTCTTTTTTGGTTTTTGTTGTGACTTAGAACTGCACGGATGGACTACCCGGCTTAACCGACATCCGACTGTGTGTTCCTTGAATTCATCATCTCTTCTTTCGCCTCTTTTCTACCATGTTGGAGAGGAGCGGTCCATTAGGCAAAACCCTGAGCAGCGTATAATTCCTCCGGAAACGGAGATTAATGGTTTCCACTAGCCGCCATCAGGGCCGTGCCCGATTTGTCTCATCCGTGAAGTGCGGTATACCTCCTGCATGCGAAAGCATCCTTCGAAACACCGGTCAGGGCATCAGGCAAATGAATAAAAAACACGCGGCGCTTCTACTCAACCCACTCAGCCTGATCGGAATTCCCTTAGCCGTTTTCGGGCTCTTTGCCGGCATTGTCCTCATCACCCTCGACCAACAGCACACCTCAAGTAATCCGTACTTCGGCGTCCTCGCCTACTTCATCGTCCCCGTGATCTTAAACATCGGACTGCTGTTGATCGCCTTCGGCGCGTGGCGGCAGCGGCGGCGCAACCGGAAGCAGGCGCATCAACCGGCTGCTTTTCCGGTCATCGACCTCAACAAACGCCGTCAATTCACCATCTTCACCGTCATCGCCAGCCTGACCCTGGTGTTTGGGGTGCTCGCCATCGTGGGCGGTTACCATACCTTCCACTACACCGAGTCCACCGAATTCTGTGGTGCGGTCTGTCACGAAGTGATGAAGCCGGAATATGTCGCCTTCCAACATTCGCCGCATGCCAACGTGCTCTGTACCGATTGCCACATCGGACCCGGTGCCGGCAATTATGTAAAAGCCAAGCTGAATGGATTACACCAGGTGCATTCCGTCCTCACGGACTCCTTTGCCCGACCGATTGAAACGCCGCTTCCGCATATCAACCCTCCGGAAGAGACCTGCTACAACTGTCACTGGCCTGAAAAAGAAATTGGGGATGTCGCCGTTTCTCACACCTATTTCATGAGCGATAAAAAAAATACGCCCTGGACCACGAGCATGCTGGTGCACGTCGGCGGCGGGGGCGGAAAAAATGGGCCCGCACATGGGATCCACTGGCATGCCGTTTCCTCGAACAAGGTGGAGTATATCGCCACCGATCCTAAGCGCCTGGAAATACCCTGGGTGCGCGTCACCGATCCGAACGGGAATGAAACGGTTTATCACACCAACGAAAAAGATGCGGCACTGACCAAAGAAGCGATTCTCGCCGCTCAACCGCGGGAGATGACCTGTACCGATTGCCACAACCGTCCTGCGCATCAATTCAAGGCCCCGGCCATGGCCATGGACCACGCCATGGCTCGAGGTCAAATCGATCCAGGCATACCCTCCATCAAGGCCAAAGGCGTTGCTGCTTTAATCGCGGAATATGCCACCGAAGCCGAGGCCCTCGCGGGGATCCAGACAGCCTTGACCGAAGCCTATCCGGATGGCGCCCCCACCCTCGCCCGCAGCATCGCGGCGATTCAGCAGATCTATCAGCAGAACTTCTTCCCCGAAATGAAAGCGGACTGGAGGGCGTACCCCGAACACAATGGACATATGATCAGTCCGGGATGTATCCGCTGCCACGACGGGAATCACGTCAGCGATACCGGCAAAACCATTCGCAAGGATTGCAACCTCTGCCACACCTTCATCGCCCAGGGGCCCGGCAGCCAGTTGGAAAACTACTCCTCCGGCGGGTTGGAGTACAAACACCCGGAAGACATCGACGAGGAGTGGAAAAGCTCGAAATGCAACGACTGCCATGAGGGCACGGCAGGCATTTAACCCCCATTCCAACCGGGATAGCACGCCCCGATCCGGATGGGCTTTGATTACACTGGAGTGTATCGGCAAGTCCTGCGATAGTTGCAGGCAATGCACCTACTCACCCACTCGCTCCGCCGCCCCGGCCTGTGCCTTGCCCTGCTCTGTACCACGATCAGCCAGGCAGATTGGCCCGCCTTTCGTCACGATGCGGCGCGGACCGCCTACACGGAAGAGCACCTGCCCGAAGGCTTATCCCCGGCCTGGCACTACCATGCGATGCATGCGCCCAAACCGGCATGGCCCCGGCAGGACCGCATGGCCTTCGATCGCGCGTTCCAACCCATCGTCGCCGAAGGACAGCTGTTCTTTGGCAGTAGTGCTGACGATGCCATCCGCGCCCTCGACCTGGAAACCGGCAACGAGCGCTGGACCTTTTTCACGGAAGGTCCCATCCGCTTCGCGCCCAGTTACGCGGAAGGCATGCTCTACGCGACGAGCGACGATGGATATCTCTACGCGCTGAACGCCGCAGATGGATCGCTGCGCTGGAAAAAACGCGGCGGTGCAGACGACCGTAAGATTCTCGGCAATGGACGTATGATTTCGATAGCCCCCGCGCGCGGTGGCCCCGTCGTGCACGAGGGCACCGTCTATTTCGCTGCCGGAATCTGGCCATCCGATGGCATCTTTCTCCACGCATTGGACGCACTAACCGGTGAAACCCTCTGGCTGAATGACACTGCCGGATCGATCTACATGCCGCAACCACACGGGGGCGCAAATGCCACCAGCGGCGTTTCGTCACAAGGCTACCTGGCCGCAAGTGCGTCCCACATTTTCATGCCCACCGGGCGCGCGGTCCCAGCGGCCTTCCACCGAAACACCGGCACCTTCGACTACTTTCACCTCCAACGCAATGGACACAGCGGCGGTGCCTCGATGATGGTGCACGACGCGTTCTTCCTCAACGGTGGCAAGTTGTTCAGGCAGGCAGACGGATCGGCCGTCGGCCACTACAGCGAAGGCCCCATGGCCGGACATGCCGACGGCTTTATCTGCAGCGCATCGAAGTCCATCAACACCTATCGCTGGGCCGAGATGGAAAAAACCGATCGTAAGGGAACCACCATCAAACAGCGCGGCTTTAAAGCCGTGACGAATTTCACCGGGTTTGCCCAGGCGACGAGCATCGCAAGCACACCGGATCACCTCATCCTCGGTCTCGAAAACGAGCTCATCGTCATCGATCGTTCAACCGGATCCGCCGTATGGTCGAACACCGTCGTGGGCACGGTGTATGGCCTGGCCGTGACGAGCGAAGGCCTGTTTGCCAGCACGGACCGGGGGGAACTCTACGGCTTTACCGGCGAGCAGAACACCCTGGTAACACACCAGCCCACGCCCCTTGAAACACCCTACCCGCCCAACCCTCAACTGGAAGCGGCGGCAACGGAAATCCTCGCGCGCACCCGGAAAAGCCATGGATTCTGTCTCGACCTGAGCTGCGGAGAGGGCCAACTGGCCTGGGAACTGGCCCGCAGGAGTTCCCTGCAGATCATCGGCCTGTCGGACAATCCTGAACAGATCGCACACGCGAGGAAACGCCTTTCTGCGGCTGGAATGTACGGTTCCCGTATCACGTTGCTTGAAGCCCCCACACACCTGCCCGACTATTTTGCCGACCTGATCGTATCCGCTGCATCGGTTTTATCCGGCGCCACGGAGCTCCCTGAACAGCTGAGCGAAGTCCAACGCCCTTATGGCGGCACGCACTGCCTGGGCAAACCCGGCGCCATGCGCATGCACGTTCGGGGTGAACTTCCTGGGGCGGGCCAATGGACCCACCAATACGCCAACCCCGCGAACACGGTGAACTCCAACGACACCATCATCCAAGGGCGCTTACGCATGCTGTGGTTTGACGATCCCGGGCAACAGATGGTGCAACGCCACGGCCGGGCCCCCGCCCCTCTCTTTTATAACGGCACCATTTTTTCCGAAGGCCTGAACGGCCTGTATGCCGTCGATGCCTACAACGGACGCACGAAATGGACCTACGCCCTCCCCGGCGTGCTCCAGGCCTACGATGGCGATCACCTCATGGGCACCAGTGGGACCGGTAGCAACTACTGTGCAGCCGACGACTGTGTGTATCTTCGACGAGACCAGGTCTGCTATCGTATCGATGCCGAAACCGGCAAACTCCTGAACACCTTCCCGGCCCCGGCAGGCGATGACGGACGCCCCGGTACCTGGGGGTATATCGCCAGCGAACACGGACGCATCTACGGCTCCTTATCCGACACCAATCACGTGGTGACCTACCGATACCAGGACAGCGGCGACATGGCGCAGCAACTCACTCAATCCAAAACCCTCTTCGCGCTCTACGCGGAAGACGGAGATCTCAAATGGCGCTACGATGCACAGGATTCGATCCGACACAATGCGATTGCCGCCTCTTCCAATCAGCTCCTCTTCGTGGATGCGCCCTTGGCGGCATTCGACCAGGTCCGAAAGGGTAAAGCGACACCCTCAAGCGGAGGCAGACTGGTGGCGCTCGATGCTGAATCCGGTGAGGTGAACTGGAGCCGGGAAGACGGTATTTACGGAACCGTTCTCGCAATCAGTGAGCCCCACCAGGCGGTGTTGATGAGCTACCAGCCCTCCCGCTTTGGCCTTGCCAGTGAAACCGGCGGTCGGCTCTCGGTGTTCGATCTGCGCACCGGCGCACCGCTCTGGGAAAAGAAAGCCGATTATGCATCCCGGCCCATGATCAATGATCGCACAGTGTACGCGCAGGGCGGCGCCTGGGATTTACTCACCGGAGAGCCGCAGCCCTTCAACTTCAAACGCTCGTATGGCTGCGGCGTCCTTGCGGGAGCCAAAAACATGATGGTGTTCCGCTCCGGCACGCTGGGTTACTTCGACCTGACCCGCAACGAACAAACCGAAGACTACGGCGGCATTCGTCCCGGCTGCTGGATCAATGTGATCCCGGCTGGCGGACTGGTCATCGCCCCGGATGCCGCTTCCGGATGTCGCTGCAGTTATCAGAATCAATCCTGGATCGCTCTGCAACCGGGCGGCCTCCGTGCCCCGCAAATTTTTCCTCCGGGCGGCACGTCCCGTGAAGCGATCGAGGTCATCCTCCGGGCGGATCATCCCGAAAAAGAAACCGTTCGTTTCACCACGGATGGCTCAACCCCACGGACCAGCTCGACCGCCTATACCCGGCCCATTCGACTGGAAAAAACCTCACGCCTTCTCGCCCGCTCCTTCGACAACATCGGCGTACCCGGCCCGATGAGCGAGGCAGAATTCCACATCGACCCCGAACTGCTCCCCTTGCAGGCGAACCAATGGCGCGCCTGGGATGCGCCGGGCCTGAAAGAAACCAGCGACTGGAGGATCACCGCGAATGGCATTGAACAACACTCCAACATCTTCACCAAGAATGAGCAGACCCTGAGCAAGGATCCCGGCGTTGAACGCCAGGGTTCGCTGTACCAATTTGTGAATGGCCCGGAGTTCGCCGATGGAACGATTTCGTTCGTTGTAAACTCGAAGGACAATGACGGCATTGGCATCGCCTTTCGCATGCAGGACGAGCAGCACTATTACCTCTGGTCCATGAACGCCGAACGCAACTTTCGCGTGCTGGCTAAAAAAGATGCCGAAACCTTTACCGTACTCGCCGAGAATGATCGTGGGTTCCAACCGCAGACGGACTACGCCGTGGAGGTCCGGTTAAACGGTCCCCAGCTATCGATTTACGTCAATGGTGAACAGGACGTGGAGGTGGAAGACGCCACCTTTTCCCATGGGACCATCGGCCTGCACACCTGGGGCAACGACAACGTTCGTTTTTCACGGCTGAAGTTCATCGCGGAGTGACGCCCGCTTAAGGCCACCAACTTCACGGCCCTGGCCAAGCCAGAAATAGGATAGGTAAAAGGTCCTGCAACGGGAGTCTCGGCGACCAACGCAGGGCCGTTACCCGTCCAAAGGTCCCAAGCCTGCGGGGGACAGATAACACCTCGCGCCTCAGCGCAAGGCTTTTATCTATCCTACGGAGGCGAATCGATCACTTCTTCTTCGCGGATTTGGTCGGAGCATCCTTGGACCAGATGGGCGTATCCCAGCCTTCGATGTCCGAGGGTTTTACACCTTTTCGCTCGCCGTTAAAGCTGAATGTCGCGGGATTGTAGGGGCCGATGAAAGCGATGTTCATGTCGGGCTTGATCTCCTTTTCCATGCCCATGCACCAGAACACACCGTTCACGATACAGCGACGAAAGCCATCATTCACGATGTCTTCGCTGGCTCCCTGGGTGGAACAGAACACGCGGCCTTCTTTGCCTGATTTCGAGGTGTAGGTGCGCACCCAGACCGCGGGCATCGGCGGCTTGCCTTCGAGCGGTTCGGCACCGGGTTCCATGTTTTTCAGGACCTGGTTGTTGGCCAGGACAACCGAGTTCGGCATGGGATTCGCGGTATAAGCACCAGCCATCGCGTGCATGTCCTTAACCCCACGCAACACCGGGTGTCCGGCTTGCTCGGGAAGGATATCCAGGCGCGTGCTGCACTTGTGATTCTGACCGTAATGACTAACCCAGGTTTCGCCGAGGACCTGGCGACCAAAGCCGAGCTTGTACGCCTCGTCGCCGTTCTTCCAATTGTATTTTTCGTACGTGCCTTTGAGCCCATTGAACGCATGGGTCGTGGTACGCAGGCCGAGCACGGGCCCGCCGCGATCCAGGTAGGCTTCAAAATATTTCATGCTCGCATCGTCCGGCGCCAGGAAACGCATGAAGAGAAACATCATGTCGGCGGAGTCCAATGCTTCCATTCCTGGGATCCTCGACGACCCCGCCTTGATGTGCCCTTCGTTATCCAGACCAAAAAGTACCGTGCACTTGAAGCCGTAGTTTTTCGCGAGGATGCGTGCGATGGCCGGACAGGTTTCCTCGCCACGATATTCATGATCCGACGCGATGAAGACGATGTGCTTCCCCTTCCCCGGTCCAGCATCTCCTTCATAAACCACGAAGTCTTTTCCCTGGGCCAGGGTTTGCAACAGGATCATCGCAGCGATCGAACATATCAGGGGAAGTGTTTTCATAGGGGTTCCTTAAAGGCTAAGTGGTTCATCCAACAAAATGTATGGTTCGTTTTGAACTTTTAACCCGGCTTTAACAAGGCAAAGCACCGCAAAACACAAGGAGCCCTGTCCAGCGGTCCGTTCCGATCATAGGAACGGGCCTACAGCCGCGCGCGCAAGCCAAACATGAAGCGCATGAGGTTTCGCAACCCTTTCGACACATTGCCGACCTTCACCTTCTGCACCATGTCACGCGCCTGATCCTCGCTCAGCCCGTATGCCTGAAGCAGGGTGATGCAGGTGGCCTCCCCGAGAATGTCATACGTATAGTTGGAGATCTGGCGCAGGTCGTGCCAGGCCATCCGCGTGCCAAACAGATCTCGTTTGAAGGTCATTGCCTGGGGGGTATCCATGATCAGGTAACGCCAGGAGCCATCCGGCTCGGGCATGCCCATCAGATTCCGCAAGTCGAGGCGACCATGGTAAAACCCCACCTGGTGCATCAGCCGGAGGAGGCGGAAGAGTTCAAGAAAATTGATTTCTTCGGATCGTCCCGCTTTGACCAGATCGGTCAAGGCTTCCGAGCCATGCAACTCGGTCATGCACAACACTTCGTAGCGCCCGTGATCCGCATGCGTGCCAAAGAACCAGCCGAGCGGCGGTGTGGTGGCGAGGCCTTTCTGTTCAAGATACGCACAGGCATCGTATTCCCGCTGAACACGAAAGCGTCCGGCTTTTTCCCGCTGCCAACTGATGGGACCGCGGTTGCGATACATTTTATAAACGGCGGGTTGGGTTCCATCCGGACTGCGGGCGGTCCAGACAAGCGTGTTATCTTCAATCTTGAAAAAGCGCCCCCCCTCGCCTTCCGGATGGACGGGCGGCTGAGCGGGATCGGGCTGACTGGGGAGCGGAAGCAGCTGCCCGCTCGCTAAAAGGCCGGGGCGCAAACCTCAGCCCTCTTTCACCATCAGGCCGTATCGATGACCGGATGAGAGTGCGGCGAGATTCGGACATTGCACGAGGCGTGCGCCATGCGCCTTCGCGACGGCTTCGACTTCGGACGTCCGCATGGTCATCTTCGGCGGCTTCTTATTGAACGGGCGACGCGCGCGGCGAAGGGTGTTCTTGACCGAGTTATAATCAAAGTAGGTCATGATCACAAAACGCTTCGAGACCCGGAGGATTTCCGCCATCAGCTGCTCACGTTCCTGGCGGGTGGGCATGTGGTGATTCAAGCGAATACACACCGTGGCATCCACGCTGTTGTCGCGCAGGGGCAGCTTGAATGCGGTGGAGGTCATGAAAATCTGTGGAATGTCGAGGGTGCTGTTCTGACGCGCATACCGCACCTGGCCCTTGCCGATATCGCTTTCGATGAGGGTGTTGGTGAATCGACCGATTTGCGGGCTGAGACGCCCGCCACCACAGGGGAGATCCAACAGTCGCTCGCACTTCGGCTGGCTACTGAGCAGGCGTTCGAGTAGGGTGAACTCGCGCTTGGTACTCCAGCGCTTGAACAGGATTTCCTTGTACTCCATGTTGTAATCGGTCGCGTCTTCGAGGTTCTGGTACTGCGTCTGATAGTGCTCGCTGGTCGCAGGACCGGCTTCAATCTGCTCCAGCTCCACCCCGAGATTCGCACCGAGCTCGGCAAATTGCGGGATGCCCTCGTCCATGGGGTAGACCTTCCCACAACTTGTGCAGGTGACCCCGGTTTCAGCCAGCGAAATATCGGCATAGCAATCCGGACACCGGAGGGCATCTGCGATCGTCTGAAGAAGCTCCAGACCTTCTAACTTCGTTTGATTCGGCGAGGGCATCGGCGGACATTAGTCCGATTCCGTCAGCACGTACAAACGTAAAAGCCTAAACTTTTTGTAAGGTTGGCCGCGTAAGCGTTTACCGGCTGTTTACCGTCACCCCCGGCCAATCGTCGGTCCGGAACGGTGAAGCGGGCAGGCCTGCGGCATTATACAAATTGCAACCCTCAGGATTATTCGCCCAAGCATAGCGCACGGCCACCGGCTCGGCGACCTGCGGGCTGGACACGATCACTTCACCTCCGTCAATGACCGCATCGGCCCAGACGAATTTCTGATCGGCCCCGGCGATGGCGAAATGCTTGAGCGGCTGGCCGTCGACGGCCTTGAGGCCTCCACCGAGGTGATCAAAGGCAAGGCGGATCTTCGCACCGTCCTTTTTCATGGACTGATACGTCGGCCCGGAATACACGACCTTCTTCCCATAGTCTTTGGCGAGCGCATGATAGGCCAAGCGCAAGCCGACATCCTGTTTGTTCTTGGGATGGATGTCGGCGGCTTCCCCGATGTCGATGATGACCGCCTGCCCTGTTTTGGGCAACGAGAGTGTCATCGACTGAGCTTCGCGCAATTCCGCCCAGGCACTCTCCTGTGGTGCATCGGTCGGGGCCATGAAGTTGGCCAACTGGACAAAGTAGAAGGAGAGTTCGGGACTCCAGTGCTTGCGCCAGTCGTTGATCATCAGGGGAAACAAGCTGCGATATTGATAGGCACGACCGGCGTTGGACTCGCCCTGGTACCAGATGGCGCCTTTCACCGCGTAGGGCACGATGGGATGCACCATGGCATTGTACAACAAGGTTGGATGGTTGGGTCCACCCATGGACGCGGGCGGCGTCGGCTTGACCGGCACCCGGGCCATGGCGGAGCTCAACGCATAGGCCCATTCGCCTGCGATGGAGATGGGCGCCTCGCCCGCACATTCGAGTTTCATCAAGTTTGCATCGCCATGGAAACCACCCCCACCGCCGGTATCATGTACGCGGACCGCAATACTGAGCTGTCCCGCTTTTACGGCGGAACCCGGCACGGTATACTTGCGTGCAACGCTGTAGTTTTCCGTTCCCCCGACACGGACGCCGTTCACCCAGGTTGTATCCATGTCATCGATCGGCGACATGGAGAGCGTGCATTCCTTGCCCGCCCAGGAAGCGGGTACATCGACGGTTTTACGGAACCAGACCAGGCCATCGAAGTTCGGCAAGCCCTGCCCTTCCCACAAACCGGGGAGCTTCATCGTTTTCCACGTGGCGACATTCAGGACGGGCACCTGCCATTGCTCATCGTCCGACTGGAGGGCCTTTTCATAAGCGATCTGCCAGGCCTCCATCTTCTCGTTGTATGCGTTCATCGCGACCGCGGTGTCGGTCTGCTTTGCGGCTTCCTGCATCTCGGCAATCTTCTCGGTAAAGTCCGGATGGGTTTTCACCGATTCGGCGCTGGCCCACGTTTCGACAATGGTGCCGCCCCATGAGGTGTTCAGCAAGCCGATCGGCACGTGGAGTTCCTTCTGGAGATGGCGCCCGAAAAAATAGCCTACGGCGGTGAAGGCGCCCACGGCTTCCGGCGTGCACACCTGCCAACCGGAGTTCCCCGTATCGTCGAGCGGCGTTCCACTGGTCGTGTTGCGCACTTTCACGTGGCGAATCATCGGGTAGTTTGCCTGGCTCCGTTCGGTCAACGCATCGCGGGAGCCATTGACGCTCCACTCCATGTTGGACTGGCCGGAGCAGATCCAGACTTCGCCGGCTACTACGTTGTTGAAGGTGATGGTACTGCTGCCTTTAACGGTGAGGCTGAAGGGCTCACCCACTTTAAACGGACCAATTTTTGCCATCCACTTGCCGGATGCATCGGCTTTCGTTTGGGCCTTCATGCCTGCGGCAGTGACCGCAACGGATTCCCCGGGCTCGGCCCATCCCCAGACGGGTACGAGCTGATCGCGCTGGAGCACCATGTTGTCGCCGAAGATCTGAGCAACGCGAAGCTCGGCCTGGAGGGCGAGGGGGAACAGAATTACGGTTATTAACCATGCTGAGAGGGGTAAAATTTTCATACTGAGAACTCCGGATTGTTTTGGATCATCGTGTAGGGTCGATCATCTTTTGCTGTTCGGAGTGAATCAAGCGTGTTTTTCGGTGGAACCACGGATGGAGGGATGGGTGGATGATTGCGTGGGTGGATGATTGGGTGGGTGGTCCCTGGCGTAGTACGGAATTTATTCCGTACTACGCCCTGAGTTGCGGAGGCTTATTGCGCTGGGACGGAATGAATTCCGCGCTGCGCTAAACCGGGTTAAACGGTTGACTCTACCCAGCCCTCCCCCTATGTTCCGCCGCTTTTGTCACTGGACCTTTGACGGAAGGTCCCACCCTGAACACAACCACAACAAGCAATAGGACAACATGCTGGACTTATTTGCGAAGCGTGCTGCTTCCACCAAAGACGATGTATTATCCGGGCTTACCGTAGCCCTCGCCCTCGTACCTGAAGCGATTGCTTTCGCCTTCGTGGCGGGCGTCTCACCACACATCGGGCTGTACTCGGCCATTTTCATTGGCTTGATCACCGCGGTCTGCGGCGGCCGACCGGGAATGATTTCCGGAGCAACGGGTGCCATGGCGGTCGTAATCGTGGGGCTGGTAGCGATACACGGTATCGGTTATCTGATTCCGGCGGTGATACTCTGTGGCATCATTCAGATCTGCGTGGGACTGTTGCGCCTGGGTAAACTGATCCGCCTCGTCCCCCACTCCGTGATGCTCGGCTTCGTGAATGGACTCGCGATCGTGATCTTCATGGCGCAGATCGACAGCTTCAAGATCATCGGTCCCGATGGAACCATGGGGGCGATCACGGGCACGCCGATGGTCCTTATGGTCATCCTGATTCTATTAACCATGGGCATCATCACCTTCCTGCCCAAGCTGACCAAAGCCGTTCCGAGCTCCCTGGCCGCCATCCTGATTGTGACCGGATTGAGCTGGGGCTTGAATCAGTACTCCGGTGAAAACATGCACATCAAAGGAACGAACACGACGGTAATCACTGTCAAGGATATGCTGCTCTCGAACCTGAAGGCCAAAGCGGTTACCGATGCACAGAAAGCCAAAACGTCTGAGACAATTACCGCGATCGAAGAAAAAGCGGCGGAGCTCGGCCTGCATGTCGCCGCGAACGGTCATGGTGGTGCCCTTTCCGTCATGCCCGCGGCGCTACGTCTGAAGCAAGTCGAAGTCGAAACCGCCATGGCCAGTGTCGTCGACGTTCCCAAAGGCCGCTTCCCCAAGCTCGCCTTCCTCCAGGAAGAACTGCAACTCGCGCCGTTTAACCTGCATACCCTGGGCATCATCCTCCCCTTTGCACTCATCCTCGCGGGCGTTGGCCTGATCGAATCCCTGATGACCCTGACCTTGATCGACGAAATTACCGAAACCCGCGGACGCGGGAACCGTGAATGCATCGGCCAGGGCCTGGCCAACGTGGTCTGCGGAATGTTTGGCGGTATGGGCGGCTGCGCCATGATCGGCCAATCACTCATCAACGTAAACTCCGGCGGTCGCGGAAGGCTGTCCGGGATCGCAGCGGCACTGGCGCTTCTCCTCTTCGTGATGGTGTTGAGCCCGTTCATTATGAACATCCCGATGGCAGCCCTCGTCGGCGTCATGTTCATGGTCGTTATCGGCACATTCGAATGGTCGACCTTGCACACCTGGCGCAAGATCCCCCCCTCCGACGTGATCATCATGATTTTTGTCGCGGGTTATACAGTGTTGTTTCACAACCTCGCCATGGCGGTATTAATCGGGGTCATCATGCAGGCACTGGTGTTTGCCTGGCAGCATGCGACGCACCTCTTCGCGGATGAGAGTACGAATGAAATGGGCTCTCGCATTTACCAACTGCACGGCCCGCTGTTTTTCGCGTCCGTCTCCAGCTTTAACCGCCTGTTCAAGGTGGAAGAGGATCCCGATGATGTCGTGATCGATTTTTACTACACGCGCGTCTACGACCAGTCGGGCCTGGAAGCCATTGGCAAGCTGGCCGAGCGGTATACACGCGTCGGTAAGCGCTTGCACCTGCGACATCTTTCAGAGGAATGCATGACCCTGCTGGATAAAGCCGGCAATCTCATCGAGGTGAATGTCTCGGAAGATCCGCATTATCACGTAGCAACGGACCGTTTGGCCTAGAAAGCTGTTGAGAAGCGGGCGTGCTTACACGGGACAAGGGAACCGCGGATGCACAGGCGTGCTTACACGGTGAAGGAGGGAGCCACGGATGCACGCGGATTTGGGTGGCGTACTTATGTGTGTTTTTTGGGGGGGGCAATCAGGATTCCGGCGCGAGCCAGGCGGAGTCCTCGTCCGCATCAAGTTGGTTTTCGCGCTTCAGCCGCACGTACTCATCTTCCAGGTCATTAAACACCTCGAAGGTCGCCCACGAGGTATCCAGGCCATCAAACGAATGATCAGGCGTCATGCGGGGAGCAAGGACGTTGGGATCGTTTAACGCGGCATCGGTGATCCCGGAGATCTCCCGCGTTTCTTTGGCCAATCGATCGCGATGCAGGCGGGCGTGCAAATGCTCCAGGCTTTCTTCGGCCCGCACACTGATGGCCACCATCTTTTCGCGGGAGGCGTCATCGAGTTGCGTACGCGCATTCAATTCTTTGCGTAGACCGATCGCCGTCTGGCGGACCCGGTCCAACTCGGCCTGGTAGGCGGAGCGATTGTCGTCATTCACCTCCGTCAATACATCCGACAGATGCTGGATCTGATTTTCCAGCTGGAGGGTCCGGGTGTGACCAATCAGCACCTCGTAGCTGAGCATCGCGCGTTGCAAGGTTTTCACCGCTTCCGCATGCGCCAACTCCGCATCCGGATGATGCTCATGCGAGCTTCCGGCCTTCAGCTCATCCATGATCTTCTGCAACTGGTTCCACTTGTGCCGCATGGCCTGCAAGCGTCGTTCGGAGGTCTGCAACACCTTCTGGTGGAAATTGAGTCCGGCATCGCCAAGCAGCTTTTCGACCCGGGTGTTGAACAGGCTCTGCTTCAGAAACCGCTGGCCAGCAAGGCCGCCGATCCCGGCCAGGATGAGCGTAGGCAGAACCGGACCCAAGGCGTAGAGAATACTCCCGACCGCCCCCGCAAACACGCCGAGGCCAACGATGGTGCCGCGTTCCGAATCCTTGAACCAGGCTTTGGCAACCAGTCCACCAAAGAGCCCCGTGATGATAGCGGTGGCGGGAATCGCGAACAGGTCGAAGCCCTTGTGCGCGACCCAGGCATTGAGTCCGGCCACGAAAAGTCCACCGAGGGTTCCGAACAAGCCCCCTTTCAGCAGCCGTTGAGCCAGGCGGTACTTTTTATAGACCTTGCGGTTCTTCAGCGGATATGGCCAACCACAGCTCGGGCAGCGCGCCTCATCCGGGCGGGTTAACCAGAATCCACAGTTCCGGCAGGTCTGCCGGTTAAACTCGTCTCGACTGGCGAAATCCCGTTTCACGACAATCGATCAAAACCAATCACTGATCGCGCTCGCTGATCCGGGTGATCTCAACCGCCACGCTGCGCGCGAAACGCAGAGCGCCCGGCTTGTCAATGCACACGGTTGAACAGAGCACGCGTGGGTGCTCCAGGGTAATCGAAACAATGGCCTCGGCCATCGTCTCCAGCAGGTTGAAGCTGCTGGGCTCCACGAGATCGATGATCTTCTTGGTGATGGTTTTGTAATCCACGGCATCGGTAATGTCATCCGAGAGCGCGGCCACATGATGACTCGCGCAATCCAGCGTGACATTGATCACGACGTCCTGCATGTTTTCACGCTCATCCGGAAAGATGCCGATAATGCAGCGCAGTGACAAATCACGAATATAGATGCGGTCCATGGTACAACCTCAATTGATAATTCAACACCGAAGGTATATACTCAGCCTTATGCAATTGCGAATGAAATTTCTCTTCACCTCCCTGGCCGCACTCCTCTTTTTACAGACGGCGCCAGCGGCTTATTCGCAGGAACAGGTGGTGATCATCCCCATCGACAACGTCATCACCAAGACGACCTTATACATGGTGCGCAAAGGCGTACAGAAAGCGATCGATAACAAGGCCGCCGCGATCATCTTTCTCATGGACACACCGGGCGGACAGCTCGACGCGACGGAGGAAATCGTCAACAACATCATCGACATCCCAATTCCGACCTACACCCTGGTCGACCGCGACGCCATATCAGCCGGCGCGATTATCGCCCTGGCGACCGATCATATCTACATGGTGCCCGGCAGCAAGATCGGCGATGCGCTGCCGATGATGGGCGGCCCCATGGGCTATCAGGAGATGGATGAACGTGCGATTAAGAAGGTCACGGCTCCGGTCGACGCGATGATGCGCTCGATCGCCGAACGCAAAAATCGGAATGTCGATGTCGCCCGTGCGATGATCCGGCATGACCTGGAAGTCAAAATCGGCGACGAGATCATCTGGGAACCTGGCCTTGCGTTGACCCTGACCGATACCGAAGCGGCTCGCTCCTATGGCGATCCGCCCACGCCGCTGCTGTCGGAAGGCACCGTCAAGGACCTCGACGAGCTGCTGGCCAAACTCGATCTCGCCCAGGCAGAAAAAGTCGAATTGGAGGTCAACTGGGCCGAACAGTCCGCCAAGTTCATCAGCAACCTTTCCCCCTTCCTCATCATGCTCGGGCTCATCGGCCTGTTTATTGAAATGAACAGCCCCGGCATCTCCTGGGCTGGCCTCATGGCGGCGTTTTGCTTTGCCCTCTTCTTCCTCGGCCATTATGTCGCCGGTCTGGCGGGATCGGAGGAGATCATCCTGTTTGTGCTTGGCGTCATTCTCATCGGTGTGGAGCTCTTTGTCATCCCCGGCTTCGGCATCGCGGGCATCTCGGGCATTGCGCTCGTGACGGGCTCGCTGTTCATGGCCATGGTGCAACGCTATCCGGGCATCGAGAAAGAATTCATTCCGCGCCTGTCCGACTTCAGCGACCTGCATGGACCGATGATGGCGCTGTCGACCGCGATTATCGGCACCGGCATCGGCATTGGTCTCGCGGGAAAGTTCCTGCCGAAGTCACGCGGGTTTAACCGACGCATGGTCCTGGTAGCCGCAACCGATAAAGCGGACGGATATGTTGCCGCGCGCGATGAAAGCAGCCTGCTGGGCAAGACCGGAATGACGACCAGCGATTTACGGCCGGGTGGTCGCGTCGACATCGATGGCCGACCCGTCGACGTCGTCAGTGAAGGCGATTACATCGAAGCCGGCACCCCGGTTCAAGTATCGCGGATTGAAGGTGCGCGCATTGTTGTCCTCCCGCATCAGCCGGACCCGGGCGCGAGCGAGAAATGAACCTTGTAACCCCCATCGGCTTAGGTTAGCCCTCCCGTATGGAGAATGCCGACATTCTATTCTGGTCGTTGACCGTAGCAGGTTTTGCGCTGATCGCCGCGGAGGTGGTGGTGCCCGGAGGCGTCCTCGGCGTACTGGGTTTACTGGCCCTGGTCGGGGCATCGGTCATCAGCTTTCAGATTTTCGGAACGACGGGCGGCATCCTGGCAACCGTCCTCCTGATGCTGGGATCAGTAACCTTTCTCGCCGGCTGGCTCTACATTTTCCCCAAAACCCGGATCGGCAAAACCCTGACCCTGCAACTGGATGGGGCGAGCTGGAAGGCATCCCGAATCGACCAGGGGCTCGTCGGCCAGGAGGGCGTTGCGCTGAGTAATCTCGTCCCGTCCGGCGTAGCCATGATTCAGGATAAACGAACCGATGTCGTCGCGGAAAGTACCTTCGTGGACAAAGGCAGCCCGGTAAAAGTGATCGAAGTCGCGGGCAACCGGGTCGTCGTACGAAAGACACAGTAATGCGACAGTTCCTCCTCACCTTCATGCTGCTTGCCAGCGTTTCGCTCCACGCTTCCAGCCTGATCGCAACCAATGACTATCGCTTGCCAGCCGACCAGGTAGTCGAGCAGGAGCTCTGGCTGAATGCACAGAACATCACGATTGATGGCGTGGTCAGCAACGACTTCTTTTTCCTGGGGAATGACATCATCCTCAACGGCCGCATGGAGGATGAGGTCTGGGGCCTGGCGAACAACAGCGTAAATCTCAACGGCACGTTCAAGGACGACGTTCGCCTCTTCGCCAAGAAGTCGCTGGTCATTAACGGCCCAGTCACGGATGACGTGATGGCCATGGCAGATACGATTCTCATCGACACGAATGCCGTGATCACGGGTTCCGCCACCCTGAAAGCCCGGACGATTGTCATCCGCGGCGAGGTCAAGGGCAACGTGCGGGTGCGGGCGCTGGAAGCGGTTACCCTGCGGGCAAAAATTGGCAAAGATGTGCTGATCGATGCACCGGAAATCCTCCTCCTCCCCGGCACGTATATTACGGGGAATGTCACCTACGCATCCCGGTCCGAGCTGGTCCCGGTGGACGGTGTTCACATCGGAGGTGAGATTAAAAAAACCAAAAAGGTCGAGCCCATTTATGCAGGCGCGTTAAAAGCAGCGAGCTTCTGGTTTGTGATCATGCTCTTCGCGACGACCTTTCTTGCCGGCTTGCTTTTTGTTCGCATGTTCCCGGCCTTTTCGCAGGCGGGTCCCATCATCATTCGCAATTACCGGGGAGCGACCATGTTGAGTGGCGGCATTTCCCTCATCTTTATTACCGCGTCCATCTTCCTCGCCATGTTCAGCGTGATCGGCCTGCCCTTCAGCGTGCTCCTCTGCGCGATGCTGATGCTGCTGGTCACCTTCGGAAAAGCCCTGGTCGGCTACACCATCGGCCTGGCGGTTCTCCGACTGCCCAGCGAGCAGAAGGTTCCGCTCTTTTCACAGATCGCCGCTCTTTTTATCGGCACAAGCATCATCTTTCTCGCCTCCACCTTGCCTTTCATGATCGGTCCGGCCATTTCGATGATTGTGAATTTTCTAGGTGCGGGTACACTATTGGTCATGATCAAGCAGTCACAGACCGGCAATGGAGAACTTGTACCGACGCCCCCTGAGGCACCCGATACGATCGCTTAAACACGAAACCAGGAGACCGTTATGCATATTCCGCTCACCACACCCTATCTCGCAACTCTTATGGACACGATCTGGAGCGCGGGCACCGTAATACTCGCAATCGCGGTCCTCGTGCTCATCGCGGTCATGGGCTCCTTCTTCAGCACCTGGATCCGGGCCATCACCTCGAATGCCCGCGTGACCTTCCTCAATCTGATTGCGATGAAATTGCGCCGGGTGTCGCCAAAGCTCATCGTGGATGCACGCATCAAAGCGGTAAAAGCAGGCTTGGATATGCCAACCGACAAACTGGAAGGCCACTTCCTGGCCGGCGGGGATGTCACCCGCGTGGTCCGCGCCCTGATCGCGGCCGACAAGGCGGGCATTCCACTGCAGTTTGAACAGGCGGCCGCCATCGACCTCGCGGGTCGCGATGTGTTTGACGCGGTCCGGACCAGCGTGAATCCCATGGTCATCGATTGCCCGGATCCGACCAAGGGGAATGCGATGCTCGATGCGGTCTCCAAGGACGGCATTCGCCTCCTGGTCAAGGCACGGGTCACGGTGCGCGCCAACCTCGACCGACTGGTCGGCGGAGCGACCGAAGAGACGATCATCGCCCGCGTAGGTCAGGGCATCGTCAGTGCCATCGGTTCTTCCAACACCTACAAGGAAGTGCTCGAGAATCCGGATCACATCAGCAAAAAGGTGTTGGATTCCAGCCTGGACTCGCAGACCGCCTTCGAAATTGTCTCCATCGACATCGCCGACATGAGTATCGCCGGGGTCAGTGGGGCCCGCGAAGTCGCCAACGTCGGCGCCCTCCTGGAAACCGAGCGCGCCGAAGCCGACAAAAAACTGCGCCAGGCGGAAGCCGAAGGTCGACGTGCCATGGCCATCGCGCTGGAGCAGGAAATGCGCGCGCGAGTACAGGAGATGCAGAGTCGGGTGATCGAAGCTCAAGCCGAAGTACCCAAGGCCATCGCTGCGGCGTTTAACTCGGGCAACCTGGGCATCATGGATTTCTATCGCATGCAGAACGTACTCGCGGATACCGCGATGCGTGAATCCATCGCCGACGGAGACGAGGAGAACTAATTGTGATGCACTGGTTGCCACTGCTGGCCCAGGCCGAACGTTCCCCGGGAAGCGAGCCGGAGTCGATGGGTCCACTGTTCACCTGGCTGATCTTCATGGTCATCTGGGTGGTGATCCAGGTCCAGGCCGCCAAGAAAAAGAAGGAGGCCAAGAACGCGACGCCGGGTATGGAAAACCCGGAAGCACCGCAGGGCGTCGAAGCCGAAATCCGCGACGTCATGACCCAGCTGCTGCGTGGCAACCAGGCACGCCCCGCCCCGCCGGCCCCGCCCCGCCCACACAACCATCGGGACAAAGTAAATACCGACTTTTCGGAATACGTGGCGCAGGTCAAACGTCCCGCACCCGCACCTCCCCCCCCGCCCCTGCCCCAGCCGACCATCGAATTCGACCCGATCGTAGAGGCAGACCACACCTACGACCTGGAGGATGAGGCGTTTAATGAGGAACGCGTCTACGGTGGGTTAAAAGACATCGAAGACATTGAGGTCGCTCTTGAAGGCGCGGCCTTGACCGACTCGCAAAACCTCATCAACCCCAGCAACTTTATCGTCGACCTGGCCACGCTGACCGTTCCGATCATGCGGACCCAGTTGATTTCCCAGCGCCCGGTGCGCACGAAAACGAATCATCCGAAGTTGAGAAGCTCGAAGGCCGTGCAAAAGGCCATCATCGCGCGGGTGATTCTCGGACCACCATCCGCGCTCCGTGGAGATATCTTCAGCGCCGAAGCCGGCGAACTGTAAGGGATTCCCCCTTACTCCTCCTTGGCCCCGCCCAGAGTCACACTGATCTTGTATACATTCTGCAGATGCGCGTGGGCACGACTGGCGTTGCCGCTTTTGGGGTAGGCCCGGCAGGTCTGCTGGAAGGCTTTAATCGCCTTCTCCTTTTCACCGGCCTGCTCGTACGTATATCCAATTTGTATCTGCGCCTCTGAGGCGGATTGCTCGTAGCTCTTCGCCTGATTGTAGAGCACCAGGGCCTCCTTCCACAGCATCAGTTTGCGGTTGCACCAGGCCATACGGAAGTAGGCCTCCGGGTAATTATCACACTGGCGATAGGTCGCGATGGACTCCTTGTAGCGTCCTGAATCAGCATAACATTCCGCGATCGCCCACTGGTATTTCCCCGCGTGATCGCCGTCCTGGGTCAAGAGGTTGCGGTAAATATTGATCGAATCATCGTACTTCTTTTCCTCCCGGAACATGTAGGCGATGTGACCCTGCCCGGCGATCTGGTCCGTATACTTTCCGTAGATCGCCTTCGCCTTATCACGCTCCCCTTCATCTTTATACCATTTGGCGATGCTGCCCATGATCTCATCATCGACACCAAAAATCTTGATCATCTGTTCATAGGTTTCCCGCACGTTCTTTTTTCGTCCGGAGGAGCCATAAAGCCCCGCCTTGCGATACCAGTAATCGCGCGCGCGCTTCTTATCGCCGTCATCCGTCAGGTCCACGGGTATAAGTCCATCGATGTACTTGATCGCCTCATCAGCGAGCTTGAGTCCACGTGCGTTGGTCTTTTCGTCGCGGCTTAAGTGATAAATCGGGGGGTGGGCGTCCTCATGCACCAGTCGGACCAGGGTGTAATCATCATACGTGGTCTGCAGGGCCTTTAAGCCTTCGCCAAAATTGCCCTCATAAAAACGAATGCGAGCCAGTTCACGCGAAGCCCAATGGGTATCGCCGTTCGTCGCATCGCTGCGCTCGGTCTCATAGGTCAGGTCCTTGAGGTATTTCACCCGCTTCTCCTGATCATCCTGCTGCTGGGCGAGATCGATGAGATTCCGCTTGGCGCGCACCACGATCAGATGCTTCGGATGGTCTTCCAGCAGCGCCACAAACTGTTTTTCCGCCTTTTTGACTTCGCCCATCTCCCGGTAGCAGTAGCCCGTCATATATTTCGCGAGGATGGCCTCATGGGATTCCGGCCAGTAGTCGACTACGGACTGGAACCCGTCTTTAATGGCGGTGTTGAGCTTACGGAGGTTGACCTGAGCATGGCTCCACATCAGCTGCGCATACGGTGCCGCCACGCTCTGCTCGTACAAGGTCAGAAATTTCTCGTACTCGGCGAGCGCGATCTTGTACTCGCCTTTGAGGTAGAATTTCTCCCCCTGCTGCAGCTGGTAACGTTCCGTCTCGCGCATCTGTGCGAAGGTATCCAGCGGCAGCTGTTCCACATAGTCGAGCTTGGCAAATCCCGTACAGGTCAGCGCCAGCAGGAGGATGGTCAGTCTTCTTCTTTTTTCAGTCCGTCGAGCCATTTGTTGTATTCCGCGTGAGCATAGAAAATTACGTTAACCCCTAGCTGGAAACAGAGTTCCCAGTATTCGGTTTTGATCCCGGCATGTCCGTCGGACCAGGCATCACCGATGTCCCCGGGATGATAGTACGCCACCAGACGACCGTCGACCACCCATCCCCAGGCATCTTTGCCACCATGTGGAGCGACATAGGGTAAAAATGGAATCGCATACGGGACCCGATGCACCGGATGATCGAGCGGCACGCGAATGGGCTGCACCTGGGGTAGCACAATCCGCATCATGTTGAAAAACTGTCCGTGCCAATGGCCACTGCCGCCGTTATCGGCAAAAATCATCCCGTGTTTTTCCGTAAGATAGTCCCGGAGGATGTCCAACTCCTTCTTGGACAGGGAGATGTTCTTCTGCCCGGTCATGTAGACCATGGGCGGACTCTTTCCCTTCGGGAAATTCTTCAGATCGCTAACTTTGCGCGATTCGGTTTTATTCGCGACCTTGTGGCCGGTTCGAATACCGTATTCGATCAGCAGGTTCAAGTCGGCCCCTTTGCCGAAATCCTGATCCCAATCACCGCCGTTGTATTCGAGCCGAATGAAGCGCACCTTTCCCCGGTTGGTACCCCCGGCAAATCCCGCGCCCTCGCCCTGCCCGTACCCCACGGCATAGGCATGCTTGGTCAGCTCCATCAACTGCAGCTTGATTTCATCGATGGGTGGCGGATTGAACAGCACCGCGCTCAAGGGGTTGATCACGAACTTCTTCTTGATGACCTTCTGGACCTTCACCACTTGCTGAATCTGCTTCTGCTCCCCGCCACCCGACGGCATTTCGTAGATCTCGCTGCAGCCGGCCAGACCCGTCAGCAACATCACGAGCAGGCAGAACAGCATCGTGTAACTGAAAACCGTGCCGAGAGATTGATGCAGCTTCTGCCGATCCTGTCCGTAATACCAGGCGTTGAGATCGCAGGGATTCCAGAGCTTTCCCGGGAATTTGAAGTGTGCAAAAGGACCGCCCATGGCGCCGAGTGGGCCGGCATATTCCAGGTTGGATTGATCCTGTTTCGCTTGCTGGAGACGGGCGTGCTGAATGGCCGCGCTTTCCTTCTCAACGTACCAGACCACCCAGAGGAGGCCGGTAAAAAACGTGGTCACCAGACCGGCGCGGGCAAAAAACACACTCAAGGTACTCCAGCCCAGAGCGTAGCAGGTAAAGGTCAACCAACACCAGGCCGGGAGAATGCATCCTGAAAAATAGACCCGCTGTCGGATGATGGACGTGCCGCGAAAGCTACGCTGATACCAATACCAAAGCGGATACGCCGCGGTACTGAAGATCAGCCAGACCACGAGGTCCGGCAAACGATGCCAGGCGGTCCAATCCAGCCAGGCGATACACCAGAGAAGTACGAAGAGGCCCGTCAGGGTCCAGGGCCGCTGTTCCGGCTCCCATCGATGCCGGATCCAGGGCTTCAGGCGTGAAAAATCGACCTTCAATACGATGGCCTTTTATTGAAGATCTTTGAACAGATCATCCGCACCACCGTCCAGGGGATTTTCTTTGGCCGGCGCAACCTTGGTTTCGCCGACCCCCAGCTTGTCGAGCAGATCGTCAGGCTCGTCGCTGTTCTCCGTGGCAGGTGCAGCGTCCACGGAGGCGGCCGTAGCCGGCTTCTCGGGAACGACGACGGGTTGCGCCACTTCGGGTGCGGCTTTCGCCTTGGCAGCATCCCCACCCCGCAATTTTTCCAGGCCATAGGGGATGATGGTAAACACGACGAGGACCGCAAGCATCACGAAGACCGCTTGGATCGTGCACTTGATGAGACTGCTCTGGGCGATCATCCCCAGCATTTCCTGTGGGCTTCGCCCCTGCATCTGGGCAAGAAACTCCCGGACCTCGCCCGCCACGGCCCCGGAATTCCGGCGGGCATTTTTCACGTCGCTCACGACCGAGCTCATCGGGTTGATCGCATGTCCAACTTCGTTTTCGTCACTCATCTTTTTTCTGTTCCAGGATGTGATACAAATCGCCACCGGCTTCGCTGACCGCCTCAATGACCGGCTCAAAAAACACGGCGGTTGCATCTTTATTCACTTTAAGCAGCACCGTGCGCTTGCCGACCGGCGCATCGCCGAGCAGCACGGTCAGTTCGGCGGCCAGTTGGGAGTGCCCGGTGGCCTGCCCATTCAAATAGGTCTTGTTGTCGGTATCGATCACGATGCTGGCCTTTGCATGAGCGGCCTGATCGAGCTCCAGGGTCTCAGCGGGCTTCCACTGCAGGTGACTATCGTCCTGGGCGCGGGCGAGAATCACGAAAAAGATCAGCAGCAGAAAGGCAATATCCCCCATCGCCATCGACGGGATCGTCGCATCGAATTTTTGGCGTTCAATTTTCAATTGGTCATCACCTCCCGCTCCTCTTCCAACTGGAGCGTAATAATGCCACCGGCCTGTTCGATCATGCCCGTAATGTAGATCCAATGATGATACGGCGTGTCGCCCTTGGACTTCACCACGACCACCCGATCCGATTCCTTTTTCTTCTCGGCGAGCAGGGACTGCATCTTGCGGAGAAAGCTCTCGCTCGGAACGGGCTCGCCATTGACGAAAGCCGTGGTGCGACTGAGCTTCACTTCCACATTTTCGCTCTGCTCTTTTTTATCGTCCTTCTCTTCGCTCTTGGGAATGATCTGGGAGCGGCCGCGGTCGGGCTGAACCGACGCGCAGACGAGAAAGAACACAATCAGGATGAATGCGATGTCACTCATCGCACTGTGTGGGGGTTCAATCAGCAATTGGGCGCGTTTAAGCTTCATGGGTCTGCTGTTCGAGGGTGATCTGGAGGGTCACCACCTCCATGAGTTCCTGGGCGGTTTCTTCCACTTCCAGCACGAAGCCGTTGATGACACTGCTGAAATAGTTAAACGCCATGAAAGCCGGAATACCGATGATCAATCCAAAGCAGGTAGTCAGGAGTGCCACCTGAATACCGGAGGCGGCGGCTTCGACGATGTTCACTTCGCCCATCGTATCCACGATATTCTTAAAGGAGACAATCATGCCTTGAACCGTGCCCAGGAACCCGAGCATGGGGGCCACGCTGGACGTGATCGCGAGAACCGGCAGGTGCCGCTCCAAGGCCGCCACGATGTGCACGCCATAATTTTCCATACTCTTGACGACCTGCTCTTCAATACGGGCGGGGTCGTAATTCAGGCGGCGGAGAACGACATACTTACGCAGACCATTGGAGAGAATGGCGGCAACCGGACCGCGTTTGGAGTCGGTGTAGGTCAAGGCTTCCTCCACCTTATCGTTGGTCAACAGGTCGATCACCATATTCCGCATTTCAGAGGAATCGGCATTCAGCATTTTTAGACTGCGCCAGCGTTCGATGATCACGGCCAGGGCCAGAATCCCCAGCAGGAGAATCGGCCACATGAACAAACCGCCTTCGATAAGAAAGCCGAGTGCCCCGGAGTGGATCAATTCGTAGAAGAAACCGGGTTCAGCCGCAGCGTCAAGCTGCGTGGCAGCCGTCTTCAGCTCCTCGGTTTTGTCTGCGGCGACTTCAGCGGCCTTGTTGGTCGCCTGAGCAAGGATGGGTATCACATTCATAGATTGTCTTTATCCTGATAAACCTGAGTCGCAACGCGTTTGCATCGTTCGCACGAACGCCGCTACTCGTCTTCTAAATTGGCTTCTCTTTCAAACTGGGCGAGCATTTCCGGCAAGGCAAGCCGTCCGCGTGCATATTTTGCGGCTTCGCTTTCCGGGAAATCCCATCGGCATCGGTTATAGCGTCTGAAGGCCTGCGGCACGTCATTGCCCATACGATAGCTTTCACCCCCCCAGAAAAGGGCCTCGCCACACATGTCGTCATCCGGGAAACGCTTGGCGAAACTGTCAAACGATTCGCCAGCATCTTTGTACTGCTCACTTTTATAGAAACACTGGCCGACGCGAAAGGCCATGCGAGAAGACCACTCATGGCTTTGGAAGCGCTCCAGGAATTTACGTCCGACCTGGGCCGCAACGAGGAAATCCTCGTTGTTGTAGAAATACTCATTGATCCGAATCATCACGTTGGCGATCAGCGGACTCTGCGGGTAGGTCGAGGCCAGGGTGACGTAGGACTCCAGGGCACTATCGAACTCCCCGGCTTCCTCGTAACACTGGGCCAGCTTGTACTGCGAATCGGCGGCCAGGCTGTGCTCGGGAAATTCGCGTACGATCCGCTCGTACGAAGCAATCGCACCATCCCACTCTTTCATTTCCTGGCTGAATTGCCCCAGCAGGTAAAGGATGCGCGGCAGGTACTTCGGATCGGGATAATCTTCCAGCACTTCGCTCAAGACACGACGACCGGATGCCAGTTCCTCCTGAGCTTCCGCTTCGCGCTCCAGCTTCAGGTGACTCTTGAACATTTCAAAGTAGCTCTCAGCGATGTGGAACTGGGTTTGAATTGCCAATTCTTCATCACCGAAGATCTTACTGAAGGCCGAAACCAATCCATCGGTTCCAATGGCGACCGGAATATGCAGGACCAGCTCGGCCTGGCCGGTCTCCGTACCAGCGGCCGTATCCAGATACGTTATCGTCAGCGCATCACCAAAGAAGGTCTCAATTTCAGGGGTGACCGACTGAAAATTATCCGCGGTCGGCGTTGCCTGGGCTTTCAGGTCGAATGCCCCGGTGAAGATCCCGCTATGGGTCAGGGTCTCTTCCAGCGGAATCGTCTCCTTCTCGCCCTTTTCAGAGCTGACGGTTACGCTCACCCGATCCCGCTCGTCGGACAGATCCATATCCGGATCGTTCACGAGCACAAACAGCTTCTCGCCCACATGGAGCAACTCAACCGGTTCTTCATACCCATGATTCGTGATCATCAAGGCCCCATCCGTGATCAAGCGGGCGCGACCAAGCAAGTTGTTGGTCATACCGGCAGGCGTCCAGGCGTCGGCATAATCGGCCTTAACGATGTCTTTTCCCGTGAGATTCATGACCGGCACCATGACGTCGGAACCACTACCCGCGAGCGGCTCGTCATTGACCCAACCGATCAAGCCACGGGTGCCATCGTTGTTTGCCGGGACCTTGTCCGGACTGTCCGCCCCACCCAACTGCATCATGACCTGACCGACAAAGCGCCCTTCGTAGAGCGCCCAATTGTCCACGTCGGCGGGAGCCGTCGTCGCTTCGCCGTACAGTTCGGTAATCAGGCAGGTCAAGGTCGTCACGTTGGTGCCATCCAGACTCAGAGCCACCTTAAGACGACTCATGCTGTCCTTCGCCATATCCGGATCATACACTTCGACGGTTAAAGGCACCTTGTACGACACCCCGGCCGGGGCATCCGAGGGACGTCCGTCCGGCGCAGGCAGATAAATCGCACGTCCCGGGTTATTAGAGTCGGCCGGCGGCTCGAGGAATCGGGTGTCCACGATCCGCACCCGTGCATCACTGGGCTCATTGACAAAGACGACGGCCTCCCTTGGCACAGAGTGACCGGGGAACGTATTCTGGTGATCTGTGTAGCGCAGGATCACGCGATCCCCAGCCTGCACCGTAAGCCGGTCCGTTGCATTGGTCGCGCTGGTGTCCACTTCCACCTTGAAGACCCCTGAATTCGGATCGCTCTCGGTTGCGGTCAGCTTCATGACCTGCTCGCCGTTCAGCACCTCGAGTTCGACCTTATCCAGCTCAGCTGTTTGATCCATATCGTAATCCGTGACTTCGATGCTGATCCGTTCACCGGGTGCAATGCGCATGAGATCCTTGGTCAGGCTGCCCACAGTGCCCGCACCCGCGCGAAGAAACTCATAGGAGATGGGGCGGACGGCTCCGTTATAGTAGGTCGCGGTCAGCTTCTTGGTCAGCAGGCGATTCCGTTGCAGACCGCCTTCGGTCAATTCGTCGATGTAACTGGCGGTCGCGGTATCACCGGCGGTCAATTCCAGGACCGCATTGGTCGAGAGCGAAAGCACGTCGGAGGTGGTGGGTATGTAGGTCTCTTCGTCGCCCTTGATCTCCACATGATTAATGGCCACCGCTTCACCAATAAATTCCTTGATCGTCACCTTCATATGGCGCGCCTGCATGGTCTCGAAGTGGAAATCCCATCGCTGGTCCTCATGGCTGGCGGTCGAGGCCGCGAAGACCGGCTTCTCCGTTTCAGCAGCGATACGCTTGGCCTCGGGCAGGTTCAGATCCAGGTCACTCGGACGAAAGGCGCCAAGGAGAACCTTTTCTGTGTTCAGATTTTCGCGAGCCAGCATGACGCGGGCACCTTGAAACGGGTTCTGCACCTGGACAAAAAAGGTCAGCTCATGAATCCCCCGCTTCAGATAGACATCCACGGCTTCACCGGTTTCATGCAAGTCGTTGACCAGCGCCCCATCGACCATAGCGGCGGTACGTTGTCCATTCATCACGAACCGGACTCCGCCGGCCCGTTCCTGGACGAATTTCCCGTTCCAGACGACCGTATAGGCCCCCTGCTTGGCCTTGTCCCCATCGTCTTCAAGCGCCCAGCTCAGCTCCTTCACGTTCTTGGCCTCGGCCACCGCCTGATGCTTGCCAAACATTTCACGTACGTCGTCCCAGGTATTCACATTCTGTTTGAGTCGGTACACTTTCATGCCCATCGGCCCGAAGGATTCCGAAATCGGAGCAACGGTGGGAGGCGCTGGGAATTCCGCCAGGTGATACCAGAAACGTCCGTCATGGCTGCCTTCCACTTCGATGCGGACCGGAGCCTGACTTTCCGTATCCGGGGTGAACAAGGTCAGCTGCGAAACGGATCGCAGGTCTTTCAAATCGATGGTCAACCATTTGGGTGTAACGCCATCGGGCTCGCTCAGCCACATGGACTCCTGGTCATGGTCGATGGCCATCAAGGGGCTGTGGTCAATGGAAGAATCGCTGGCCAGGGCCCCGGCCGGCAGTTCACCGGTACGCACAGAACCCTCGAAGATACCGGAATGCGAACCGGTTTCAACGAGGTCCACCCGCACTTCATCACCACTCGTGGCGACCAGTTTAATCGGCAGCATTTCGGCCACATCGCTCAAGTCGCGATCAGAATCTTTCACCCGGAGGTAAATGAGGTTGCCCGGCTTGATCTGATTCGCAGGCCGACGCGCGGACTGCAACAACAGCTCCGGCATGCTGGTCATCGATTCACGCTTGAGCTTGTCGGAAATCGTCTCTTCATCCACATCTTCGATCGCGCTGCTCGCGGCTTCCAGCTCCCCGTCGGCGGCAATCTTGATTTCGTTATTGGCCAGGAGATGAAATTTGAATTCGTTTTTGAAGGCCTCCGGATAGTCGACGAAAATGGTATCATTCCCGGTAACCTGGAGCATTTTATCATCCTTAACCGCGTGGCCGAGCACGGTGGCGATTTCGGTCATGAACAGGCCCTTACCGGCACCGCCACTGGCCAGGGAAACCTTTTCCTCATCCCCGCCGGGCTCCGTCCAGATGCGAACCGGAATCCGCGCTTCGCCCCGGCTGATGCCGAGGTCGCTGTCCTGCACTACAATCGACAAGGCGCGGCCGGGAGCATGCCAACGCTTGGATTCGCGACCGAGACGCCCGACGGTGCGGAGGAGATCCAGCTGATCCATGTAGCGCTGCTCGACGCCGTACACCTCCGCGAGGTTGAACAGGGTTTCATTGGCGAGCTCCACATCGGGCATCCGCTCCAACACGTTCCGGAAGATATCCCGTGCGGCATCGCGCTCGCCCATACGATTGGCAAGCACCCCCCGGAGAAATTCCGCGCGAATCACGACCCGAGTGTTCCGGTGGTTCGTCAGCTTGACAAAAACCTCTTCGGCTTTTTCATACACCTTCTGCGCCATATAGGATTCACCCACGCCGAATTCGGCTTCCATGGCTTCATCCGTATCTGGATATTTATTGATGACCGAGGTGTATTCGCTGCGAGCGACTTCGTACCGACCTGCGGCGAAGTAATTTCGGCCGAGGAGCAATTGAATCTGCGCCTTATGTGCGGGCGGAATACTTTCCGTCTCGCCATGCTTGATCAACCACTTGCGCAGGATGTCCTCGGCTCGATTGGCATTCTCCTCCCCGCCCCCGGTGATGTGCGACTGAACCGCAAAGGCCACGAGTTCGATGGGTAACTCGTTCTGATGCTCGTCGAACAGCGGGCGATATTGGTTATAGGTCGCAAGCGCCAGGTCCTTGTCACCGAGACGCAGGTACAGGCTGATCTGCATGAGCGGCGCAATGGGACTGTTCGCATCGATCTCCAGCCCTACAGCGCCCATCCGAGAGAAGGCCTGCCCAACCATGCTGCGCGCCGTTTTCTGGCGGCCATCATCCACACTTCGGATGTTGTTCAACATGCCGGTGAGAATGGTGGACGCTTCCGCGTATTCCGTACGGCCCATGGCACTCTGGGCATAGGGCATGAGGTAGTCCCAGTCGGTGGTACTGGTCCAACACATCATCGTGGCTTCCTGGTGCGCGAGCAGGCGTTTCATAATCGTCCCCTGCTCCTTCACATCTTCCACTTCCAGCAAGGCCAGTTGCGCCTTCGCACTGGAACGCCCAATCTTCATATCCCGGCACACCCGCAACAGGCGCACCTTCAGGTTGGCGTCCATCTCCTTATCGCCGCTGATCGCCGTCACCCAGCTATGCATCGGCTGATCGCCCATACGCCACGAGCGTCCGCCGTGCTGATCCTGTACCTTTCGGCGGTCGCGCAGGATCCGTTCGAAGGCATCCCACTCACCCGCTTTAAAATGGATGTCGGCCAACCAGGCGGCATAGGTGCCATGGTGATCTGAATCGACCTTGAGCCGTTCCGTGAGGAAGGCTTTCTGCTGGTTGGGATCTTCGATCCGCTTGAGAATACGATCCGCACAGTACCCGACCTCTCCATGGTTCACATCCGGACCCATGTGGATCTTCCAGTAGGTCACGGCTTCCGCTTCCAGCTCCAGCGCTGCCAGCTTGTCGCCTATTTGATACGCGGAGCCCTGGCTGATGCCATACTTGGCCTGGGACGCGTTGATCCACGCCAGGCCCTTGCGGGCAAACCCGGCATCCTTGTTTTGTTCGGCAGCATCGAGGAGGCGCACCCAGGTGTAAAAGTCATTCGTCGGAGGAGAAAGCGTGAGCATATGCTCGGCCGCCTCTTTTCGCTGCTCCTTGGTGCCAAAGCCCGAAGCGGCCTCCAGCCACCAGCTCGCGGCATCGAATTTCTGAGGAAAGCGTTTCGCGAGGCCTTTGTAGAGATCGACACACAACTTCTGTTCATCGCCCCGGGCATGCTGGCGATAGGAGTAGGCCTGATGATACGCCACGTGCCAGTATTGGTCGTCGCTCAAATTCTGCGCGAGCAGTTTCTTGCGATCTTCGCGCCCGCGCTGATCATGACCGGAGTCCACCCAAAGCTTCATGCCCGCATCGTTCTGCAGATTCTTCAGCTCGCCCTGGACGAAATTCGCCCGGTCCTTCAGCTCCTTCGAGCGGGCCGCGCCCTTGGCCCATTCCCCGAGGAAGCGCTGGAAATCCTTCAACTGCCCGTTCTTCTTCATCGTGGCCACGATCTGGCGAACATCATTTTGAAATGCGTTATTATCCTGTTCGACGTTGAGCAACCAGTGCATGGCGGATTGCACCAGACCATCGTTCGAAGGCGATTGCTGAATCAACTCGCGTGCCATCCCCTTGGCCTTGCCCTCATCCTTCAACCGGTCCCGATAGAGGTCGAAGGCCAGAATGTAGCGCAGACGAAACGCATCGTCCTTATTCTTTGAGACAGCGTCCTTGAGGACCTGTTCGGCCTGCGGGAGACGGGCCGGGTCTTCCGCCATCCAGCGCAGGTAATTGGATCCAATATTGGCATGAAAGGCTTCATACGGAAGAACCCGTGCGGCAAAATCGGTGGCCTTTTGGATATCACTGTCTCGGTGGAACGCATTACACAACACCGTCATCGCCCACCAGCGGTCATCCCGGTCTTTGTACTTGGTTCCATACTCCGCAACCAGTGGCTGGAGTTCGGTGGCCTTCAACCCGGCATCAAACATCGCCTGAATAATCTTGCGATGGACGTCATCGTTATCCTCAAGCGCCCGGGCGGCCTGGTAGCTCTTTACCGCACTGCTGTACTGCTTCAAGTAGCGGTAGTTTTCCCCCATGTCGTGATGCAGGCGCACCTTTTCCTGAAGCGTGAGCGGCAGATTCTTTTTCCACACCTTGCTCCCGATCTGATTACTGAAGGCCCAGTCATTGTAGCGTCGCGCGTAGTAGACCCCGCGCAGTCCGGCATCCACTGCGGCGATGCCCGAAACGCGATCGATCAGCCCTTCTGCGAGTTTGGCGCCGGCGCTGAACGAATCCTTGCTGTTCAAATCCCCGTACAGGCGAAGTGCATTGAACCCAGCCTCATTTGCGATCGGACCGCCGCGTTGCGAGGCATCCCGGAAACTATCCGCGGCCTCACGACGTTTGTTCATGCGTTCCAGGGTGCGGGCCAGGCGGACCTGAACATTCAGCGCCTCACCATCTTTCGCATAACGCTGCAGGAATTGGCGACAACTGGAAACGATGTCGTCGTTCATCGAATTGGCCACTTCCCCATCGATGAGCTTCAACATCACGTCCCGATGCTTGGGGTGTGCCGGATGGGCATTGATGAATTTCTTGGCCGTGCGCACGAGGCCGTAGACGCGTCCATTCGCGTGATACAGGTCGATGAGCTCGAGCATCGCCGACGCCGCTTCAGGAGAGGAGTCGAGGGCCTTGCTCAGCCGGGCTTCGAGGTCCGCAGCCTTATCGCTGACGTCGTCTGTTTGCTGGGCATGGGCCAGGGATCCGAGCAGGAGGATGAGGGATATCAGCAGTCCAGGTATCTTCATAGGGCGACTCAAGTTCAAAGGGTAGATGTTGTCTGATTAAAATAAAGGGGGTCCACGCTCATGCGCGCAGCACCTAAAAGCCGCTGGTTGCAAGGGCAGTACTGATCTTCTTGGCCTCTTCGGCCAGACGACTATCGGGGAAATCATTTAAGAGCTGATCGAACTGGTGGCGGGCCAGCGGCTTGCGGTCCAGGCGATACAGGCAACGACCATAGTTGAATAAAATGACATCGAGGAAGTTGGCATCCGGGTACTCGGAGAGCACGTTTTCAAACACGTCAATGGCCCGGGCGTAGTCCTGCTTCTGGTAGTAGAAGTTGGCCATTTTCGCGACAGCATCCCCTACCCGTCCGCTTTCGGGAAACTCTTCGTACACCTTTTTGTATTCCTGGAAGGCGCGTTCGAACAGCGCCTCGCCCTTTTCGCCAGGTGCTTTTTTCGCCAGGTCTTCATAACATTCCGCGACCCCGAATTGCCCTTCGCCACGCAGATCGCTCTGCTGCATTTTTACGAGGTTACCAAAGAAGGTAATCGCGTTGCCGAGGTTCCCCTGGGCGCGCTCGACCTGGGCCTGTTGCAGAATGGCTTCGTCGACAAATTCGCTGTTTGGAAACTCACGCTGCAGGCGCTGACTGGTCGCCATGGCCAGCCCGAGTTGATTGGATGCGAAATAGACGCGCCAGAGTTGGACATAGGTTTCTTCCAGCACGGAACCGCCCAGTTGTTGGGCCTGCTTGACGATTTTTTCGCACACGGCCAGCGCCTCGTCGTATTTGATCCGGGCTTTCTGGTCCAGGCCAAATTCCTTGTAGTGATTACCGATATGCGTGAGTGCTCCGGCGGTCTTGAGATTGGTTTTCAGCCGAAGTTCCTCGTTGGAAATGTCGGAACGGGTCACCCGGACCCCACCCAGATTGCCTTCGATGCACTTGGCTTGCTTTTTAACGATGATCGGGTCGAGGCCGAGGTTCACCTTGTCCTCGAAGGTCACGCGCACGAGATCCGACGCCATCGCCTGCAGGCGATCATCCCCGGTGTTGGGCTTTTCGATCTGATCGAGGAATACGGTGCCCCGAAAAGCGCCGCTGTGGATGGTGTTGTCCACGCTTTCTGCCGCCAGGTCTGCGACGAGGTCACTCGCGGCATCCGGGCTCGAGTCAGGGGTCAAGGAGGCGTCGATATCGACACCCGCTGCCGGATCGGATGAGGATGCCGTCGTGTTCACCGACTCACGCAGGTCGGCCTCTTTCAGGGTAATCGTGACCCGATCGATGGATTTATAGCGATCGATTTTCACCTGCTCGCCTTCTTCGCCATCCTCGGTAACCACTTCACCTTTCGCGGCCAGCGACGCCATCTCGGCATCGAGTTCTTCGGATGATTTCTCCCGATAGACCTCAACCAGGGCCTGGAGGCTGTCCGCTCCAGCTGTCGTATCAAAATCGGCATCGCGAATCTGCATGTTGATGGTTTTGCCGAGCACGACGCCGGTCAAATCATCCTGATAAGCTCCATCCATGATCTCGACCGCGGCCACGCCGACCACCAGGACCTTTTGAATGCGCTGGACATCGAATTTCTGAGCAGCGGTATGGTTGTCGACGTAAAACACATCGATGACATCCCCACCCTGCACATCGAGCACGCCATTGTTTTTCACCGGACGCCCCAGGCGGGTGGCAACAGATCCAAGGACCAACCGAACATTGCGGCCGACGGGAATACATTCCACCATCTCTTCATCGCCGAATTTGGTTTTGCAGAGTGCTTTCACCTTCTCGTCCGCTTCCAGCACGGCCAGGTCCATGTCTTCGATTTTGACGAACAACCGCTTACCCGCCTCGACCTTTTCCATGCCCTTATCTTTTGCACTCAAGGCCGTCCCGACCTTTTCCAAGGCGTCGATCGCGCGGCTGTAATGCCCCAGTTTAAAGTGGCCCATGCCGATGTAGTAATAGGCTTCGTTGACCTGTTCGGACACCGGATATTCCTCAATCACCTGGCGCATGACCTTAAAGCAGCGGGCATAGTTACGCGCCTCGTAGGAGCAGATCCCCGTTTTCAAGGTAGCCAGCGCGCGTTGATCGTCGTCGGGATTTCCTTCGACCGCGACGGCTTCGAAATGGCCGCGTGCCCGATCATACTCGCTCTTATTGGTGAGGTAGTACTCGCCGAGTTTGAGGTGCGCCTGAAAGCGCATTTTGCTGCGTGGATAGCGTTCGATCACCGACTGCCAGACCTCCACGGCCTTTTCGGTTTCATCCGCATCGAAGCGGGCATCGCCGGCTTCCAGCAGTTTGGCCGCGGCACGATCCTCAACAATCGACCCGCGCATCGGCCCTTGGGCATACACCACTGAAAGCGACAGCACGGCCGCGATAGACAGCCCTCGTTTTAATTCCAACCACATAAACTCACTCCACGGGAAAAGGGGGAGGGCAGCAGCAGGATGACCGTCGCCGGGCCGGAAGCCGAAGCAACCAACCGGACACGGACCTCCCTGCTTCGGCCCTTACCCCGCACAAAGATTCGACACCAACAAGGACTTCTTAAGCGAACAGGTTTTTAACCGGAACCGCATCCTTCTTGATCAGGGTCATCGGCCGATCCAGAGGCGTCATCACTTCCTTCATCGGGTCGATGCCGAGCGCAGAAACCACGCTAGCATGAATATCGCAGGGCTTCACCGGATCGAAGGCCGGCATAACACCATCGAGATCCGACGCACCAATGACCTGGCCACCCTTCACACCGCCACCGGCGATAAAACAGCTAAAGCATTTCGCGTGGTGGTCGCGGCCGCCGTCGTCGTTGATCCGCGGAGTCCGGCCGAATTCGCTGAGCACGAGAATAACCGTCTCTTCGAGTTTGCCGTTGGCTTTGAGATCCCCAATCAAGGAAGCCAGGGCGGGGTCCATCACTTCACCGTGCGTCCGCATGGCTTCAAAGTTGTTCGAGTGGGTGTCGAAACCTCCGCGATTGACCTGGATGAATCGAACGCCCTGCTCGACCAGGCGGCGGGCCAACAAGGCTCCGCGACCGAAATCGGTATCGCCGTAGCGATCCAGATCCGGATCATCATTCGCGAGTTCCATTGCTTTCAACGCGGGGGACTTCATCAGATTCACCGCTTCCTTAACCGCGGTCTCGGTTGCGCGCATTTCTGAGCTGCCCATCTTCGCACTGTGGCGTTGATTCATTTTGGCGAGGATGTCCAGGCGCTTGGAGCCCCGGATGTGATTGATGCCGGCCGGAAACGCGAGGTAGGGATCCTTTTCACCCGGCTTGCCGATATAATAGGCTTCACAGCGCTGACCGAGATAACCCGCACGGCGGGAATTGCCATTGATGCTGATGAAGGCCGGCAGGTCGCCGAGGGGTTCACGCTCGTGCACCACGACAGAGCCGAGACCCGGATGGAGCAGATTCGGGCTTTGGCCGTAACTGGTCTGTAGCTCGTATGAAGCGCGTCCGTGATCGCCGTTGGTTCCGGCAATCGAGCGAATGAGGGCTGCGTGATGCATCTGCTTCGCCAGCTGGGGGAAAATTTCGGATATCTCAACGCCATCGGCAGACGTTTTGATGGGATTAAATTCACCCTGGGTGGGACGGCCCGGCTTGGGGTCCCAGGTATCGAGGTGACTCATGCCGCCGCCGTTCCAAAAGAGGATGACATGCTTGGCTTTGCCTTCCGAAGTTGCGGCGTGGACAAGATTGTTGACCGACATGCCGAGCAGGGCGGCACCGGAACTCTGCATCATCCGACGACGGGTGATGCGATAATCTAAGCAGGATACGTCTTTCATAATGGTCTTTCGTTCAGCTCTTACTATATTACGATCTCAGTGCGTTTTCAGCTCCGACCAGGAATCGCTCCCGTCCAACCAGGAACGCTACGGCAAATATTTAAACTCGTGTGAATTCAGCATGGCCCAACGCAGGTCAGCCATGCCTGACAGTGGATCGGGTCCACCTTCGACCAGAGCCAGTCCATCCGCCAGCTCATCGCTGGACGGCAAGCGGGTATGAATTTCCAGGTAGGCCCGCTGGATCGCCTTGCCAAAATCTTTATCATCACCGACGAGGTGTTTGTAAATCGGTTCCATGGGCCCGACGCGAGCAGCTTCATGCGTCGCTTGTCCATTTAACATCATCAAGGCCTGGCGCATCGACGGCGCGACCTCGCGAAACTCTCCGAGGGCTTCTCGTGCAGGCTGGCCGAACACGCGCAGGAAGTGCGCGGGGGGTGCCGGAGTCGCCATGTACATCGTGCTGGTGAAGCGGGGGTTTTCGTCGATGGTTTCCGTGATGGTCCGATAGGTATACTTGGGAGGACGTCGATTCTGGTTCATCTCCGCCATGGCCATCTTGCGCTCGAGCTCGGCATCGCTTTGCTCCTTCATCATGGCGAGTTCGTCCTTCACATCGGTCTTCTTGAGTAGCGCACCAAAGTCGAGGGCGATCCCCTGTTCGAGACTGTAGCCTCCCCCACCGTTCTCCGCCATGCCCGGTTGCATCGCCGTCATGGCCATTTCATCGCCGGTGTTTCCGGGCAGACTTTTTACCACTTCGCCATCTTCATTCACCACCACCCGCTCGGTGCGTTCCACGGTGCGGATATTGGCGCCCGCCGGCCATTTAAATTCCGTGAGATGTCCGGCTTCGACGATGCTGTCGTAGAGCACTTCGCTGAGCATCCGGCGAACGGGTGCTGCGGTGTAACAGCGCTCCGCTTTATAGACGACGCGATGATCGGTTTCGGGCGGTAAATGCCCACGGCGATAGGCCTTGGTATGCACGATGATCCGCACCAGGCTGCGTAAGTCGTATCCACTGGCCACAAATTCGCGGGCGAGGAATTCCATGGTTTCCGGGGTGTAAATCTCCGCGTTTTCCGAGTAATCATCGATGGGTATAAAGAATCCGCTGCCGAGGAGCTCGTTGACCACCCGGTTGACGAAGGCGCGGGCGAAGTAGGGATTTTTCGGATTGGTTATCCGCCCGGCCAGCTCATGGCGCAGCTCGCTGTTGCGGTATAGATCCCCTTTGATGTCGAGGTTCTGCTTGTCCTTCTTGAGATCCGAGGCCACATCCAGCATTTCAAGTCCGCGACCCGAGTTTTCGACCGTGGCATCCACGCCATCCAGCAGGTCATCGATCGATTCGGTTGCGGCTGCGTGGGTGTGCTCCTTCAAGCGCTTCTCCGACAGCCGGTCGACATATTGTTCGCCATGGCGCAAACTCACGAACTCCAAGGGAAAGTTGGGGTTGACGCCTTTGCGATCGGCATCTTCGGCCTTGCCTTCCGGCGGCCACTTGACCGCCATCTCATCGGATTCCGTGGTGTAGGTCACCTTGCTGAAGTTGCTTTCAATTCGCTTGGTTTTCCCGAAGAACCCGGCAAACTCGTAGAACTCTTTTTGCTTCCAGTGGTCAAAGGGGTGATCGTGACACTGCGCACACTGCAGGCGAACCCCGAGGAAGGTCTGGGCGGTCTGCGCGGCAAGCGCCATCGGATCGGCATTTTCGGCGAGGATATAGCCCACTTCCGGCGCGTTGCCCGGATGCCCGTTGGAAGAAACCATTTCGCGAACCATCAGATCATAGGGCTTGCCCTCCGCAATGGAATTACGGACATAGGCCAGCAGCTGGTTGCCACCCGGCGCATTACTCCGGATGCGAATCATATCCGCGAAGAAAACGGTCCAGCGATCCGAGAAGCGTTCATCTTCCAACAGTTGATCGACCAGGTTCACCCGCCGCTCGTCCTTAGGTGCCTGAATGTAGGCCTGGATTTCATCCATGCGCGGGATGCGCCCGACGAGGTCGACGTAGACGCGCCGCAGGTAGGAGAGGTCGTTGACCTCCTTTGCAACCGGCAGATCACGCTTCTTGTTTTCCAGATCGAGCAGCGCATCGACCCGGGCCGCGATTTCGTTCACGGTGGAAGAGCCATCGTTGTTCATCAAGGCATCGAGGGCCTTTAAATCCTCGCCGGAGAGTTTGGGCTTTTGACTTTCACGTGCGATGAGGCCTTCGTTCTTCGGAAACACCGCGCCATCTTCGATCCACTGCCGCATCACAAGGATTTGCATCTGGGAAAGAGGCTTTCCTTTCGCCGGCATGATGTCGCCATCTTCGTGGGGGAGCGAAATCAGTTTGATGAGGAGGCTTTCATCGGGCTTGCCGGGAACGATGACGGCTCCGCTGTCGCCGCCCTTCTCTATCCCCACCTTCGTATGAAGCTGCAACTCGCCGCTCTGCTTGTCCGGGCCGTGACACTTCACACAACTGAACTCAAGAACAGGCTTAACGTCCTTGTGAAAATCAACCGGGATCGCGAACAGCGGCGCGGTGGTGGTGTATAATAATCCAGCGAGGATCAGGTGCAATCGATTCATACGGGCTCCGAGAAATTGCATAATGGGATAGACATCACTAGGTGGCCCGGAATTGAGCCAGTGTAAGTTCTTACTACCAGAACAGAATATGACGGAAGTCGTACGGAATTAGCAGTAAAATTCGCCAAATCCATCCAAAATCTATACATGCTCATCATATGGTTGGAATATGTCTCTTTCGGTTGGAATTAGGACGCCCATACCCGGTGATTCGAGATAGGATTCATGCAAGCATCTCACATTACATTTGGACGGCTTGGCGCAAGGCCTGTAAGTTTGAGACCAGCGACTCGACAAAACCTCACCGATCTATGGTTAAAGCCTCGTTCATCTTTTTCGCCCTGAGTGCGATCGTCACCGCCCAGGAGCCCGAAATCCGGTCCTTCCTCCCCTTAGATGACGCCTTCGAGCTCCTTTGGGAGGGTGGGACGCCCCCTTTTCGGGTGGTGGAACGCACGCTGAGCAACACAAACGGCGGAACCATCGTTGCCGGGCCGATGACTAACCGGCGCGCGGTCATCAGCCGCAGCGCTTCCAACGGATTCTTCCGGCTGGAAGCCCTGGGGATTCCCGCGCCGGATACCGCTCGATACCAGGTGAGCTTTTCCAATACTTGGACGGCGCAAAATCACCCGGATCGCTTTCCACCTGGCGCCCACTTCTCCACCTTCTTCGGCGTGAGTCACCGGGAAAGCATCTCATTCTGGCAAGCGGGGGGCCTGGCCACGGCCGGCATCAAAACGATGGCCGAGCTCGGGAGCAATGGGGTCCTGGGGAGCGAATTCAACACGGCCATCGCGGCGGGCGACGCCCTGAGTACCTTCACCCTCTTTTCAGGTGCAAGCCTGAGCCAGGCCTTTCCCCAGGTAACCCTGGTCGCGATGATCGCCCCGAGTCCGGATTGGTTTGTCGGGGTACAGAACCTCACCCTGTTCGACGGCACCCACTGGGTGGACGACCTCTCCATCGAACTCTATCCCTACGACGCTGGAACGGATTCGGGCCTCGCGTACATTTCACAGAATCTGGTCACGACCCCCCCGGGGAATATTACGCCGATTACCGGTGCCCCCTTTCTAAACGGTACGGAGGTCCGACCCATCGGGACCCTGCATTTTGTGCGGGAGTAGAAGGCGGCTTGAGATCGAAAAAGCTCAGAATCCAAAGGATTGCCCCGCACAAGCGAGCTTTCCGGACTCTTGAGCTTGAACACCCGCTCTGCAGGGAAGCCAGCACTCAGGACCGGCTTGCCTTCTGCTGCGCCCACTCCTACGCTTCATTTCATGAAGACAACACGCCGGGCTCTCTTAAAATCCACCGCGGCGATGGCCGCAAGTACTGCTGTACCGAATCTTTCGCGAGGTGCTTCACCCAACGAAACCGTGCGGGTCGCCATCATCGGTGTGCGGGGCAAAGGCCGCCAGCACATGCAGATGTTCAAGGCCATGGCCGGGGTCCAGGTGGTGGCCTTATGCGATCCCGACCGGCAGATCCTCGCCGAGCGCGCGAAGGAGCTCGATGATCCAAAGGCTAAACTACACACCGACCTCCGGCGAGTGATGGACGACCCGGAGATTGATGCCGTGGTCATCGCCACTCCCAATCACTGGCATGCACTCGCGACCGTCTGGGCCTGCCAGGCGGGAAAAGATGTCTACGTCGAGAAGCCGGTCTCCTACACCATACACGAGAGCCAGCAAATGATCGCGGCCGCACGCAAGTATGGCCGCATCATCCAGTCGGGTACGCAACGGCGATCGGACTCCGCCCTGGCGGAAGCGTTTACCGCGATTCGCGATGGCGAACTGGGAAAGATCAAACAGATCCGCGGGTGTTACTACAATGTGCGCAACAGCATCGGGAAGGTCGATCGCGCACAGGCGATTCCCGCTCACATCGATTACGATCTCTGGTGCGGCCCCGCCCCCCGGACGCCTCTCATGCGTAAAAACCTGCACTACGACTGGCACTGGGTCTGGGCGACAGGCAATGGCGAACTCGGCAACAACGGGCCTCACGTGCTCGATCTCGCTCGCTGGGCCGCGGGCTATGAAACCCTCGCTCCGGGGGTTGCGAGCATCGGAGGCCGCTTCGGCTGGAACGACGACGGGGAAACGCCGAACACCCACCTGATCTATTATGATTACCAACCCGCCCCGATCATCATGGAGATCCGCAACCTCCCGATGAAAAAAGGGATGCGCACGGCAGACAATGACAAGGGTATTCGCATCGGTCTGGTGATCGAATGCGAGGGCGGGTATTTTGCGGGCATGGACGGCGGCCATCTCTACGATCGAGACGGAAAGAAAATCCGTCAGGTGGTCGGCGACGGCGGGCGTTCACATCAGGCAAATTTCATTGCCGCGGTACGCAGCCGGAAAGCAACCGACTTGAATGCCGAAATAGCGGTGGGCCATCTCTCCTGCGGGTTATGCCACCAGGGCAACATTGCGCATCACCTCGGCGAAGAAAGTACCCTCGCGAATACGCAGGTGCGGGGAGGCCAGGCGGCAGGCTTTGAGCGCATGGCCGCGCATCTGGACGCGAATGAGATCGATCCGCTCTCAGCAACGGTTCGCGTGGGGCCGGCATTGAAGTTCGATACAAAAGCCGAACGCTTTCAGGACAACGAGAAAGCGAATGCCTTGCTCAGTCGGAGCTATCGCGCTCCGTTCTCCCTGCCCGATCGAATTTAAGCCAACCCACCAAAAACAAAGGCATTCCGCCTTTCGACGGAATGCCTTTGCATAGGTAGATGTAGCCCAAGCCTTTACTGGTTAGCACCGCCGCCACCACCACAGATCGGCGGGATACTGGCCAACAGCGTAAAGGTACGTGCCGTCCCGCCGCTCGCTTCAAAAGCCGCTTTGGTCTGGGTCTGGTTCTCCCAGTTATTGCACGAGAGGACGAGCAGTCCGCCGGCAACCCCGTTGTAATCGGTGCCGCAGAGCTGCTCATAGTAGACGTAAAAGGTATCCGTACTGGCATCTTCGTAGGTCACATACAGCTGGCCTGTCAGCTCGCCTGGAGATTCGGAATTCGGATCACCTTTAAAGACGGTGAAGTCCAGTATACCCTCAACCAACAGGTTGTTGGCACCTCCGGTGTCGATGCTCGCATTGATATACAAGACATCTTCCGTGAGGCGCTGCATCGCGATCGGCTCGCCCACCGCACCCAGCGGTGCGATCACGGAACCGGTGTAGTAATCGTAGCTGTTCACAGTCACCAGGTTCGTCGCCAGGCCGAATCCGCTGAACTCACAATCACTGTTCACGTCGAAGGCATAGGTTTGAAACGGGGTGATGGTA
>JBLIND010000002.1:0-66151 GCA_047639095.1 Candidatus Omnitrophota bacterium | reverse complement strand
CGGCACATCCCGACTGGGCGGCCTTTCAGACCGCGCTGAACGAGCTTACCCTGCATCTCGCGCTCCGCATCGTAGCGGATGGGGAAGGGACCTCGAAAATCATTACCCTCCAGATTACCGCAGCGCGGAATGATGAAGAGGCCGACCTATCGGCACGTGCCATCGCCAACTCCCTGCTGGTGAAAACGGCCTGGGCCGGAGACTACCCGGCCTGGGGCAGAATCATGGACGTTCTTGGCTATGCCAAGCCCCTGATCGACGAAACAAAAATTGATATCAGCTACAATGATTTACCCATCACCCGGGGAGGTCTCTGCGTGGGAACTTCCCGGGAAGATGTGCTCGCCGTGACCCGGCAATCTTCGTATAGCATTCGTGTTGATCTCGGCTTGGGATCGGGAAAAGCGGTGCTGTACACCGCCGATTGCACCGAAGAATACGTACGGCTCAACATGTTTTAACCCAGGTGTTCAATTGGTACAAAAAGCCATAGAAAAAGCAGCGGCGCTCATCGAGGCGCTTCCTTACATCCAACATTTTCGCGGCGAAACCGTCGTGGTAAAATTTGGCGGCAGCATCCTCGACAATCGGAAAACCTATGAGCACATCCTTCGTGATGTCGCGTTCATGGAAGTGATCGGCATGCGCCCGGTCTTGGTGCACGGCGGAGGAAAAGCCATTTCACAACGGATGAAAGAAGCGGGGCTGGCGGCAAAATTCATTCAGGGGCTGCGCGTATCCGATGCCCCCACAATCGACATTGTAGAACAGGTGTTAAATCATGAAGTGAACCCCGCACTGGTGGCCACGCTTCAGGAATCCTGCAAAGCCGCCGGCATCCATGGAAATGATATCATCCAGGTCGAGAAGCACACGGGATCCGACAAAGACGGAAACCCCATCGACTGGGAATTCGTGGGCAATGTGACCCATGTCGATGTTCAATCGCTCAACTCCCTGCTGGATGACAGCACCGTGCCCGTCATCACCCCGCTCGGCCGCGGCGCCGATGGCCAAACCTACAATGTGAACGCCGATGAAGCCGCGGGTGCCGTAGCCCGGGAGATTCACGCGCGGAAACTCGTCTTCCTCTCCGATGTCCCCGGAATCATGGCAGACCTGGAAGATCCGGACTCCATCATTTCAAGCCTGCACCTGCATGAAGTCGAAGAACTCATTAACCGGGGCATCATTGCCGGTGGCATGATGCCAAAAGTCAGTGGAGCGATTAAGGCCATTCAAGCCGGGGTGAAGAAAATCCACATCATCGATGCAGCCATGCCCCACTCCTTATTGCTCGAACTCTTTACGGATAAAGGGGTCGGCACAGAAATTCTAGCCTGAGGTATCTTATGGAAACCCCCGAACCCACCCCAGCCGAAACGCCTGAAGCCCTGGAAGCCCTCCAGGAATTGTACTGCGAATATCTCATGCCCACCTACGCCCCTTCGCTCGCGCTGGTGCGCGGCAAAGGCATGCAGGTCTGGGATATCAACGGACGCAAGTATCTCGACTTTCTCGGTGGCATCGCGGTCAGCACGCTCGGCCACGCGCACCCGGCGATCCTCTCCGCCCTCCGCAATCAGGCGGGCAAGATCCTCCACACATCCAACCTGTATTACAACGAGCTCATGCCCCAAGTGGCGCGCCAGCTTTCGCTGCGCTCGCTGGGGGGTAAGGCGTTTATCTGCAACTCAGGTGCCGAAGCCAACGAGGCCTTGATCAAGCTCGCACGCCTGTGGGGTTCCCCGCAGGGACGTCATGAGATCATCACGTTCAACAAGTCCTTTCACGGACGAACGCTCGGTACGCTCAGCGCGACCGGGCAGGAAAAGATGCACCAGGGCTTTGCGCCGCTCCTGCAGGGCTTCTCCTATGCGGAATTGAACGACCTCGACTCGGTGGAGGCGCGGCTCACCGACAAGACGGTCGCCATCATGGTTGAACCCATCCAGGGCGAAGGCGGCATCCGGCCGGCCGACCCGGCCTTCCTCCAGGGCTTGCGCGAACTCTGTAACAAGCATCGGCTGCTCCTGCTCTGCGACGAAATCCAGACCGGTCTCGGACGGACGGGCGAGTGGTTTGCCTACCAGCATGCGGGCATCGTTCCCGACGCCATCTCGATTGCAAAAGGCCTCGGCGGAGGCGTGCCCATCGGTGCCATCGTCGCGACACCGGAACTTTCCAACGTTTTCCAGCCCGGATCCCACGGAAGCACCTTCGGCGGAAATCCGCTCATGTGTGCCGCCGCCCTGGCCGTACTGGAAACCCTCGAGAAGAAGGGCCTGGTCGAGAAAGCCAAGGTAAACGGCGAGCTACTGAAAAGCCGGCTCTTGAAACTGCAGAAAAAGCACCCGTCAATCGAAGACGTTCGGGGCATGGGCCTCATGGTCGGCATCGTCATGAGCCGCCCCTGTAAGGAGCTGGAGACGCAGCTCATGCGGAACGGCCTGATTACCGTCGCCACCGCCCAGAACGTGATCCGCCTCTTGCCGCCCCTGGTGGTAACCCCGGCACAGATCAAGAAGGCGGTAAAGATTATCGACCAAAGCATTAAGGAATGGCAGGAATACCACTGATCAACCCCGGGTATTTTCTCCCGAGATCACATCATTGAAATAGGACTGAACACAGGAACACCCCATGAAAATTGTATTAGCATATTCCGGCGGACTCGACACGTCGATCATCCTGAAGTGGTTGCAGGAAACCTACCAGGCAGAAGTCATTGCGTACGCCGCAGATGTCGGACAGGAAGAAGAACTCGACGGTCTTGAAGCAAAAGCCAAGGCCACCGGCGCAAGCAAGATGTACGTCGAAGACCTGCGTGAAGAATTTGCCCGCGACTTCGTGTTCCCCATGATTCGATCAGGCGCCATCTACGAATCGGGCTACCTGCTCGGGACCTCCATCGCGCGTCCCCTCATCGCGAAACGCCAGGTGGAAATCGCGCAGGAAAACGGCGCGGAAGCCATCGCCCATGGCGCGACCGGCAAAGGCAACGACCAGGTGCGCTTTGAGCTGACCGCCTATGCGCTGCAGCCGGACATCAAAATTATCGCCCCCTGGCGGGACTGGGATTTCAAATCGCGGACCGACCTGATCAACTACGCCAAGGAGCACGGCATCCACGTGCCGGTCACGGCCAAGAAGCCCTACAGCATGGATCGTAACCTGCTCCACATCAGCTTCGAGGGCGGCATCCTTGAGGATCCGTGGAATGCGCCTCCGGAAGATATGTTCATGCTGTCCTGTTCGCCCGAGGCAGCTCCGGATCAATCGGAAGAGGTCATAATCGACTTCGAACGCGGCGACGCAGTCGCGGTAAACGGGACGTCGATGAGCCCCATGGAAGTCATGCAGACCCTGAACAAACTCGGAGGTAAACACGGCATCGGCCGCGTCGACATCGTGGAAAATCGCTTCCTCGGCATGAAGAGCCGCGGCGTATACGAAACGCCCGGCGGCACGATCCTGCATCGCGGACGCGAAGCGGTCGAACAGCTCACCATGGACCGCGAAGTGCTTCACTATCGCACCAGCCTGGTTCCGGAATACGCCAAGCTCGTATACAATGGCTTCTGGTACGCGCCGGAACGCGTCATGCTGCAGGCCGCCATGGATCAAGCGGCCAGCACGGTCTCCGGCTCCGCTCGTTTGAAACTCTACAAAGGGAACTGCACGGTGGTCGGTCGTAAATCCAGTCAGTCCCTCTATGATGAAGAGATTGCGACCTTCGAAGAAGATACGGTGTACGATCAGGCCGATGCTACGGGCTTTATCAAGCTCAACGCGCTTCGCCTTCGGGTCGCCAACCGGAACAACGCGTGATCGATATGCAAGGAAGAAACAATGTTTGAAGGCGTATACACGGCGATCGTCACGCCTTTTAATGATGACGGAACCGTCGATTACGATGCCCTCGTCAAGCACGTGGAATTCCAGATTCAGGGCGGCGTAGATGGAATCGTACCCGTCGGGACAACCGGCGAGTCGCCAACCGTCGACTTCGAAGAGCATTTACGCATCATCGATGTAACCGTTCAGACGGCCAACGGTCGCGTGAAGGTCATTGCAGGTACCGGGGCGAATGCTACGGCTGAGGCACTCATGTTGACCGCCAAAGCCAAGGAATTAGGCTGTAACGGCACCCTACAGGTGACGCCGTATTACAACAAACCCAACGATCGCGGCTTGCGCCGGCACTTCGAGCTGATTGCAGACGTCGGGCTGCCGGTCATGTTGTACAACGTACCGGGCCGCAGCAGTCTGGCCCTCTCAATTGAGCTGATACAAAAACTTTCCGAGCACGAAAACATTGTCTCGGTGAAAGAAGCCGCCGGCAGCGTGGATCGGGTCAGCCAGATCCTCAATGCCTGCGAGCCCGGATCCATCAGTGTGGTCTCGGGCGATGACTCTCTCGCCCTGCCGATGATTGCCGTGGGCGCGGACGGTGTGGTCAGTGTCGCCTCCAATATTATCCCTGAAACCGTCTGCGAGCTCGTGCATAGCGCCCTGCGCGGCGATTACGAGCACGCCCGAAAGGTGCATCTCGAGTACCACGGTCTGTTCACAGGCCTGTTCATGGATACGAATCCGATCCCGGTCAAAACCGCCTTGAAGATGATGGGTAAAATGGGTGGCACGTTCCGCCTCCCCCTTACCGCGATGGATGACGAAGGTGATGAGGACTACAACGAGACCACGAGCAAGACCCGTAAATTAGAAGAACTCCTTTCCCAGTATAAGGTCATCTGACATGAGCCAGCGCATTACCATCATCGGGGCGGGTGGCCGCATGGGCAACGCCCTTGTTCGCTGCCTGGTGACCGAAAAAGTTCCCGGACTGCGTCTTTCGGGCGCGGTCGATTTGAGCACCAATCCCGGACAGGGACAGGACATGGGCGTTTTGTCGGGCGTCGCCCCGGCGGGCGTTCCTTTGACCTCCGACCTGCCCGCCCTCGCCGAGCAGACCGATATTTTCATCGACTTCAGCTTCCACAGCGGCATCCGCGAACGCGTGGAGTTAATCGCAAGCTGGAACAAACGCGTGGTCGTGGGCACGACCGGCCTGACCGAGACCGAGCTCCAAAGCCTGCAAGAGCTTGCAGTAAAACTGCCGATTGTCTTCGCACCGAACATGAGCCTGGGTGTTAACCTGCTCGCCGCTCTGGTGGAACAAGCCGCCGCCCGACTCAAAGGTCAGGGTTACGACATCGAAGTCACCGAGATGCATCATCGGCGCAAACTCGATGCCCCCAGCGGCACCGCCCTGTTCCTGGGTGAAGCCGCTGCACGGGGAAGCCAGTGGAAACTCGCCGATGTTGCCCAGCACGGTCGCGAAGGCATTACGGATGGCGACCGCCCCGACGCGCAAATTGGCTTTCACTCCCTGCGTGGAGGCGATGTCGTCGGTGATCACAGCGTACTCTTTGCTGCCGAAGGCGAAATGCTCGAACTTTCCCATCGCGCAACCAACCGGGACACCTTTGCCATTGGCGCCCTGCGCGCGGCCGCCTGGCTGGCGGACAAAGGTCCGGGCCTGTACTCCATGCGTGATGTGCTCGGCCTGCAAGGCTGACACGCACGGGCGATGCCATGGAATTTGGATTCAGCTTCGGCACCAACCTGGACGATCGCATCCAGTTTATGCGCGATGCGCGGCAGGCGGTACTCGCCGTGGAAGGCACCCGCGAACTGGCGGCTTCTCCGCTCTACGAAACCGATCCCGTGGATGTATTGCCCGAATATCAGGACCTGAAATTTGTCAACGGGGTGCTCATCATCGAGAGTCCACGCAGTGCCGACGAATGGCTTGAACTGCTCAACCTGATCGAAACCGCCATGGGTCGCGTTCGCACCGGCGACAAGAATGCACCTCGGCCGATCGACATTGACATCCTCTATGCGGGCGACCAATGCATCGACTCCGGAGGGCTGCTCGTTCCACACCCGCGTTGGGCCACCCGCCGCTTTGTCCTCCAGCCCCTGGACGATGTGCGCGGCGAAATGATGCTCCCGAAACAGACGAAAACCGTGTCACAACTCCTGGCCGCGCTGGATTCTGACGAAAAACTCGTTAAGCTTCCGGTTAACTGGTAAATCACGTTATGGCCTCACCGAAAAAATGGACCGCCCGCCGTATCTCCGCACTCAAGGGGAAAGAAAAAATCGCGGCGGTCACCTGCTACGACTACGCGACCGCGCGTTTTGTCGATGCGTCCGGCATGCACCTCGTGCTCGTCGGTGACAGCCTGGGCATGACCGTCCTCGGGCACAAGAGCACTCTGCCGGTGACCGTGGATGATATGATCCATCACACCGCCGCAGTCGTTCGCGGCACCGAGCACGCCCTCGTCGTGGGCGACATGCCGTTCATGTCCTATCAACCGGGCATCGACCTCACCATGGTCAACGCGGGACGCTTCCTTAAAGAGGCGGGCGCGGACGCAGTGAAACTCGAAGGCGGTGCAGAACGTACGGAGCTCGTCAAATCCGTCGTCGGCAGCGGAATTCCCGTCATGGGTCACATCGGCCTTACCCCGCAGAGCATCAAGGATTTTGGTGGATTCAAGGTGCAGGGCCGCTCTCCTGAAGAAGCGGAGAAGCTGATCAAAGATGCAAAGGCGCTCGAAGCAGCCGGGGTGTTTTCCATCGTGCTCGAGGCCATTCCCGCCGGACTCGCCCAGCGTATTACCGACTCGATCTCCATCCCGACCGTCGGCATCGGTGCCGGTCCCTACTGCGATGGCCAGATCCTCGTCATCAACGACATGCTGGGGACCTATGACGAATTTACACCTAAGTTCGTCAAGCAGTACGCCCAGCTGGGTGAAGAAATGACGCGCGCCTTCGGTGAGTACATTCACGACGTGCAGAAGGGCACCTTCCCCGGGCCCGAGCACTGCTACGAATAGGTTTCCGGCAGCAAGCTCAGCTGCTCATTCGGACCTGCCCGACCCGCCAGATCTGCCCAATGCGATACCTGGCTTGTTAACTCCTCGAGACGCCCGCAGGCCTCCGCAAGCGCGACCAGCGACAGGCGCTTCAGCACATCCACGGTCACCGGACGCTTTGCATCCGTAAACACGAGGGAAGCCATGAACGCCTGGGCCTCCGGGGTGTTGAGCAGTTCACACAGCAGCGTGGCCTCGGCCTCGGTCTCACAGGGTATCGTATAACAGGTGTCGTCCACCATGACCGCTCGCCCATCGACCGGAGGGACCACCACAAAGGTGAAGGATTTGTACAATCCGGAAATCCCCACCTTCCAGGGAGCAAAGGAATATTCGCCGATGCCGAAGATGCAAAACCGTGAACGCTTGCGGTAGATGGAACTCTTGCGACCGTCGAGGGCCGCGCCATGATCGAGTAAATACTGCCAGGTTTTAGGGGCCTTTTCGGCGATCTCGGAGGTATCCTCCCCGGTCTTTTTCTGAGGAATCAGCACCCACTTGCGCGGTGTGACCCGGCCATTTCCGAGGTCGGATGATTTCAACAACGGGTAGAGATAATCAGGCTCGAGCTCGACCGTATCCCCGTAGCCGTTGACGAACGCCCCATCGGCCCGGGTCAATTCCATCACCTTGGCCGCATCGTGTTTGACGCCCGAACGCCAGGTATACGCAGACCCGCCATCAAAAGCCCGGTGTCGCGTGTAGTGTTCGATGTCGGAAACCAACTCGCCATCGACGAAGCCAAAGGTCGAAGACGCGGACGCGAGATCGAGCCCGGCGTAGATGGTGGCCGTGCGCTCGTCGCTCGGCTCCCCGCTCATAAAAAACAAACAGGCATCCACCGCGACGTTAAAAACCGCGTGCGCATCCAGCCGGAACAGGCAGGCCTGTTTCCGGGCCTGATCCCCCTTCCAGAGCTGGCGCAGGACCTTCCGCGCCGTCATGGTCTTGCACAACACCGCAAGCGCCCCCTGTGCGGGAAGTGCCTCGACCAGCCGCATGATCATCCACTCGGCGATATCAAAATTGGCTTTACCGGTCCTTGCATCCAAGCCACGCATGCCCTGGTCGTTTGACTTTTCGGGTAGATTTTTACTCTCCAGCACGCCCAGCTCGGCATTGGTGACCCAGGGTGGATTTCCGATGACCAATACCCGCGGGTCAGGCGATTGGTTGAGAATAACCTGCCAGTCCTCGGTGAAAAAATCGCGCTGCAGCATGACGATGCCCAAGGGGTTGAGCAGGTCGGAAACCTCCGCCACGTAATCCGGATTGATTTCATAGCCGACGTACGAACAGCTCGCACCCCATTGATCATAGGCCCCTTTCAGGAACGCCCCCTTGCCCGCTGTTGGCTCGATGATACGAGTGGGGGCAGGAAAGAGCTGCGCCACCAGGGCCGTCACCTCACGGGCAAAGTCAGGCGGGGTTTGGAAATCCCCAAAGGCCTTCTGCTCGCTCACAAGTCGTCAACACCTTCTACCGCACCCGCCTGCTGGATGACCCGGCTGTACTGTAACCGCCACTGCAGCGCGTTCGAGATGGTGAGGTAACCAATTTCGGGCGGATGTTTGAGGACTTCTTCGGCCAGGATCCGGGACTGGATCTCATCGAGGGGTAAATTTCGATCTGCGAAGTACGCCATGATGTCATCGAGATTTCCCTGATTGTCGAGGATCATGCGCAAGCCTGAGGTCGTCTGAAAATCAGCGGTGCGGGCCGCTTCGACAAACACGGTTTGTTCGATGGTCAATCGCCCGGTATTCGCTTCGTCATTATCCGATTTGTCATACACAAAAATGAGCAATCCATAGCCGAGGCCATAAATCTTCTGCCGGGCAGAGCGAAAGGGGCAAGATGATTGGGGTTGCTTCAAGCTGGTGATCTTCAGGTCCACCTTCAACCCGGGAAAATCGAGCCCGCCCGCGGAAGAGCCCTCTTTGTAGGTATACTTTGTATCCAGATGCGCCCAAAGCTTGTGCTCCAGATAGGTGCCAATCCGCTTGCCATCGGTCACGCCGTAGAGCTCGGGAGCATCGTGCTTCGATTCCCGCTCGGCGAATGCGCCCGCCTCTTCCTTCAACAGCTCAATGGTCAGGGGTATTGGCATAAGACGCATCTTACGTTCGCCCACAGTTGAACCCAAGCAATTTCCCCGTACTGTTAATCGCATGAAAACGATCCACGATCCAGATGATATGCAGGCCTGCGCGATGGAGCTGCGGCAGGCGGGCAAACGCCTCGTCCTCGTCCCGACCATGGGCTTCCTGCACGAGGGCCACCTCTCGCTCATGCGCCTCGCGCGCGAACGAGGTGACGTGGTGATCACCTCCATCTTTGTCAACCCGACCCAGTTCGGTCCCAACGAAGATCTCGCGGCCTATCCCCGAGATTTTGAGGGCGATGAACGCCTGTGCATGCGGGAAGGCGTCGACCTCATTTTCTATCCCAGCCCGGAGACCATGTATCTCCCGGGCGCTTCCGTCTACGTGGATGAGGCACCGCTGTCGAAAGGCCTGTGCGGGCTGAATCGTCCCACGCATTTTCGCGGCGTGCTTACCGTGGTGGCGAAGCTGTTTAACATCTGTCAGCCGCATGTGGCCATCTTCGGGGAAAAGGATGCGCAACAGCTTCGCCTCCTGCGTCGCCTTGCCCGAGACCTCAACTTCCCGGTGGACGTCGCCTCGGGTCCAACCGTGCGCGAGCCGGATGGTCTAGCGATGAGCTCGCGCAACAAGTATCTGACCGAGACCGAACGGGTGGAGGCCCTCAGTCTGCGCTGCAGCCTGGATCTCGCCGAAAAGCTTTATGCCGAAGGCGAACGCGATGCCGGCACGATCCTCCTCGCGATGCGGCGACTGATCGAACGCTCCAGTACGGGCGAAATCGATTACTTGAATGCGGTGGATGATGAGACGCTCGAGGATGTGGCGCGGATCGAAGATCCCGTGCTGATAGCCCTCGCAGTCAAATTTGGCAAAGCGCGGCTATTGGATAACACGGTGCTCGCCTCCCAATCGTAGCCCCTCTTCACTCGGTCCCGGCGGGGACTTTTCCACCCACGCTGATCAAGTGACCGTAGGTCCGGATATACATCGCACCCTGATGAATGGCCGGAGTTGCATACACCCCTTCCCCCAGCTCATTCTGCGCGAGCTTGTCGAAGCTGCGACCGGTCGCGATAACCGCCATGCCTCCGGTGTTGTCCGCAGCGTAGAGTTTGCCGTCGACACACACCGGCGAAGAAAAATACGAGCCGCCGACCCGTTCCTGCCAGACGGTCTTGCCAGTGGCCCCTTCCACACAGGTAACCAGGCCCGCATCGGTCCATAAATACATGAGACCGTCCTTGCTGATGATCCAGGGCACATAGGGAAGCGTTTTCGTCAACTTGTAGACCGTCTCCGGCCCGCGTTCGATGGTGCCTGGCCGAACTGCGGCACTCTCCTTGCCCGCACCTCCGGATCCCGCCGTCACGAATACCACGCCGTCACAAAAAACCGGCGAACCGACACTGCGATTGCTGAAGCCCAGCGGTTCTTCCCAGACCTGGGCACCGGTCAAGGGATGCAAGGCCGTCATGCCATGGTCGGTACTTACGAAGATCGCCTGTGGCGGGCCGTCCGCCGGCTCCAGGATCAAGGGGGATATGTATGCGCCTTTTTCATTTTTTCGCTCTACCCGCCAACGGGTTTCGCCGGTTTTTTTGTCGAGTCCTGCAATAAATGCGCCGGCTTTCCAACAGTCGTTCGGCAGGATGAGCACGTCCTTGTACAAGACCGGAGAGTTGCCGGTGCCATGCTGGGTTTCCACCGGACCGAGCTCCCTCCGCCAGCGCAGGTTTCCATCATGATCCAGGGCGAGAGCCACGCGTTGACCATTCTCGGTCCACCACAAGTAGATCGACTCCGCATCCACCACCGGGGTTTCCGAAGCGTAGCTGCTGAACTTGTGCAGGCCATACGGTGCAAAGGTAAAGGTCTTCTCCCAGGCCAGCTGGCCGTCCTTAGAACGGATGCACAGCAGCGAGCGTTTCCCCTGCTCGGTATCGGTACACGTGGTCAGAAAGATATGATCGCCCCAACAAACCGGTGAGGAATACCCCTTTCCCGCGACCGGTACCCTCCAGTTAAAATCCTGTTCCGAAAAGGCGACCGGCACCGTCTTCGCATCACTGATCCCCGTACCATTCGGACCCCGCATCTGGGTCCACTCCTGCGCCCCCAGGGGGAGCACTAAACACGCTGCCACGTACATCCATTTCTTCATGCCACAAGAATACGATGTCTGCGGCGCTTGAACAGGTCGAAACCGGAAAATTGAATACCACAGCATGGTGGTGACCGCCTGCCCCCTGTGGCAAATTTGGTGTCTTTTCGTGTATTTCAGGCGTTCCCCTGCTATGCAAAGCCGCATGTCCGTGGTCGATATTGCACGCAAGAAACTGTTCCGGTCCCGCAAGGGGATCATCTACTGGTCCATTTTTAAAAATGCAGTGAACCGCTTTCGGCTCAAGCCGGGCAGCAAAATCCTCTTCATGGAGGAAACCCCGAGCGATGAGGTGGCGCAGGAAAAGGTGGGCTACATTCGCCATATGTTCGACGAGTACCTGTGCTACCTGCCAGATGGGGTGCAGGATAAGCAGGTCCTCGAACTCGGGCCCGGCGATAATTTCGGCGTCGCCCTGCTTTGCCTGGCCCACGGAGCCTCCTCGGTAGTCTGTCTCGACAAATACGCGGCCGTTCGCAACCTCGCATTCGAGTGCCGGGTCTACTGGAAGCTACGCGAAACCCTCACCGGTGAACAGCAGGCGCGCTTCGACCAGGTCGTCATGCTGGACAAAAAACCGAGTTTTGACGAAGCGCGTCTCCGGATTATTACCGACTGTCCCCTGGAGAAGGCATGTAGCCGCCTGGGGGAATACGCCCCGCACCTCATCCTCTCTCGCTCCGTACTCGAATACTTGAAAGACCTCGAAGGGGCATTTGACGTAATGGACCGCCTGCTGGTTCCGGGGGGCACCATGGTGCACAAGGTGGACGTTCGGGATGACGGTTTGTTCAGCGCATCCGGACACCACCCCCTGACCTTTCTAACCCCGGGCGACGCCCAGTACCACGCGATGACCTCACACACCTATCGTCCGAACCGCATGCGGGTGGACGACTTTCGCCGTCAGCTGAATCGACTTAAATACACATCCAGCCTGCCGATCACCCATCTGCTCGATCAGGAGAAGGCGTTGTCCAGCCCGGTGAAGGCGCTCATTTCAGGCAACCATTATGGAAAGAAAGAGCTTGAGCGCATTAAAGCGATACGCCCGCAGCTGGCCAAACATTTTTCCACGACCAGCAACGAAGACTTGTTGACCACGGGATTCTGGCTGGTGGCGACCAAACCGACCGGCCCGGAAGTCACCGACTGAAGGCGCCCACCGCCTGTACGACCCGCTGAAAATATTTTTTCACCCTTTCGTTCATCCAAAAAAGAATTCTAAGGTTTGCAGGCTGGAAATGGGCGGCAAGTGACGTCCAGGTTCAGCCGAAACCGCAGATCACTGTACTGGCATGTTTTTTAATTCGTTTGAGTTTATAGGATTTTTTATCCTCGTTTACGGGGCATACGTGATCCTTGCACACCGGGCACAGAATCTTCTCCTTCTCGCGGCCAGTTACTATTTCTATGCCTGCTGGGATGCGCGCTTCCTCTCCCTGATCATCCTTTCAACCGTCGTCGACTATGTGTGCGGCCTGAAAATAGCGGAAGGACGAAGATCTCGTCAGTTCCTCTGGATCAGCGTGCTGGTGAACCTCGGCATGCTTGCGACTTTTAAGTATTTCAATTTCTTCGCAGACAATTTGCTCCAGCTGCTGGAGGCGATGGGGTTTTACGCCGACCCGAAGATCGTCAAACTGATGGCACCGGTCGGCATCTCCTTTTACACCTTTCAGACCATGAGTTACACGATCGACGTGTATCGGGGGAGCCTGAAGCCGACGCGTAACTTCATCAATTTCGCAGTGTTTGTGGCCTATTTCCCGCAGCTGGTCGCCGGCCCTATCGAACGCGCAAGCCGTCTGCTCCCACAGATTGAAAAGCCGCGCACGATCACCTATCAGATGTTTCGCGAAGGGGCCTGGCTGATCCTGCTGGGGTATTTCATGAAGACCGTCATGGCGGACAACCTGGCCATCTTCGTGGGCGAACTCTTTGACGATACCGAAGGTCCCCGACCCTACGGCATGCAGGTCCCCATCGGCATCCTGGCGTATGCCTTCCAGATCTACGGAGATTTTGGCGGGTACTCAAACATCGCGCGCGGCCTCAGCAAGTGGATGGGCATCGAGCTCATGGTCAACTTTCGCATGCCTTATTTCTCCTGCAATCCGGCGGATTTCTGGAGACGCTGGCACATCAGTCTGTCTACCTGGCTGCGCGATTACCTGTACATTCCGCTGGGGGGCAATCGGGGCGGCACCAACAAGATGCTGCGCAACCTGATCCTCACAATGCTGCTGGGCGGGCTCTGGCACGGAGCGGCCTGGCACTTCGTTGCCTGGGGTGCCTATCACGGCCTCCTGCTGGCGATCCATCGCATGCTCCACCCGATCCTGCAGCGGATGAATCCACGCTCCTGGGCAGGGGCCAGCCTGTGGAAATGCTCGCGCATGGGTGCTTTTTTCATTCTGACCCTTTTCGGTTGGGTGTTGTTTCGGGCGACCCTCCTCAGCGACATCCCCGTGATGTTCTACCGCATGTTTGATCCCTGGGCATGGAATGCCAAGGTCTGCATGTTGACGATGCTATTTTTCGTTACCCCGGTCATCCTGCTCGACATCCTGCAGGAGTACTGGAAGGACATGATGGCGGTTAAGCGCCTCTGGAAACCGGTTCGCCTCGCCATTTACCTCTATCTCTTCATCTGTATTGTTATGTGCAGCTCGCGTGAAAATTATGCCTTTGTCTATTTTCAATTTTAGTAACGTCGCCCGAGCCTTTCGGCTTCCGTTTGGAACCACGTGCTGGCTGCTCGCCATCCTGGCCGCCGGCGGGGTGATGTATAAGGGGGCGGTTGATCAAATCAACCGTACCTACACGCCGAAGAAGACCAACCATCTGACCGCGGCCATCGAACACCTCTCGCCCGAAACCGAGTTGATGTTTCTCGGCAGTTCACACATGGCCGCCGGGATCAACCCGAGTTACTTCGACAAAGAGGTCGCCAACATTTCGCTGAACGCGGGCAACTACGAAGTGCTGGAGATCCTGTTCAAGAGCCATATCGAAAAAATGCCCAACCTGAAATACGTCATCCTCGAAGCGGACAACACCTGCCTGGCGCTCGACCGGTTGAACGAAACGCGCGACTTCGTGGAGCTCAATTACCTGGGCGGGGACCTGGCGCATTACCCCAAATCAGACAGCTGGAAGTCCTTCCAGCGCATCATCAACCAGGATGGGATCTATCCGGTTCTTTTCTACAACCGCCTCACGCCGTACGAGTACGTGTATAAGCGAAAGCTGGCCTACACGCGTGAAGAGCGTTCCCGCATCAATCAGCAGAAACATGCAGGCCTGGCGGAGATGCCCGACTGGCCGTTTAACCGCAAAGAGCCGGGAAAACCGGTGCCCGGCCATTCGCCCCACATGCACGTCATGAATCAGGAACGCATGGATCGCATCGACGGCATTACGTTTAACGATCCCGTCTTCTGGGATCGCGTGGAACGAAATTCAGTGGCCCTGGAACGCCTGCTGGCCCGTATAGATGAGCATAAGGTCCAGCCGATCTTCTTCCGCTTTCCGTATACCTACGCCTATCACCGTTGGAATACCCCAGAATGGGAAGAGGTTGATCAGGCCATGATGGCTTACTTGAAAGAGCGGTATAACGATCGATTTGTCTTCTGGGAAATTCCGCAGAAACCCTATTTCGAGCTCTCCGATTTCTCCGACTCCCAGCACTTGAACAAGTGGGGAGCCATCAAGATGTCGACCTACTTGAACGACTGGGTGAACGAACTGGAGTAAGATCCGACTCAGCGACTGCGACTGCTGCCGCCACTGGATCGTCCACCACCGGATCGTCCACCGCCGGATCGTCCACCGCCGGAGCGACCGCCGCCACTCCGTGGGCGACTACTGGACTCGCCCGCGGGCCGGGGCTTGCGCGGTGGAGCGGGCGGAAGGGGGGCCAGCAGCTCCTCTTCCGGATACTCACAGCGCAATTCACGACCCAGGTACTTTTCGATATCGGGCAGGACAAAGGCGTCCTGCTGACTGGCGAATGAAATGGATTTCCCTTCGGTGCCCGCTCGACCGGTACGGCCAATACGGTGCACGTAGTCTTCGGGGTCATCCGGAAGCGAATAGTTAATCACATGGCTCACGCCATCGACATGAAGACCGCGGCCGGCAACATCCGTAGCCACAAGAACCGGCACATCGCCCGACTTGAATCGCTCCAGGGTCTTTACGCGTTTGGCTTGCGGTACATCGCCGGAAAGCAGGGAACAGCTGATGCCATAACGATCCAGGGTTTCACAAAGATCGCGTACCTGGTTGCGTCGATTTGCAAAAATCAACACACGCTCAGGCTTTTCCTGCATGATGATGTTGTACACGACCATCAGCTTTTCGCGATCCGTCGCGAGATAGATGCGCTGCTCAACCGTATCCGCAGCTACGCTCTCCGGCTCGATTTCTACGCGCACGGGATCGGTGGTCCACTGATCGGACAGCCGGCCGACATCATCATTGAACGTCGCACTGAAGAACAGGGTCTGGCGCTCAGACTTGTTCGGTGTGCTGCGCACAATCTGGCGGACATCGGGGATAAAGCCCATGTCCAGCATGCGGTCGGCCTCGTCGATCACCATGACTTCAACATGTCCGAGATGGATGACGTGAGAGCGGCGGAAATCCAGCAAGCGGCCGGGCGTCGCTGCGACAATATCGATCTGCTCGTTTTCCAGCCGGTTTTTCTGCTTCTGATAATCGAGACCGCCATAGACGGCCATCGAAGTCAGGCCCGTATATTTACCGAGCACCGCGGCTTCTTCTTCAATTTGAATGACCAGCTCGCGAGTCGGAGCAATGACCAATACGCGGGGCGTGCCATTGCGCAGGGGCTTCGCTGGTTCTTCACGCAACAACTTGGTGAAAGCCGTAATCAGAAATGCAGCCGTTTTGCCTGTTCCGGTCTGCGCTTTGCCCAGGCCATCCACACCCTTCAGAATGTGCGGCAGGATACCGGCTTGAATCGGAGTACAATATTGAAAGCCCAGATCCGCAAGTGCATGGAGAATTTCTTCGGGTAAGGCCAGATCGGCAAAGCGGGTTTTTCCCTCCGCCTCTTCAACCACATAGCTGGCAGGATCCCAGGGTACATCCGGGACCACCTCGGCTTCAGCCACTTCCGGCCGACGCTCGCCTCGTGGACGACGCTCAGCCTTCGGGGGACGATCTGCTTGATCCTCCGTAGATTCCTCAGGTGCGGACGAACCTTCCGCCTTGGGCTGGTCGCCCTCTTCGCGCGGTTTGCGTGAACGATTACGACCTCCGCGAGATCGCGAACGGCTACGGGGACGAGGCGTCTCGCCATCGGCCGGGGTTTCCGAATGCTCGGCCTTCGCATCAGCCTCCCCGTCACCGGACGGCGCTTCTGCATTTTCTGCAGGACGAGGTCCTTTGCTACGCGATCGGTTGCGACCTCCGCGATTGCCTCGGCGTGGCTGTCCGCCTTCACGTTCTCCTTCGGTGGCATCTTTCGCAGCCACGTTCTGGATTTCGGCAGAGCTCGCTTTTGCAGCGGGTTCACGACGGGCAGCTTTGGGGGCATCACTCTCAGTGGCCGCAGGTTGCGGCTTTTCAGGGGAGGTTTCCGACCTGGACTCCTCAGTGGTCCGTTTCGCCGGACGCTTGCGGGCGGGCCGCGGTGCGGACTCCGTGGGTTGTTCGGCCTCCGGTACTTGAGCGGCAGGCCTGAACTTCTTTTTTACCTTATCTACAATGAATCTAACCATAACCCGCCTTGCATAGCCCCTGAAACCCTTATAACACAAGCGGGAATCACTCAATTCGCCGTCAAACCTGAGCAAAATATGATCAAAAACCCGCAAGTCCGCGCGATTCTGGAACCCGGCAAACCGGTTTGGCTCAGTCGAGCACCGGGTCGACTCGACGTTATGGGCGGGATTGCCGATTATATGGGTGCCCTGGTCCTCCAGCGACCGATCCTCCAGGCCGCCCTCGCCGCGGTTCAAATCCGCAGCGACGACGAGATCAAAATCATGAGCACCGGCCATTCGGGAACCGGCCGTTCGTTCAAGGTCAGCTTTTCCATGAACATGCTAGGGCTCCACATAAAGCCGGTGGCCTGTGAGGTCGCCCAGATGCTGTTCCGCCAGCTCGCCGATGATGCCTGGGCCGCCTACCCTGCCGGGTGCCTCCTGGTCCTGCTCCGGGAAAAGGGGCGAACCCTGACACACGGGATCAGCATCTACATTCAATCCGAAGTGCCTGAAGGCAAGGGGGTCAGCTCCTCCGCCGCCCTGGAAGTGGCCGTCATGCAGGCGCTCGCCGCCGCCCTCGATATCCCCCTCCAGCCGGAAGAGCTCGCCCGGCTGTGCCAACAGGCCGAAAACGAAGTCGTGGGGGCTCCCTGCGGAATCATGGATCAGATGACCGCCACCTGTGGGCGCGCAAACGAACTGCTCGCGCTCCGGTGTCAACCTGCCGAGCTGCTGGACCCCATTCATGTGCCCGAAGATCTGAGCTTCTTCGGCATCGACTCTGGAATTCGTCATGCGGTCAGCGGCTCCGATTATACCCGGGTGCGCACGGGGGCCTTCATGGGCTATCGCATCCTGGAAACCCATGCCGGCAAGGAGGCGTGCAACTGGAATGGGTATCTCGCCAATATCACACCCGAGCAGTTTGAGACGATGGCCGGACACGTGCCGGAAACCCTGCTTGGACAGGAATTCCTGGATGCCTATGGCGGCACGCATGACACCGTGACCGACGTCATCCCGGATGTCTGCTATGCCATACGTGCACCAACAGCTCACCCCGTGTATGAACACGCACGCATCAACACCTTTGCGGCCAAGCTACCCCATGCACGAAGCGCGAAAGAACGCCAGGAGCTGGGTGCCTGGATGTACGAATCGCACGAGAGCTATTCAGCCTGCGGGCTCGGTAGCGCGGGAACCGATCGACTGGTCGAACTGATACGCGGCAAGCCATCTATTCACGGCTTGTACGGCGCACGTATCACGGGCGGCGGTTGTGGAGGTACGGTGGCCGTACTGGCGGATGCAAGCGCGCGATCCGCGATCGATGACATCTGCCGCACCTACGAAGCGGAGACCGGGCATCAGACCTTTGTCTTTGAGGGATCCTCGGAAGGTGCCGCCACAACCGGCGTGCAAACGGAAATCATTTAGCGCGTCGCTTCGGCTACTTCACCACTTCGGCATTCAGCTCAGCCGCGGCGGGATACGAGAGGTAAACCCCAGTCTCCTCTGCGCGTTCCAACACCGCCCCATTCACCTGTATCGGGGCCAGCGGATCACTGACATCAAGTACGATCGGTGCGGCCTCGAAGCCGATCACCAGGTAGACCGTGAATCCGGTTTCTGTGGTGAAGCGGGCAAGCCCATTTTCTGCGATAATCAGTTGCAGAGCCTCGCCACCATCAGGGGATGCATCCACCAGGGACATCACGTCCGGCGCGCCCTCAGACAAGGTGACCTCGGCCGTGGCATCAGCCAGGTAAAAGAGCACACCATCGTCGGTAAGGATTACCGGAACTGCCTGGCCATCGATTTTCACAATCCCGGCGGGCGCACGATGGATCCCCACGCGTCCAGCGTCAAGCACCTGCGGCGTGGCAGCGATCGTCGCGGTAACCGGTCCGTGCAGCTTGGATTGCTCATCATAATCGACATCTTCGAGCCAGTAGAAATACGTACCCGTCTCGGTGACCGCATCCAGCAGGCCGTAGCGTGCGCCGACACCCGTACCCTGACCGGAAATCAGGTCGCTGTTCATGCGCGTACGCAGTCCATTGATCGTCTGGGAGCGATAGATATTGAAGCCCAGATTATTGCGTTCGCTGCCCGTTGCCCAATCGACCTGGATCCCGGCGGGGATCGCCTGCGCATCGAAGCTCGCGAGGGTAATGGCCGTGGGGGTCGAGATGAAACCAAAGTCGGCATTTGCCACGACCTGTCCGGCAGCCATGACGAATACCTGGCTGGCTGGACGGGTCGGGAATCGGAAAATGGGTGGCAACGTATTGCCATCAATTTCCACCAGATAGGTAGCCGCGACCAGGTTGGTGAAGAGGTAGAAGCCACCATTTCCGGGCACCGCCTGGGTCATGGTATTGGTGACAAAGGTCCGAACACCCCGCAGGTTAAGCGTGTACAGATTCACCGTAACTCCTGCCAGGCCCATGCCGTCCAGATTTTCATTCGGGATACCATCACGGTTTACATCGAGCCATACCGTATCGCTGATCTGGCCCCGAGCGAGGACGACGGCAGCACCCATGGCCACCACATTAGGTCCGGGAAGAATATTCGAGGGACGAGCGCGGGCACCGTTCAAGTTGAGGGGGTCGGCGACGTACGCAGGCACCCCGGTGGCCATCGCCAGATTGGTAACCGAGCCGGCAATAACCGTCTCGTAATAGACCGAAGTGGAGGCTCCTACGGCGAGGGTGTCGATCGTGATCGGGACAAAACCGGGCAGCAGCGCATCTTCAAGCACCAGGTTCGCCAGGTGCACCGTCCCGGTATTTTCCAGGGTAAAGCAGAACGTAATCGGGGTGTTGTTGGTGCCAATGATCAGCGACTGCCCCGAGCATGAAGCGCCCGCATCGTGTCCGACGTAGACCTGCTTCACCAGGCTTAAACCGGCTAGGCAATCAACCACGACAGCGATGTTGGTGATCGATGCATTCCCGCAGACATCTGTGGCGGTAACCACAATGTCCGGAACCTCGAGTCCCTGAACCGGGCTGCCTGCAGCGGGGCTCTGAGACAGCATGACCGTGCCGCAATCATCGCTGGCTACTACAGAAGACAGGACATCCGGAATGATACCGATGCAATTTTCATCGGCAGCGACGGTTACAAAATCCGGAGCGGAGGCGAAAACCGGGTTGGCCAGGTCGTTGGTATAGGTGAGCACCTGTACGCAGGCTACCGAATTGGAACAAGGGTCAAAGGCGCGGTAGGTCCGGGTCAGGGTGACCGTACAACCATTCGTCACGGAGAGATCGCTCTCGTGCACCACGACCACTGATCCACAATCGTCCTCGGCGCTGACCAGACTGACATCCGGTGTCGGAAGAGTCGGGTTGCACCCCAGATTCTCATCTGCCGGGCACTCCGTAAGGGCAGGAGGATCCAGATCTTCGGTCCAGCTCAAGGCCTGTACACAGCTGTTGGAATTGCCACAGGTGTCGAAGACCACAAAGGTCCGGCTGAGCGTAACCATGCATCCATTCGTGCTGAGACTTTCGCCGCTGACGAAGATGGATGCGACGCCGCAATTGTCGGTCGCTGCGATCAAGTTGGTGTCGGCAGGCGGAATTTCTGAAGGATTGCAGCCAAACGACATGTCCGGTGCACAGCTCACGATCATCGGAGGCTCGGTATCGCCGGTCCAGAAGAACACCTGGTCGCAGGCGTTCGTATTTCCACAATCATCCGTGACGAGGTAGGTGCGGGTAAAGGTGACCAGGCAGCCGTTGGTTACGGTAGCCTCGCGGGCCACGCTGACCGCCACACTTCCACAGGCGTCGAAAGCAACCACACTCTGCAGATCCGCAGGCGGAACCAAGGTGGCGTTGCAGCCCAGGTCGCCCCCTTGGGGACAAAACTCTATTACGGGAGCATCCAGGTCTTCCGTCCAGGTCAACACCTGCACACAATTTGTGGCATTCCCGCAGTCATCGGTGATGAGGTAGCTACGGCTCAAGCTGACCTGACATCCGTTCGTCGATAAAGTCTCTGCATCGACCACCACCGTGACCGCACTGCAGGTGTCGCTCGCGATGACCTCGCTGGGCTCGCCCGGAGGAATCACGATTGGATTGCATCCCAGATCAACATCAGCCGGGCAGGATGTCACCGAGGGGGCCTCGAGATCTTCGATCCAGGTGAGCGTTTGCACACAGACATTGGAGTTGCCACAACCATCGAGTACCAGGTAGGTGCGACTCAAACTCATCTGGCAACCGTTGGTCGACAAGACTTCACCCGCCAGGCTGATATCGCTCACCCCACAATTATCGGTCGCAACGACGGACAACGGATCGGCAGGCGGGATGTTAGTCGGATTACATCCGAGATCCATATCCGGCGCACAGCGGGTGATCACCGGAGCTTCCAGGTCTTCGCGATAGGTAAAGATTTCATCACAACTGTTCGTGTTTCCGCAGGCATCGGTGACCAGATAAGTGCGGGTAAAGGTGACGTCACACCCGTTGGTTGCAGTGGCCTCACTGAACAAGCTCACGCTGACGTCGCCACAATCATCTGTTGCGGACACGAGATTGGTATCCATGGCCGGGATGGCCGGGATGGCCGGGTTGCAGCCCAGGTCGATCGGCTCAGGGCACGCCGCAATCACCGGAGGAAGTAGATCTTCCACCCAGCTGATGGTCTGCACCCGATTGGAAGAATTCCCACACGCGTCGAGCACCTGGTACGTGCGCAGCATGGTCACCTCGCAGCCATTCGTGGTCGTGACTTCGTCGAGCACCAACACCGTCGCTACGCCGTAGACATCTATGGCCACCACCGCATTCGTATCTGCAGGGGGGATGTTCGTCGGGTTGCAGCCCAGGTCCAAATCCTGAACAAATTCAATGATTTCCGGGGCATCGAAATCCTGGCGCCAGGTAATCGTCTGCAGGCAGGTGTTGGAATTTCCACAGCCATCCGTCGCGAGATACGTACGGGTCAACATGACTGCAAACCCGTTGGTGACGATAGTTTCATCATCCAACACGACATCCGAGATGCCACAATTATCGGTTGCGATAACAGCCATCAGGTCGGCGGACGGAATGTTCGTGGGATTACAGCCCAGATCCATGTCCGGAGCGCAGGACGTGAACTGTGGAGCTTCCGTGTCTTCGCTCCAGGATAAAACATGTGAACAGGTGTTCGAGTTGCCGCACATATCGGTGACCACATAGGTCCGCGTGAGGGCCACTTTGCACCCGTTGGTTTCCAGGACATCGATGTTTGTAATAGCGACCGCACCACAGCTGTCGAAAGCACCCAGCGAGGAGGGGTCAGGCGCTGGGATCTCTTGCGGATTGCAGCCAAGATCCATGCCCGGGGGACACCCGTTCATGGTTGGGGGTTCGAGATCTTCGACCCAGTTGACGACCTGAGTACAGGTGCTGCTGTTGCCGCAGTCATCAAACGCCATGTACACGCGGGTGAGCACAACATCGCAACCGTTGGTTACCGTTTCCTCGGAGAACAGGGAAATCGCTACACCGCCACAGGCATCCGTCGCAGCAACCGCGTTGGTATCCGCAGGGGGGATGATCGACGGGTTACAACCAAGGTCTTCATCCGGCGCACATTGGGCGAAGGTCGGGGCATCAAAATCTTCGATCCAGGTCAACAGCTGTTCGCAGGTGTTCGAGTTATTGCAACGGTCAACCGCTGCATAGGTCCGGGTCAGGGTGACCAGACACCCATTCGTACTGAGGACTTCGCCTACAAACAGGGTGGTGACCGGCCCGCAGGTGTCGGTGGCCATGATTTCGGAGGGACTCGGCTCAGGAATCGTGCCCTCGCCCGGGTTACACCCGAAAAACAGGTTCGTCAGGCAGGCGGTGATCACCGGGGGAACCGTGTCGGGCAGCACAGCAACCGCAAGAGTATGCGTGTCATTCACCGCATTGGTATCCGTCACGAGATGGACCACCCCAGCCCGATTGGTCAGGAATCCAGCCTGGCAACAGTCATCGATCGAAACCTGAATGGTGAGATTCGTCATGGCGTCCGCCGCAAGATCACCCAGGACGATTTCCAGCAGTCCACCGCCCAACTCCACAATGTTTGAGCTGGAATTCGCCGCATCAAAGGTGACGCCGATCGGGAGCTGGTTGGTGACCACGACGCCGGTCGTATCGTGTGGTCCGGCATTGGAAACCAACAGGTCGAGCAGAACCAGGGAGGAAGCATCCACAGGATTCTCGGCCGGTATGACATCCACCCCGACATCCGCAAACGCGTCAATGGCCGTAATGGTCGCATCCAGGAGCGCGCCGGTATCGGGATCATCCGAAAGCACATCCATCAGATTCTCGGAGGAGACCGTGGCCTGATTGGTAATGGCGGTCTGGGTCTGCAGCCGATCAACCGTGACTTCGAAAACAACCGTAACTGTTTCACCGGCCGGCAAATCACCCAGCGTAAGGTCGACCTGTGCAAACGCTCGTAACGAGCCCAGGAGCATCAACAGCAAAGTGCAATAGGTTGTAAATCGATTACTCATTATGGATTTGTCGGCTGCGTCGGGTTACTGCAATTGCCGTTAAAGGTGATGGTTCCGCTATCCAGTATCGTCGCATTATTGTTGCCTGCTGAGAGAGCGGGAATACTGGTGGAGGCAACTTGGAGCGTGGAAGCTCCGTTCTGATTCAAACCAAAGACCCCCGGGTTGCCACCACTGCCGCTTGCGTTGCCCTGCAAATGCAGACAGGTTGCCGCCGCATCGGCGGTATCGACCTGAAGCGCATCAGCCACGAGGTTCGCAAACACATTATTGACGATACGCAGGTTGCTCACGGGAGCGCTAACCCCCTCGGTCAGAATACGAATGTACTTCTGCGCGATATTCTCGAGCTGATTGTCTTCCAGCGTCAGATTCATCATCCCGTTGTCATGCGCATGCCTGACCACGATACCTTCACTGGTTCCACTGCCCGCAGGAAAGCCGGCTGGACTGCCCAGGACGTTGTTCTGTACGAGCACGCTCCATGCATGACCACCGACAGCCGGGGTGGCCACGCTACCACCTTTCGTCAAGGCAATCACTTCGGCCGCCGATGAACCGGGGCCATTCAAGACCTGCAAGATGTTTCCTGAGGCCAGATCCTGTCCCCCAATACGCCCCTCTGCAGAACCCTCGCCAAAAATCCGGATGCCCACGTCAGGCAGGGCGGTAAGCGTATTCTCCTGGATATCGAAGGCGAAGCTTCCACCATTGCTCAACTCGAGCGAAATACTCCCCCCGAGCGAAGAACCATCCGGGCCTCCGCCATTGGTTGAGGTATTCCCGATGATGTTGAGGTCGTTGCCCGAAGAGGCGTCTGACAAAAATTGGACGATGGCGCCTTCGGCCTGATCGAAGGTCGAGTTCAGCACATCCAGGGCAATCTGTGCCGCGGCAACGGACTCGAAGGAAAGCGCGTGCGAGCCAAAAACATCGTTGTTGTTATTGATGGTGCACTGATCAATTGATGCCGCGAGGACACCGCTGTGGTTCAGCACCTGAACCGCATGGGTCGGGTAGTTGCGAATCAGGCTCCGGCTCATCTGGAATGAACCACTGATCCCCGCTAGCGGATCTGTTCCCACAAAACGAATCGTTGCATCACTGGCGGCTGAGCCATTCCCGTCAAACGCGCAGCTGGTGATGGTGAGATCGACCACTTCAGATCCATCGATGCCGTGCGAGCTGCTGTTGTCGAGACTGCAGAATTCCAGCAACGTAGTGTCGGCACGAGTCATCTGAATCGCCCGCCCGTTGTTATCCAGCTGCATGCGACGAAGCGTGATGTTTTCGACATCTGTTAACACCACCGCATCACCTGATTTTCCAATAATCTGACCACCACTTCCATTGCCCCCCTGGGAAGCATTCACACCGTCGCCCTGGATGGTGAAGAAGCCGGTGGTATCATTGAGGCGGATACCCGGATCCGTTCCACCAGAAGAGGAAACGCTGCTGAAAACGAGCGCCAGTTCTGTAGCGTCGATATTCACAGCGCCTGCGCTGCCCGAATCAATGGTGCTTGTTCCGGTTAAGTTGTTCCCGAGCGAACCGCCATTGGTAACCTCGAGGCCGGGCTGATTATTCGCGGAGGTGTCGATGGCGATATTGCCAAAAGAGAACGTACCCGCGGGAGAATTGGTGATGCTGACGCCCGTACCCGTCGTCGCCGTGATCATCGTTTCTTCAAAGATGTTGATACTCCCGGTGACCGACGTAATGGAAACGCCTGTTGCACCACCACTGGCTGCCACGAAGCCAAGATCCATCCCCGCATCTACTCCGTTGAGGACCAGGGCCGTTCCGCCGGTTGCCTCGATAAAGCTGAACGCATCGTTTACGTTAACCCGGCCCGCATTCTGAAGATTCATGCCGTCGCCACCGGTGGTAAAGGATTCCACGAACCCAAAGGTCGTTACGCCGCCGACGGCATTCATGAGCACGCCTGGCCCCGCGCTGTTTCTGGCGAAGACATCCCCGAAATTAATGCTTGAACTGGTGATATTCGCGAGATCCACCACTGTGCCATCCGTCGACTGAAGGAAGTTTATAAACCCGGGATTCACGATCTGGACGATATTCAGACCGTCAAGCTTTACCGCAGATTCAACGGCATTAACCACCAGGCCGTTAACGCTCAGGTTCGCGGCTGCCGAGGTACCAACCACCAGGCCGCGGGCACTGCCACCACTGATCGTCAGGCCGGCAAAACTGAAGGTACGCCCGGCCGAACCTGCGATGAGCACGCCATCCCCGGCAGGAAGACCGATCACCGTTTCGCCGCTTACTGTAACGTCATCCGTCAAATTGGACAATTGGATCCCACTCCCGGAGGAGTCGGCGGATAAGAGGGTGTCGAAGATCCATCCCGAGCTGCCGTTGTTCTGCCCGGCGGTCGTATCAATCACGACCGCGGGTCCACTGGAGGCCGTGATGGTCACCGGCTGAGCGAGGATATTTACCGTGCCGGCATTGATGGCGCTGAATCCACTGCTGGATTCAGCGATGTTCAAGCTGCTGAAAGTGGTCGTCGCGCTGGGACTGGATTCAAGACGGATGCCAGGCTCCATACCCGCCTCGATGAGGGTGTCGCCGAAGGAGCTGATCACGGAAGAGTTGATAATCTGGATGCCGGGATTGCCTTGCGGAGTGGAAATGTGCGTGCCACCGGAAACAACGAATGAACCCGAGGCTTCGGACAGCGAGAATCCGCCGTTGGTCGAAAGGAGCTGGTCCAATACGATCGTAACATCAACACCCGGTGCGGCTCCAAGGTCCAGTCGACCTTCGCCGCTTACGGATGCTTCATCGATGACCAGCGTCCCGGTTCCCCCGCTGACCGCGAAGCCCGGCGCAGGTCCCGAACCGAAATCCAACCCACTAATCACGTTATCTGCCGCAAGAACGATGGTGGCCACCACGACAGGCCGATTCCCTGCAGGGACGAGACTCGAACCACCGATGGTGAGACCAACCCCTTCACCAATCAGCCGCTGCTGGTCGGCCAGCAAGAGGTCGGCAACATAAGGACCACTGCCTTCATAGAGAAAGATCGTATCGCCCGGACCATCGGGCCCACTGAGGGAGCCACTCCCCGAAGGACTCAACGCAACCAGGGTGTTAAACGGATTCTCGGACGTACCGTCGCCGTTAAGCGCCAGGCTGTTATCGACGTACCAGATCATATTGCTGATGCTCAATCCAACCGAACCCGTATCGGTTCCCGTGCCATCGCTGATCACGAAGTTGAAGGTATCCGACGGCCCGGCAAAACCGGCTGCAGGTAAATAGGTGTAAGCGCCATCGGGCTGCAAGGTGACCGTACCGCCGTTCAAACTGTTGGTGGCGGTTGTCACCACGGTGAGTGGCTGGCCTTCAGGATCAAACGCGCCTGCCAGTACGCCGGGAGCGGCTACGCTCAAGGAGGTATTACCGATCGCGGGTACCTGCACGAGATCCGGCGCAACCGGAGGCGAGTTGATAAACGTGGACTCGAGCGCCACATCATCGCTCGGATTGTTATCCAACACCGAACTGGTAACCGAAACCTGGCTGGTCAGGGTGCCTGATCCGGAGGCCGTGGTCGCAAGTGAAATTGTAGCCGTCCCGCCGATCGGCAAGCTGGCAATGTCACAGACGACAAGCCCGGTGGAGGGGTTGCTGCAGCTGATGCCAGGACCCGGAGAGGCCATGAGAAAGGAGATCCCGGGAGGAAAACGATGCGTGATTCGAACATCAACTGCTTCAGAAGGTCCGCTGTTGGTGACCACGGAAGTGAACGTCAGCGAACCACCCGCGGTGATGGGATCGACATCATCGGTCAGGCTGACCGAAAGCTCGGCCACGGGGTCAATCGCAATTGAAACAAGGGCATCGTTGGTGAAAACACCATCCGAGATCGCATAGCTAAACGTATCGGTTCCGGTCGTGGCATTTGGCATGTAGACGAAGCCGCCGTCAGGGTTCAAGGTCATCGGAACACCCAAGGCGGTGACCGGATCAAAAGAGTCAATGACGAGGGCCTCTCCATCGGGATCATTGTCGTTGCGCAATACGCCAGGAGCCGAAATGGTCAAGGATGTGCTTGGAGGCGTGGCAAAGAAATCATCACGAGCGATGGGCGAACTCTTGACTGAACCTGGCACCAGGGTGGTCCCCGGAGGTAGTAAGTCGGCCAGGGACGCGGCGGTGACCGAGTCCGGGCCCGCGTTGGTAATCACGATGGTATACCGAATCGTTTCACCCGGATTGGCAATGCCATCCCCATTGAGATCCGTCGCGAGGGTATCGGTTTTCGTCACCGATAAATCAGCATTTGGCCCGCGCGCCGCCTGAATGAAATCGAGGGCAAACGTGATACCCGAGGCCACATCAGGTAGTTGGGGCGGACCTTGCTCCTGGTTATCTTCCACCAGGAAGATGATCTGAAGCGCAGTGATTTCCGAAAAGTCTGCACCCGACCCGTTGATCAGACCAAAAGCAGAGAAGGGAAGGATGACTGAATTGGGCGAGCTGATATTCTCCGTGAGGTCCATTACCGCAACGGAAATATTACCCATTCCGGAAAAAGCGGCGGCCTGCACATTGATCGGTGAAGCGCCCAGCGTCAGCTCCGTAAAGCCGAACTCCAGCATGGAGTTCTCGCCACCATCCGTAAAATCAACCGGTTGGCCAAACCCAGCCAGGCCTTCCTGATTCAGCACAATGTTGTCGCTGTCAAAGCCATCCCATTGCAGATCCAGAAAGATTATTGCGGTGGGTGCGCCTGTGATCACCAGCTCGCCCCCGATGACTTCAGCGATCGCCGACTCCGACTCATCCGCGGCATCGCGCTGGTTACCCAGAATGGATCCACCGAACGAATTCACCGTTGGCTGGATCGAGGGACCGTTCATGATCTGATTCTGGGTGAACAAATCGACCACGAGAACTGCAGCCGCAGACCGAACTGCTAGCAAGCAGAGTAAAATGAATATTGGAAAGCGTGTTTTCACTGAATTTCGTTAATATCTGGATCGAAGAATCGAACGATCGGTCCCCGATCATTCGCAATATTCGTGCCAAACCAACCGACTCAGATAAAATGGAACAATCGGACGCTCACCCGGAGATCACGCTTCCACCCAAAACAACCCTGCCAAACCGTTATCTGGGGGGGCACCCCTGTAAAATTAATCCCTACGTGTAAATCGCAGCACAGCGAAGAGCGCCTCCCGATCCCGTTGAAGATCTCAAAACCGCGAAAGGCATGTTGAACGAATAAGACAAAGCGAACCGAATCTGAATGGACCGCCCGCCGAGTGTACAATCACGTGCAAACACAAACGGGCCAGAACCATGGCCGGGAAGGAGGCGGTTCAGGATGAAAGTGGTTTAGAGCGAGGGAGCGCACCCAACGCTGTCGATGTAGTATTCCACCGAAGGGTCCAGGCATTGCACAGTGAAATACACCGAACTCAGGTCCCCATCCGGACGGCAACTATAGTTGCCGTTCAGTTGCGTCCACTTGTCCGCGGCACAGGTGCGCTTCACGAGAATCTTATCGACCCCGTTCTGCACCACGACCAGCTTGATGTCGGCCTCCGGCTTATTCTTTAGCTTCACATAGGCCGTGAACCGGTAGATGGAGCCCTTCTTCACGGTCGTACTTAAATCCCGCTGGGGATAATCGCTCGGACTTTTCCGATCGGTGATGCCCAGACTGGAGGAACCCTCGTGTGCTTCATCCTGACTCGTCACGATAATGCCCCCTCCGTGGTTCTGCCATTCACCGCGCGAATCCTCGAAGCCAAATTTTTGCATCGGGCGAACGCCCGCGGATTTCACCACCAGATCGGCACTGGTCAAATTTTCGACCGGCCCTTCGCCTATCTTGGGAATACTATCAATCGGCACATAAAAGATCCCGTGCTGATTGCGACCGGCTTCAATCCGCTCCTTCCACTCCGGCAGCATCTTCACCGGAAGGGAGCTGGTTTCTTCAATAATAAATTCGCCCGTCACATTGTTGGCTTCGACCACCTGGTTGGTCACGCCGCTCGTATCCACCACCTCAGCGACCTCCTTTTTGATCCCCATCGCTTCCTTGATGGAGTCACGAAAATGCCAGCCGATGCCCGCGGCGATCAGTACGGTCACACCACTGATGATCAGGTGCGGCAACCAGCGTTTTAAATCCTTCGCGGGCGGCTCTTCGACGTACTCCTCGTAAATGGGCTCCTCCACATACTCCTGCTGATACTCGTACACCGGCTGGTTGGGGTCCTGCGGCTGGTTGCCGTACGGGTTGTTGGGATCCTGTGGGTAATTGTTCATTCCCGCAGAATAGACACATTGCCCGGCATTTGAAAATGGGATTTTCCAGCTGATTACCCGTGCCTTACCAAAACATTAGCGCATCCCCGCATTTACGCAGCGAATGGATCGTGCCGTAGAATAGGTTGAGGCTTTCGAGACGGTTGCCGAACCCTGTCCCCCCGGGCATCAGGTGGTGCGAGAGTGACGACGGGGCCAACGGGGGTCGAATAGACCGAGGCCTCTCCCGTAGGTTTGGCCTCGGCCCCTCTCAGAACCGGACAAACAGCTTTCCCACATCCGGCTCCTGACCCCATGCTTTTGAAAACGCCTTGCACCATAATGGCGTGACACGGAGTGATCCGATTTCAAAGCAACATACTTTAGCAGGGAACCCCGGGCTAAATACCATGGCCACTCCGTGGACGGCGATCGGCTCTTACGATTTCGATGTCTTTTGCGACAACGACAAACTCCGTATCATGAAGGAGCACATGCAACTCGACCATCCCATCTCCCCTCAAATGAACTTCTTCATGTAGCCAACAACCCGTAGCGGTGGGCACGGATGGCGATGACTGAATCTTTCGGAGGATGATCTCGATATCATTGGTTTCTCCAATGCCGTGCTCGCGACTTAAGCGTACGGAAAGATCCTCGCCGCTGCGGGAGATGCGTTCGACTTGCCCATCGTGCAAAGTTGCGTGGCAAAACTTTCTGGCACCCGGAGGTAAAGCGGGCAGGATCTTTTGCACATGGGCTTTATAGTCTTCGAGAACTGCAATCCATTCCACCCGGGCGGCCTCTACACCCGGGAGACCCGGGTCTCCTTGCATTGCGTTGTATTTGGCTCGAGTGAAATATTTCATAGGTATCGGTTGGAGGCCAGAGCCAGAACCGCGACTCCGAATCCGATGTATTTCATCATCTCAGGAACCAACCCAAAAATCTATCGGCGTCCGCCACGCCAGTTCTGGCGGTTGTCCTGGGGCTTCTGGATCGCCTGCTGGGCACGCTCGGAAAGACCGCTCGTGGGAAGCCAGGACAACACGGCATCCGGGTCCTCACGGTACATGGCCTGACCCGCACGAACCGTTGTGCGTTCGCGCATGCCTTCGTCTTGGATCTGCTGGGCCCAGCTCAGGGCCGCCACCGGGGCTTCACGCGAGATGCGGCTGGCGTAGACTTCAATCGCGGAATCGTACAGATCTCCCCGCTGGGTCTGCCCGTTCAACCATTCCCCCACGGCGGCCGTATCGTGACGCGACCAGTGATCAATGGCAGAGGCCAGCCCCTTCTTTTGCAGGTCCTTGCTCTCCAGCGCCGCCACCCAGGCCAGGGCCGCCTCGGGGTCGGAGTCCGCCCATTCACCGGCAAGCTCATGGACGACCTCTTTATTTATTTTTTCGTGGCCGACGTACTGTTCAAGCCAGGCGGCCGTTGCGGTGGGATCCGTACGTGCCCACTCTTCGGTCATCTCCGCAATGACCTTGCCGTTCACCCGGGGATCGTCAAAATGCTGATCCAGAAAATCGGCCGCTGCCCGCGGGTCAACCCCGACCATTTCGTCGGCGACTTCTTCAAAAATACGCGGGCTCAGGTATTCGGAGTCGAGGTTGCGCTCCACCCAATCGCGAGCGACCATGGGATCTTTACGCGCCGCGTGAAACGCCACTTCGTTGACCACCTGGTTCGCGTACTTGGCGTCATCGGATCCGGAGGCCACGGTATCCGCCCAGGCCAGGGCACTGCCTGAACCTTCCCGCTTGATCCGCTCCTGCGCCAGATGCTCCACCATTTTTCGCCGGCCGTCGGTATCATCCAGGGTGCCGACATAGTTACTCGCGCCATTTAAATCGGTCTTGGCCCATCCCCGGACGAGAGCATCCATCATGTATCCCTTGGAACGGTTGTCATCCTCCACGCCTTCGACAAAGGCTTTGGCCGCATCCGGATCCTGGCTGCTCCAGCCAATCATCGCCACGCTGCCGCCGAAATGAACTTTTTTGCTGTCTTCGTTAAAGAAGGCGTACTTCGTCGCGGCCTGGCCATCAATCTCACCCCAGGCATACATGAACATGCGAAAGTTGTGGTCGTTAAGCGGACCGTTCTCGGCCTGCTCGAACACCGCCAGGGTCTGCATCACATTTTCCGGGGTGAGGTTCGCGAGCATCTGGGCCACAAGTAAATTATTCGCCATGGTGTCGCCGCCATCACGCAAGGCCTCTGGAAGTCTCGCGAGCAGGTCTTCGCTGCTCGGGGTCCCGCTCCGACCTTCGTCGTAGGAGGAAAGTCTCGAGCTCCCCTCGCGTTCGACGACGACAATCTTTTCCACGCTACGCGGCTCGCGAACCACGAGACGCTCTTCGACCCGGGATACGCCGCCGGCCGTATTTTCCTGCAGCTTGGCACTGTGGAGCTCCGCACCCTGATTCGAATCACGGGTCATCAGATGCACGAGCACCAGAGAAAGGGCCCAAAGGGCCGCCAGGATGATTTTCATTTTCATGGGCGGATTGTACGGTGTAGCATTGGCTGGTTACGAGCCGAATAAACAGGGTCGAAGCCCTGGTTCACGCGCAAGCTTGGCAGGCGGGGTGAAAAACAGCATATTACGACATAACCGAATATGAACAACGAACGTCCAGAACCCACTACCGGCTTCCGACGCTATCGGGCGGTGGTCATCCTGATCTTCCTCCTGATGTGCATGGTTTCCGGCATGTTTGATGATCTCTACAACCGATGCTACGGCAATCGAACGCGGGTGGAGAACGCCACCTACCTCGAAGACATCACCCAGAAAGCGGCCAGCCTGCTCGTACCCATCATGGTGGCCAAGGGTTCGATGGATGTGATTGAAGGCAGCGAGATGGTGTTGGAATTCGGTGACATCGTACAGCCGCTGCTCGACTATCTGAACGTCGCCTGGCAGGTGGTCCTCGTCGCATCCATTGTCCTGCTCAGCTTCAAATACTTTCTCGAAGGCACCATCGACATCGGCTCGGTCTTCCTCACGGTTTCCGTTGCGATGTATCTCCTGCTCGCCTTGTTTCATTCCTTTCGCAGCCCGGACAACCCGGTCGCCCAGACCGTCAAACGTATGGCCGGGATGATGCTGCTCATCGCGCTCCTGATATATTTCGTGCTCCCCCTTTCGGTGCAGGGCGCGGCCTGGTTGAGCCAGCACTCGACCGCCAACATGACCGTCGCCTACGAAGAGACCTTTGATGAGCTTTCCAAGACCTTCGCCTTGGATACGGTCGAATCCGCCGAAGGGATGAAACAAAAAGCGGAGCTCTTTAAAGACAAGGCGGACGAGCTGATTCTGTACGTCCAGGATGGTGGCCTGAAGAAGGTCGGCAAGAGTGCGGTCTACGTGATGGTGGTGTACATCCTCGACGGAATTGTGTATCCCGTGCTCATGATGTTTTTTCTAATCTGGTTTATTCGCGGGGCCTTATATCCAGCCCTCGGACTGGCAAACGAGACCAAAGGATAGGACACCCATGCGCTTCCCAACGGTTCCCAAAACGGTCGTCGTAACCGGATGCTCCACCGGCATTGGCGAAGCCTGCGCACGCATGCTGCGTGATCGCGGATGGACCGTCTACCCGACCGCGCGCAAGCCCGAAGACCTGGAGGCCCTGGAAGCCGCCGGCTTCACCGCCATCGCCTTGGATCTGTCCGACAGCGCATCCGTAGACGCCGCCGCCACACGCATCAAGGACCTCTGTAAGGGTCAACTCGGCGCCCTGGTCAACAACGCGGGCTTCGGACAACCCGGAGCCATGGAGGACCTCAGTCGGGATGCCCTGCGCTACCAGTTTGAGGTCAATGTCTTCGGCATGCAGGAATTGACCAATCATTTTATCCCGGCCTTTCGCCAACAGGGCTGTGGCCGCGTCGTCAATGTCAGTTCGGTCGTCGGCCGGATATCCCTCCCCTTTCTCGGCGCCTATTCCGCCTCCAAGTTTGCCATGGAAGCCATCTCCGATGCGATGCGGGTGGAGCTGATCGACAGCGGCGTCGCGGTGAGCCTGATCGAACCCGGCCCCATCGTGACCGCCTTTCGCACCAACGCGGCGGAGAAAACGGACGAGGCCATCGATCCCTCGGCTTCGACTTTTGGCGACCTTTACATCAAGGAAATCAAGCGCCGCCGCAACAGCCAGAAGAAGGTGGACTTCATCAATAAGCCACCGGAAGCGGTGGGCGCTAAGGTGATTCATGCCCTGGAGTCGGCGTCCCCGCATCGGCGATACGGGGTCACCCCGGTGGCCCCCTATGTCACCTTCATGCGGCGCTTTGCGCCGTATTGGTTCGTTGACGCCATCTTCGCTCGCGACGTGAGGAAAACACGTGGCTGAGAGCGGTGTCGTGGTCCTGCCCCTGTTTCGCGCATCGATCCGAAACACCAACCTGGCCTACCAGGACAACCTCGCCCGCCTCAACGTGGCCGCCCGACTTGCCGACCAGCTGGATGCGCCCCTGGTGCTCGCCGAAGGCTGGAAAAGCAATGACCTGGGCGATGGAAACATCGTCGATGGCACCGATGCCGCATGCATCCTGTTAAAGCAGATGAACCTGCCTCAGTCGGCCGCGCTCGTTCCGCTGCATCGCTCTTGCTGTACCTGGCAGGAGCTCGCGGAAGTGCATGAACGTTTCCCGGATCGCGCGATGATCGTGATCACCGGAGCGGCCTGTCCTTCCGTGCGGCGGGCGCAACGCGTGTGCCGTCTCCAGCAGCTGGATGCCCAGGTGTTCTCGCCACTGGATGCCTGCGTGCGCTACGGCATCGAACCTCCACCCCACGCCAAACCTCACCGCCTTCAGGACGGGGTTCAGGAGAGCATCAACTGGATCGTGCACGGCCTTTCCTGCCTGGAACGCCGCTGGTCGGATCCCCTCGAATTCCGGCTCGCCCGACGCCTGCGTCAGGGCACTTCCGCACGCACCCGATAAAAGCGCAGGTCCGGTCCGGGCGTGATCGGAAAGTTGATCAGGTCGCCGGTGCCGTTCATCATCGCTTCATTCATCCAGTTGGTGCCACTCAGCAGATCCACCGACTGCAGCCGATAGTCGCGCGTGAACCGAGACATGAAATCGAGGCCGGTACCGGAACTGAAAGCATCGATTGCAAAGAAGGACTGGTCATCGGTCGGATCGGTATCCGCAAGGTACTCAGAAAGGGCATCCGCCCCGTCCAGGTCGTGGTCGACCGTGGGCCCGGTCGACCTCGGATTATTGTAAATAAAGCGTTCCCACTCATCGGGCATCCCGTCGCCATCGCCATCTGGATTACTCGTCGGAACCGGCGCAGTACAGTCGGTGACGGCTTCAATCGTCAACAACAGCTCGTGAATCGACCCCACTTCCCCGGCCTCCAGGTCGGAGACATTCGCAGTCCAGACGCCGTTGGGATCTTCCCCGATGAAAGCCGAGAGCGCTTGCATCGGCTGATAGGTCCCGACATGTGGGCCACCGTCATCCGGGATGTTCTGGATGCTCGTGAAAGCGGAATCATCGAAAACGACGCTGCACATATTGGGCCCCGCATCGATGCCGACACCCGCTTGCTGCATCAGCGTAATTGTGGTGCCTTCCGGCGAGGTTAAGGTGATCTTTAAATCGTGAAGATAGTTATGGGCGATGCCATTTCCGATGTCGCCCGCATTCGTGGTACAGGCGTTCCCGCCAATTCGAAAAAGAATTTTTGACGTGTTCGTGGTCAATCCGGATGCCTGGAAGGTGATGTTGGTGCCCGCGGGGACGTTGTCCGGGATCGCAACGGATGGCACCACCGCCGCGTAGGAACTATAGGAGACCGTCTGTCCACCACTGCCAATCCCGCTGGGCAACCGAATCGTCACATCGTTACCACCTTGGTCCGTAAGTACGGTCATGCGCAGGACCACGGGCTCGCCACAGGGATGCGTTTCGTCCAACGAGAGGATAAACGGATCGATACTCGCTCCAGCCGCTCCGGTCGACAGGTTGGTGTACGCGCTGACGTCATGCAGGATCGTCAGGCCGGGGCTGACCGCAGTTAGCGATGCCTGGATATTTGTCCCGCCAAAGGTACCGATGTTGCGAAGAACCGGATGAAAAAGCACGTACCCTTCGCCCGGATCGAAGCGGCCATTGCTGTTTCCATTGCCAAACGCATCGTTCAAGGCCGGGGCATCTTCGTGTTCAAAAAAAGCCACGGAGGTGCCGCCGGGCGTCAGGGTAAAATTTGCGCCCGAGACATCAAAGAAAATATGGTTGATGGCTTCGATGCGCATGCGCGCGAACTGGGTGGTCAGCGGAGGCAGGGCAACGGTCTCGCTTCCATCGTTGGCGGTGCTTTCCGAAAGCACGAAGGGATAGGTAGCGCCGCCATCCACGGACAGCAGGATGCGGATTAAATTCGCATTGATCGGAGCCGCGGCACTGCCTCCCGGATTCCAGACCACGGTGTGGCTCCCGCTCAGGGTGACCGCCGTATTTGGGCTGATGATACCAAACGGCGCTCCGGTATCGACCACCTGAACGGTCATGTCATCCCCGGCGACTCCGCCCGTCCGGTTGTCCCGTGCGGTAAAACGAAAATGCAGGGTACGACTCGTGCTTGGAAGCCTCTCCGATGGATCGTTGAACCCCGAAAGCAGGGTGCTCAAGTCGGGCAAAGTCCGGATGGGATCGGCAGCAGGGGGTAAACTTCTAAACAGCGGACTCTGCCCGTTATCGGCCGCCCCCAGCACCTGAGCCGGGCCGAGATCAAATTGCTCCCAGGTATATTGCAGGGTGTCGTTATCCACATCCGAGCCACTGCCGGTGAGGACGAAGGGGGTGCGGGCCGGAATGATATAGTCGGCGCCCGCATCCGCGACCGGGGCGTGATTCGCAGTGCTGCTCAGGCTCGCGCAGTTTCCACTACCGGCAATGTAGCTGAGAATTTCGTCGATGCTGGAAGCATGAAAATAATCGTCGCTCACGCTTTGCACGTTGTCTGCTCCGCAAATTCCGGCGTAGGCCATGATGGTGGAACCACTGCCCGGCTCGTAGGCCGTAGCCGCAGCTCGATTGCCGCCTCCGCAAGCCGAGGTGACGGAGTTGAAGGTATGATCCGCCCCGAACTGATGGCCGATTTCATGGGCGACGATGTCCACCCAGTAGGGATCGTTATTCGGCATCGAACTGGCCGATTTTCCATCGCCTTTTTCCGCAATTTTACAGACCACCCGCAACGCGGAAAGGCTCCCGCTGTTCCGCCCGCTCACGTAGTGGCCGATGTCGAAGGCGGTAAGACCGATCCGAGTACCGATGATGCTGGTCGCGCGAAAGCTCCCGGTATGCGGATCGTTCGTGGCATTAAAAATCAGCAGATCGTTATTCGCGACCAATTCCATGCGCAGGCCGAGATCCCGTTCGTAGATCGTATTGATGCGATTCAGGCCGGTAACGATCGCAGCAAGGGCTGCGGCCTCACCGCCATGAAACTCGGTGAACTCATGATCGGCGGTTACCGCGAGCCGATAGGTGCGGAGCTGCGTCGTCGCAGTCCCGCGCGCGCTTTTTTTGAGGTAGGCCGGTGCATCCTGAAACTGGCGCATCTCGGGCGCGGGAATGCGCGCGCACTGAATGTCGCTCGTCTGGGCTTCGCGGACAAATCCATCGCGCAAATAACAGGCGTACATCGCGGTATCCCCGCGCGTCCAGGGGTCGATGTAGAGCAGGCCGTCCGGGGTCTGAATCAATCCGTGAAAGCCCTGTGGTGTCCAATCGAGTCGCGCCCAGCTCCCCGGCTGGTCGATCGCTTCGCCGTGTACGGTGAGGATGTCCGGATACTTGCGGGCGAGCTCCGGCGCCATGATCGATACGGCCTCCAGGGCAAAGGTTGCAAACGCACCTTTGCCGATCGGCAACATGACCCGCACCGAAGCCCCCTGCTCGACCACGTCGCGCAAGGCGGTTTCCATCCGGGCGGCATCCAACTTCAGCACCGCGCCATGCGCAGGCCGGATCCAGGGCGCTTCGGGCGCCACAGCTCGGGCCAACGCCGCACCTGCCGGTTGCCACCAGTTTTCCGCGGCATGAACCGATGCGATACCGTGCGCCAACAGGAAGCCGAGCATTCCGATTTTCATCAAGCGTGGCATGTCAGAACGTTGAATGAACAGCCGCATCATCCGATGCTCGTTTAAGCGTTTCGGCATACCCCACCAGCTCTGGAAAGAAGGCGAAAAAATCGGCCTCGAGCCCATCGTAGGCATCTTCCAGCCCGGAAACCGCACCGCACAAGGGATTGATTTTACTCAGGCGCAGGGAAACGCCGCAGAGCACCTCGTCGATGCCGTTGATGGTTGCGTAGCTGGTAAAGCGACGATCCAATTTCAAGCGTTGAATCACCCACCGGGCACGCTCGGGAAGAAACCCTTCGTAAGCGATGAAACGGTCCAGTACCTCATCGGCATAGACATCGAGCGGCCCCAAACCAAACTGGTCCCAATGGCGAGCGAGGAAATGATCGTAAAAAATATCGATCAGGATGCCTGCATAGCGACGATGATCTACGGGCAGTCTCGCGCGGCTCTGTTTAAACACCGGGTGCGCATCCGTGAATTGATCGACCTTCCAATGCATGCGGATGCCGTCCATGACCCGGGGGCTGAATTGGTCGCGATCCACCCCCCGCAAAAAGTCAGCGACGAAATTACCCAGTCGCGATTCGAGCTCCGGTTCCGCGAGATAAATATGAGCGAGATAGTTCACAGGTTTTAGCCTACGCCAGAATGGGGCAGGAGGAAATGCTTTATCTCACAGGGAATGGGCCCCACATGGGGTGGGCAAGTGATGAATCGGGGCATGGTGCGGAAACCGCAGCTAAAAGATCGAAAGCTCGCCCTTGAGTTCCATTTGCTTGATTCGCTCGGGATCAAACTTGCCATCGGGTGAGGATGGATTGTGCAACTCAGATAATATGCGGGTCTGATTGATGAATAATTCTTCCAGAAACCCAGTCTCGGCCATTTCCTGGATGGCCTGAATGTGGAGATCAGACACTTTCACCTCGCGCGCGTCTGCGGTGAGGCTCTGTGCATCCCGGTCCACCTCGGTGTCACTCACGTTCCGACCGATCCGGGCGCGTTCAAGGACCGCCTGCTGTTCCAGATCGACCTGCTCCTGCTTCATTGCCTGCACAGCCAACTCATCGGCACTCGCTTTAAACATAAATTGATCACCACCCAGCGGCTCCACTTCGGCCTTGATACGGGCGGGCGAAGCCAGCACCTCGGCCTCGGCAGCCGGCTTGCGCTGATGCTGGAAGGCAATCGCCGCCCACAACACTAGAATAATCGCAAGGAGTGCACCTTTGTTAGTTCCGAGCATAACGCCATCCTTCAAATTTGATTTCACGACCAATGGTCGGCGAATACGGCGGAGGATTATCCAAAAACCGCGGATCAAAAATCGACTGAATCTTGTAACCAGAAAGGACGTTCCCGGTCCTGAGGTTGAAATTACCGTAGGGATACCCCTGCTCCATATTGCGGCTGCCATATACGTGCAAAACACCTCTCGCACCCCGACTGGTATCATCATGCCCGATAACGCCTATGTTGCCATATTTGTCCCTGCTCGGGTCCCCGTGTTTAGTGCCAAAGGCAACGTAAGCCCCCATCAAATCAATATCAGGGTTGGAGGTCATCCAGGTCGTATCTAACCAGATATCATCCTTGGAGATGATGCCCAGCAGGTCGTCCGAAGGCGTGTTAAAGTCAGGTGCGTTCGAGTCATCATCGCGGGGATCATTCCGCATAGTGATGCTGTTTTTGATCGTCACATCATCTTCGGCATAAATGGTGATGATGCCATCGAGCTCGCCCCCTTCGATCGTTACGGTGCCCGGGAGGTTGTTTGCCAAATCGTCTTCTATGTAAATCAGATCCAGGTCCTGCAACGGAAAGGCCTGCCACGTGTTCGTGCCGAAGTGACGCGGGTTTTTCAACCAGATTTCGCCCTCTTGACCATCCACATTTAGGTTCGTATTAACCGGAAATTTTACCTCCGTCGGTCCGGTAATGAGCAGGCCGAGATGCCGGGCCTCGCCTTTAACCTCATTCTCGAAATTAATGTCTTCCAGCGGATCCTTGTGCTCATTGAATTTGGACGGCTTGTCAAAAATAGCAAAAAGAGCAAGGCCGCCAAATCTGGCAGCTCCTGTCGCAACTTCGTCTTTAAAGTGCGGTCCGCGCGGAGTCGAGGCAGGGGATGACCAGATGTTGATCTGAGTCCCAGAGTACACCTTACCGTCGACGACGTCCCCCGGGATATAATACAAGCCGTTAAAGTCATCGGCCCAAAAAGAATAGCCCGGAAGCTTGGGCTTATACACACGATCAATCGAAATCCCGCGCGTCACCCCACCGAAGTGGCCTTCCGAATGGATTTGATACTCGCGAAATGCCGTCTTCGAAATTACGTAGGAGTAGGTGCCGTTGGCATTCCCCGTTTCGATGGGCACCCGCTGCTTCCGGCTGACTTCGCCATACGGGATGTACCCGGTATAGGTTGCGACCTCAGCCGCGGCGAGTTCCAGCGCCGCTTCGGCGAGATAGTGGGCACGCTCGACACTGATCTGTGACTTCACCATGCGCCCCTCATGGACCGCATTGCGGATGCTCACTGCCGCCGCCGAAAAACCGATGAACATGAAGATCAATGCCACCAATAATATAGATCCAGACTTGTCCTGCTTTTTCATCTCACGCACCCGTCTATCCTACCTGATTATATATTACCACGCATTACAATTTGGCACAATACGTAATTCGAATTGGCACAATACGTAATTCGAAACGTCATTAGTTGGTTCTGTAGGTCAAAATAATAACATTCGCACAACATAAAAATAATTTGCCTATATAGGTTCTATGTATAATATGGCTTTAATAATCCATACGGATAACACCTCAAGCGCAGCGAGGCGTGTATCCTCCCGTTTTGCATCGCGGAAAAGATAGTCTTAAGTTATCGCTCGATTAGCGTGCGATTTTCCCTTTCCTGTGCAATTACTTCTCCCCGATGGCCAAAAGACCGTTAAGTCATAAGTTCCATTTCAAAACCGGACACCGTATCTACCTCCTGAATCCTCCTGAAGGATTTGAACACGCACTTATGCCCATGCCCACCGGGGTGACCCTCCTCCAGGCCACGCCAAAGAAACCCTGCGATGCCGTTATCCTCTTCGCCACCGACCTGAAGCAATTGAAACCCTTGCTCATCCAGGCAAAAGAAATCATGATTCCCGGTGGCATCATCTGGCTCTCCTTCCCCAAGAAGAGCTCAGGTCAACAGTCGGATCTCAATATATATACGGCGCGCGAAGCGGCACACGAATTGACCTACAAGGGCGTGGCCATCATCATCTCTGTCGATGAGATCTGGTCCGCGTGTCGTCTGATTTGTTCCTAGCCCAGCCCGCATCCGGTCAGGCGATCAGCTCGTGCAACACCTGGCCCGCAACATCGGTGAGCCGAAAGGGACGCCCCTGATACCGGAACGTCAACTGCTCATGGTCCATCCCCAGCAGATGCAGGATCGTTGCGTTAAAATCATGTACGTGTACCGGGTTCGCCACCGGCTTGTACCCCAGCTCATCCGTTTTCCCATAGCTGAAGCCCCCCTTCACGCCACCGCCAGCCATCCACAAGGTAAAGGCATGGGCGTGATGATCGCGACCCGTGCCCTGCGCCATCGGCGTACGACCGAATTCGCTGCCCCAGACGATCAGCGTCTCGTCCAGCAGCCCGCGCGATTTTAAATCCTTGATCAAGGCGGCGATGGGTTGATCGACCTGCTTGCACTTGCCCGGTAGCGATTTAAACACGCCGCCGTGATGATCCCACCCCTGGTCAAACAACTGCACGAAGCGCACCCCGCGCTCGACCAGCCGTCGCGCAAGCAGGCAGTTGTTCGCGAAGCTCGCCTTGCCCGGCTGGCTGCCGTACAGTGCGTGCATCGCCGCCGATTCCGATTTCGTATCCATCAGCTCCGGCACCGAAGCCTGCATGCGATACGCCATCTCGTATTGACTGATCCGGGTCGCGATCTCCGGATCGCCGACATCCTTTAACTGGATGCGATTCAATTCGTTCACCCGATCCACCATGCGCCGGCGGGCACCATCATCCATCCCCTTCGGGTTGGAAAGGAACAACACTGGATCGCCTGAACTCCGGAATTCAACCCCCTGGTACACCGATGGCAAAAAGCCGCTGCCGAAAATACTGTTGCCCGCACCGGGATATTGCCCGGTGACCATGACCACAAAGCCCGGCAGGTTTTCGTTCTCGCTGCCCAGCCCGTAATTCACCCAGGACCCGAGACTCGGACGACCGAAGCGCGCAAAGCCGGTCTGCATGAACATCTGGGCCGGCGCATGGTTGAACTGCTCGGTGTGCACCGTGCGAACGAAACACATATCGTCCGCTACGGTCTGGAGATGCGGCAAAAGATTCGACACGCCGAGCCCTGCTTCGCCACAGGTTCGAAAAGCCATTTTCGGATCGCGCGAAGACCCCAGCAACTTCGGATGCTCGCGGATAAACGCCAGCTGCTTGCCTTTGAACATCTCATCCGGACATTTTTCGCCATCCCGTTTCTGCAGCTCGGGCTTGAAATCAAACAGGTCGAGATGCGAAGGCGCACCGACGAGGTGAATGTAGATCACATGCTTGGCTTTCGGCTGAAAATGCGACGGCGCCATCGCGAAGCTTTCCTGGTGCATCAGGTGCGAAAGCGCGAGCCCACCCATGCCCATGCCAGCCCGTTGAAAGAGCTCGCGACGTGAAAGAGTTTGAATCAATTGGGGGTCCATGTGCAGCGTCCTCGATAATTAATTTTTGTTGATCGCCTCATCCAGGTTCAACAACACACTCGTCACGTGAAACCAGGCCCCCAGCTTGCGTTGATCCAAGGCCGGATCGATTTTGATGCCCTTCACCCCTTCGATCAGCGCTTCGCCTCCTGGACGATCCAGCTCATCCTGATAAATCGCGACCAAGGCCTGCAGCTCTTCGCCGGTCGGCGCCCGGGCCAGCGCCCGACGAAAGGCATAGACCATCTGGGCCTCCAGGGCCTCGCCGGAACGATCCATCATCACCCGTTCGGCAAACGCGAGGGCCAGCTCGATGTAGGCTTCATCGTTCATCAGCGTCAAGGCCTGCAGGGGCGTATTGGTCCGGCTGCGACGCGGGTGGCAGGCCGAGCGATCCGGTCCATCGAAATTGACAAAGCTCGCATACGGCGCCGCCCGGCGCCAGATGATGTAAATCCCCCGGCGGAAACGATGCTGGTCGGTGTTGACGACGTACTTGGGTTCGTTGCGCCCGACCTGGCGCCAGAGGCCCGCCGGTTGCGGCGGATAAATCGGCGGGCCATACATCTCCGTACTCAGCCGGCCGCTGATCGCCAGGGCATTATCACGAATCATCTCAGCCGAGAGGCGGTGGCGCGGTCCCCGGGCGTACCAGCGATTCGCCGGGTCTGCCTCCAGCAGCTTCGGGCTCACCCGCGTGTCCTGCTGATACGTGGACGAAAGCACCATCGTCCGTAACACCTGCTTCATCGACCAACCGTTTTCCACAAACGAGACCGCCAGCCAGTCCAGCAGGGCGGGATGCGTGGGACGATCCGCCATGCGGCCAAAATCCTCTTCGGTCTGCACGATGCCGTGGCCCATCAGCTGCCCCCACCAGCGATTGACCGTCACCCGGGCGACCAGCGGATTCTCGGGCGACATCAGCCACTGCGCAAAGCCCAACCGATTGGTGGGCAGGCTGGCATCCCAGTCGTGGAGCACCTCCGGCACGCCGGCTTCAACCACCGGTCCGCGGTCCAGATACGAACCGCGAATCATCATATGCGTCGTACGCTGCTCCGACTCGACCATCACCAGCGTGGTCGGCGGCTGGATCAATTTCAACTGACGATTGAGGTCCGCGAGCTCGCGCGTCATCTTCACGAGCGCCGGATGATTCCGGGCATACCAGTCATCGATGATCTTTTGCTGCTTGCTGTTGCGCTTGCCAGATTTCGCCAGCGCTTTACGGACATCGGCCGGAAGCTCCTCGATATCCGGATCGCCGCTGGTCGCCGACAGCCGCACCCGGCCGAGCACCCGGCCGCGTCCGTAATTCTGATCCAACACCAGGGTCAGGTGCTTGAGCTCGGGGATCATGGGCGCTTCGAGAATGAAGGTCGCCTCGTGGGGTTTGGAAAATTCCGGCGCAATCGCCCAGCCCGTCTTCCGATTGCCATCAATCGCTTTTTCCACCGCCCACTTGTTCTGGCTGAAGTCCGCGCGGGCAGCGACCAGCTTGATCCGCTCGCCCGGCTCATTCGCAACCGCCGAGGCGTAGAGTTCGAACTCGCTGAGAATGAAATTGTTCCGCACCGGATCGCCTCGACCCGGACCCTTCCCGGGTAACGAATCGTCGGTCATCGCCTCCACCCGAATAGTGGTGATTCCCGCGAGTGGCGCCTCAGCTTTAAAGGTGTAAATGACCGTACTCGGCACCGTTCCGCCAGCCAGGACCGAACCGTCTTCCAAGGTCTCGAAGGTCTCGCTGCCGGTCGACTGGATGTCGCTGATCGCCAGCGTCGTCCAGCTGACCTGCTGGCTCAACCCGGCGATCACCCCCTGCTCCCAAGCCGCCTGGGCCTCCTGAGTCTGCGCTTTCGCTGCCTGAATTTTCCCCGTCAGCGCCTGCTGTTGTTGCAGCAGGGCATCACGCTGCTTCCTTTGCTGCTCAGGCAAATCCAACGCCATGCTCGGCCCGTTAAAATCATAACTGACGCCACCCGTTCCCTTCACCTCCACCGAGGTCTGGTTGAAAAAAGCAAAGAGCTGGTAGTACTCCTTCTGCGAAATGGGATCGTACTTATGATTGTGGCACTGGGCGCATTCGAGCGAGGTCCCCAACCAGACGAGCCCGGTCGTGTTCACCCGGTCGAACACCTGGTTGGTGCGGTTCTCCTCCACGTGCACCCCCGCCTCTACGTTACAGGTGACGGTGCGATGAAAGCCGGTGGCGATCTTTTGATCCTGCGTCGCCTCCGGAAGCAAGTCGCCCGCCAGTTGCTCGATGGAGAATCGATCAAAGGGCATGTCGGCATTCAAAGCCTTGATCACCCAGTCGCGAAAGGCCCAGGAGTCCCGGAGCTGATCGGCCTGAAAGCCATTCGAATCCGCGTAGCGCGCGAGGTCCAGCCATTGCCGCGCCCAGTGCTCACCAAATTGCGGCGAAGCGAGCAGCCGGTCGACCGCCTGCTCCCAGGCGCCTGGCGAATCGTCGGATTCAAACGCCAGCACCTCTTCCACGCTCGGCGGCAGGCCGGTCAGGTCCAGCGAAAGGCGGCGCAACAACTGCGCCTTCGAAGCGGGGGGGGACGGTTGCAGCTTGTTCGCCTGCAAGGCATCCCACACGAAAGCATCGATGGGATTTCGAATGGGAAAATCGGCTTGATCCGGAACGTTCGGGATCGGCGGCGTCACTGGTTTTTTATAGGCCCAATGCCGTTCCTGACCGCCCAGGTCCTCGGTCCAGCTCATGCCCTCGTCGATCCAGGCCTGGAGCGTTGCGATCTCCTCGGCCGACAGCGCGGGCTCGTCCTTCGGCATCCGCTTTTCTGGATCGTCGGCGAGCACCCGGGCCATCAACACGCTCTCGCTGCTCCGACCTGGCTGAATCACCACCCGCCCGTGATCGGTCGGATTGAGGGCCCATTTTTTCGAGGTGAGGATCAATCCGCCGCGCTGCTTTTCATGATCGTGACAGGACAGGCATTTTTCCTCGAGGAGGGGTTTCACCTCGTGGACAAAATCGACCGCCGCGAATGCGCGGAGGCTGGCGAAGGTCAACAGCAGCAGGATGAGGGGCGTTTTGGACATGGGAAGCGGGGGTGCAATGCTTAGTGTACGGGCAAAACCGCCAAAGTTTGAAGGAAAAAGGCGGTTCCTATCATAGGAAGACGTGGGGAAAGACCTTCCGATCATCGGAAACCCATCTCCTGACATCCTAACCGGATGCTAACACGCCCATCATACCCCGCTAAAGCATGGCCCCTATATTATGTCCAGATAACAGGAAACAACCCATGCCGTATATATTCATAGATGATGGTGAGCCCGAGAGCGAAGAGTACGAGACCAACTACGTCTGGTACGATCCCGCAGACCCGGCCTCGCTTGAACGCATCAAACAACAACTGGGCGAAGAGCAGCTCCTGAAGCACGCCTTCACCTGCTGAACCTGAGAGCGCGGGCATCTTGCCCGCGTTTTTTTAGGGGCCCGCGAAACACGCGAAAAGACGCGATAACGATGGGCCGGCCCCTACAGCGCCTGGGGCTTTTTCTGCAGCTTGGGCTGAGGCTTGGGTTGCGCTCTGGGCGCATTGAACTTCTGCTGGAATTTAAAATTTCCCTTCCCGTCGCCTTCGAGCTGCTTGAGCGTGGCTCGATAGGCTTCAGGGATCGATTTACGCTCTTCTTCGGTGTTCACCGGTCCATCGAACATGACATTGCCCTGGGGGTCTATGACTTTGAGGTGCTTGTCGCCATTGTTCTCCTTGTACTGGAACTGGCCCTCGTCGTTGTGGATCGACATGCTCCGCGAAGACTGGAAATGCTGCTCGACCTGCGGCGCATCTTTCGGAATCAACTCGATGCGTGGTTTACCCGGTTTCGCCGGTTTCGCCGGACGGTTGGGCCGCTGCGGTTGTGGCTGAAGCTGCCCGAGTTGCTTCTGCAGGTTCTGCATCAGCTGATTGATATCCATGTTCGGATCGTTCCACGGCGGCAGGGCATCGCCCCCTTCGTGCTGGGCGAGGGTCGCGGTTAACTCCTGCTTCTTCCCCTTACGGAGAATCTTGATTGTGATCGTATCGCCCTCATTTTTGCCACGCACGAGCGTCACCAGCTGTTGGGCATTGATGATTTCCTGGTCATCCAGATGGGTGATGATATCGAATTCCTTCAAACCAGCTTTATCCGCCGGGCTCCCTTCTTCGATCCCCGTAACCGTCTGGTAGAAGCCCCGCGGCAGATCCATGTGATGCGCCAGTTCCGCACTCACCGGGCCCAGCTTGGCCCCGAGATAGGTCATGGGTCCCTGCGGTCGGAACGGCGTCTGCCAGTTCTGCTGTCCGAGCTGTTGGCCGAGTCGGCCCAGTTGACCGAACTGCTGTTGCAATTGTTGCATCATCTCCTGGAGGTCGCCGTTCTGAAACAGCTGATTCAGATCCATCCCGGCAAACGGATCCTGAACCGGAAACGATTGTGACGGATTCGGCAGCATGCCCGGTTGTCCCGGTGTCGTGGCGAGGGCTGCGGTCAGGGTTGAGAGCAGGCTTAGCGAGATGATTTTTTTCATGATAAAGTTCTCCAATAACAGGGTTAACATTTTGTTTGAGTGCCCTGCGGGATAAAACGTTCAAAAAAGAATACCGCCTTGCAAGATGCCCCGCGTCCGGCCTTGCCAGTCCGCCCCTCCCGGTGCTTAATACCCCCATGGAAGCTACCAATACATTCCAGATAGGCGCACCCGGCATGGACACCGAAAAGATCGTTGCAGAGATCCAGGCCGAAGTTGCCCGCAAGCGGGATGCCGGCGTGTACAACGATGCCCGGATCGCGCGGGCCGAGCGCCACAACCTGATTCATATGCAGGACAACGACGAGCTGCTCCGCTTTTACCTGACCACCCTGCGCGACATTGTCACGGTGGATATCTCGGACTGGTCAATCAAGGATCGGCGCGGGGGCTTCGCCGGAAATGCCCTGGTGAAATTCAAAAACGTGATCTGGAAGCTGCTCAAATTTTATACCTATCGCCTGTGGAGCCAGCAAAACCAGGTCAACGGCCTCATGCACACCGCTGTCGAAGGGACGTTTAACAATTACGAACGCCGCATTGCCGAGCTGGAGGCCCGAATCGTGGCCCTGGAAGGTGGAACGCCCGCGAAAGAAGCGTCAGATGAGCAGGCCTAGCCGTCGGCTGGCGCTCCCGGGAAAATGAAACTCGCATTTATAGCTCCCCGTTTTCCCGAAGCCGGCGTGGTCGGCGGAGCGGAAACCCTGATCCGCAACCTCGCGGACTACATGGGCCGCCTCGGGCATGAGGTCCATTTCCTCACCACCTGCGCGCGCAATCACCACACCTGGACCAACGAAATTCCACCCGGCGAAAAAGTGGATGGTCATTTAAGCGTGCATTTTTTTCCGGTGAACGAAGACCGGGATGTCGGGACCTTCCTCCGCCTCCAGGAGCAGGTGACCAGTGGAAAATCGGTCACGCCCGCAGACCAGGAGCGCTGGATGGACGAAAGCGTCAACAGCCGCGCGCTGGAAGCCTGGCTGACGACCCACGGCGCGGCCTTCGATGCGATCATTGCTGGGCCCTACCTCTTTGGCATCACCTATCATGCCTTGCAGCTCCATCCGGAGCGGTCCTGGCTCCTGCCCTGCCTGCACGACGAATCGTTTGCCTACCAGTCCGTGATCAGCGATCTCTTCCACCGGGTTCGGGGCATCCTGTTTAATGCCGAACCCGAACAGGCCCTGGCTGAACGCCTCTATGGCATCGCGCACGAAAAAGGAACGGTGGTCGGCATGGGCCTGGAGCCTTTTGAGATCGATGCGACCGCCTTCGCCACGCGCCATGGGATCACCCAGCCTTACGTCCTCTATTGCGGACGTCGCGAACCGCTCAAGGGCACGCCTCTGTTGCTGGATTACGTAAATACCTTTCGCTTGAACACGAAGCGCGACATCAAACTCGTGCTGACCGGCAGCGGCGAAATCGATGTGCCGGATGAACTCGAAGGCCACGTGATCGATGCCGGATTTGTAAGCGAGCAGGAAAAACACGAAGCCATGGCCGGTGCGACGGCGTTTATTCATCCTTCGGTCAACGAGAGTTTTGGTATCGTGCTCCTGGAAGCCTGGCTGGCGGGTACCCCGGCGCTCGTGCATGCAAAGAGCGAGGTGCTCCAATTCCAATGTCGCCAGAGCGGCGGCGGCCTGTGGTTTCGCTATTACCCGGAGTTTGAAGCGATGTTATCGATGTTACTGGATACGAAGGACCTGCGCGAGGGGCTGGCGTCCGCCGGCCGTTCATACGTGGAATCTACCTTCGCCTGGTCATCGGTCGCGGATCGATTTTCTGCTGCCTTGGGTGGTTGAAATTCAACCGCGTTAAACATGCTCTGAATAAAGGCCCGCGATGCGGGGGACTGATCAACCAGGTTTTCCAGGTGAAACAGGCACCGCCGACAGTCGCAGGTCAATCCTCGTTCCTTGGCATACGTTGCCAGATAATGAACGCCATCCAGCAGGAAGGTATTGTCTGTTTTCAAATAGGTGGCCGGGGGCATCACGCGCACAAAGGCCAAGCCGGGTTGACCCGGGCGCGTACATTCAGGCATCCGAAATTCACGCCCGTAGGGGGCGTTGAACCGGCCGGTATCATCCGGCAAGGTCTGGTCCCACATCCGGGGTATCCGATTGAGGTTCACCTCCTCTTCCAGCTGCCTCGGAAGATCATAGTCGGTTTTAAGCACGGCCATCAGCGCTAACTGACCCGATTCGGCATCCAGAAAAGGGAACGTGATATCGATCATCGGTAAGCTGGGTCGGGCCAGCTCAAGCGCATACACAGCGGGATGCGCCACCAGCTCGGGAAGGCACTCAAACGGAATAAAAGCGGTGTGGTACATCCCCTTGGTGCTGCGCACCACCGCACCCAGGCTCGTCAGGGCCTCCGCGTCCAGGGCCGTCACCATGACGGCCGATATAAAGGGGTGCGTCATGCCGGAGAAGGGTGCGCACGGCTCGGGAAGGTGATCTGGAAAATAGAGCCCGAAGGTTAAAGGAATTTCGGATGGATGCCGTAGCCCCTCCAGTTCGCTCTGCACAGGCCATGAAGTCGCCGCGGGCATTTCCGCCAGGCGCGACTCCAGCGTGCGCATACGCTGACGGCGCTCCCGATCATGTACCTCATCGAGCTGCTTGTATTTTTCGAGCGTGCTCAGATGCAGGCCCATCAACAGCTGCAGGCGCAAGCCCGCAGGGTTGTCACCCTCCTGTGTCATCAAGCCCAATGCTCCTCCATCGGCGCGTCATGGCGGCGACAGACATCACACTTCATCATCGCCGTAAATGCCGGCCAGTGGTGAACCGTATTGGTATACGGATCGTAGGAGTTCGAAATGGGCCGATGCACCGGGTGCTTGTTACAAAATTGACACATGACCCCTTCACACAGGCAGGTCAGAGTGACCACATCATCCCGGTCACGACCCGGAAGGCCATCCAGATAACGAACCGTCGTCATCCCGTGATACTCCCCACAGATTTCGCAACAGGCCAGTTCCGGCGGCACATTCACCCGCTCAATCCCGAGTTTTTTAATCGCCAACGTTTGCATTTTACACCCTCATCCAATCTCACGCACTTCATCCAATAGGCTTCCGCCTTGCTCAGCTGGGCTATCCGACCCGTCAGCCCCCCGTCCAGCTGCTGTAAGGTTAACAATCGCTCGATTTAGGAATTTATTCCCCTCTGCTTGCTATTTTTAACTCCCACCCCTGTTTCGGTGAATTTTCGGTAACAACTGCCGTGTTTTCCTGTATAAAAATACATGGATCTTTCTTCGACGCATGTTCGGTTCCCCGTGACCCGCTAGTCACTGGTGGCCGCTGCACGGGAGGACCAGCTGCCGGAAGCGGCTGAGGCGCTTGAGGACCTCTGTGCCAATTACTGGCCTCCGCTGTATCAATTCATACGGCGCCGAGGATACGCCCCACATGACGCCGAAGCCTTCAGCCTGCCCGGTGACCCCGGACACAACGCCGCCATCGTCGATTCGCTCATCGAATGGACCCGGGAGGAAAATCTCTACCTCGTGCTAACCATCGGCAACGCCAGCCAGAATGGCAATTTCAACTACGACTACGCGGTCGGGTTCTGGAACTTTTATGCGCCGTGCTACAAGGATGAGCCGCACCTGATCTTTGAGATTCAAAACGAACCCCACCAATGGACACCTCCCTATCCAAGCGATGTCCTGGATATGGAACGCGACGTCTACACCGTGATTCGCGGACACGCCCCCGACACCCCCATTCTCCTCTTCACCTACGCGAACTTCAACAACGGGGCCGGGGCCTTACAGGACATCGCCGCACTCGCACCCACGGTCGACTGGAGCAATACCGCAGTCGCCTCCTCGATTCGTCGTCGGCTCGGTTTGGACACCACCCTCCCCAAAGCATCCGATCCGGCATCTGTTGCTTCGGCGGAAATGATGACGGACGCCCGGGCGGAATGGGAACATCCGCTGAGCGAGGATATGCTGTTCGGCTGGCATCGCAGCCTGCTGAGCCACGATCGGCGCATGCTCACCGGGGCCTGGCGATTTCATCCTGAACCCATGCAGGTCGTATCGGGCGCTGTGGATCAACCGCTCGTGTGCTACGAAGCGCCGCCTTCCGATCAAGTGCCCAAAAAAATGGACCGGTATATCTCCTGGTTCAACGAAGCCGCGAAGTCCATTCATCACGCACCCGTACGTAGCGAGATCGCGCAGAAAAAGCCGCCGCCCAGGCGCTTGGGCGTCCCATCGTGTTCAGCCTGTCGCACGCCATTACGGAAGACAAGCACGCCTACTACCAGGCACTGATGAGCGCCCAGCGTACGCTCGACGTAAGCGACGGAATCGCCTGGTTCACCCGGCTCACCCGGCTCACGCTGCGAGCGCTGGAGCACGCGAACGATCACGTACATTTTGCGCTGGCCGCGACAAGCTTCTGGGATGCGCATGGACCGCACTTGAATGAACGCCAGCATAAAGCGATACACCGCATGCTGCGCGCCGGGCCCGAAGGATTCCAAGGCGGCATGAACGCGCGTAAGTACGTCGCCATCACCGGCACCTCCAAGGCCACCGCAACCCGCGACCTCCAGGCTTTGGTTGAAAAAGGATTGTTCCAGCCCATCGGCAGCGGACGCAGCACCCGGTACGAGCTGGTGATGGACGGATAGCGACCCAACCGTATTATGGAGCACTGCTCCATGCTACCGCGGGCGCATTCCTGCTTGAACCCCGGGCGCGGATCACCCAGCATGCCCACCGATGGCGACGCTGCTTCCCAGTCAAATGATCCGTGGTAAATCGATGGCCTATGCACGGCTGCTTCGCTTGTGCAAAGCTCTGCCCGAACCCTATGTCATCCGCCAGCAGATGAACCCGGATGCGCAGGCGGACCTGCTGGTGGTCTGCGGATCGAAGGCGGTTCACCTGATCGTTTTTGACCTGGAACCCAAAGAGATTGAGACCATTCGCCAGTCGAGTCTGTTTGGCGATCCCCCGGTACGGCTGACCCAGCTGCGCGCGCGCTGGGATCACGGCTCGCAACCGTTTCTGGCCGCATTACCCCTGTTAAACCGGGAACAATGCTGTTTTCTGGAGCTCCCGGATACCCCCGTGATCACGCTCGAAGCGATGCGCAACGATCCATTTAAGGCCCGACTCGATGCGGCGATGGTGGCCTTCGAAGAACCGGCCCTGGATGCCTTGCGCCAGCAGTTTTCCCCGGAGGTGGTGGTGCCGGATGCGCTGACGGTGCGGACGCCACCGCCGCACGCGGACGGCGTCGGGCAGATGCTCGATGTCGACCAGGAACAGATCCTGAAGATCGATCTCAGCCTCGATGCCGAAGGCCAATCGCTTTCCCGGGCGTTCAACGTCCGCCTGGTGACCGGCGTCGCCGGTTGTGGGAAGTCCCTGATCATTCTCTACCGCCTGCGCCTGCTCCGGCAACTCTACGCCGGCAAACCGCGGCGCATGGTCGTGTTGACCCACAACCGCGCCCTCATCCGCGACATGGAGCAGCGCTATCAACAGTTGAGCGGAGGCGATACCGGCGTGGAGTGGCGCACTTTTCTCGCCTGGTGCCATGAACACTGGCCGAAGGGGACGCCGTTCAGCCCGATCAGTCTCGCGCGGCGTTCGGCCATTGCCGATCAGATGATCCGCGAACACCTGCCCGACGCTTCGATCACCTCGAGCATGTTGCTCGCCGAAATTGACTGGTGCAAAGATTCGCTCTTCGTCACCCGCAACGAATACCTGGAAGCGGATCGCTCCGGGCGCGGTTTCAGCCTGCGTGAAAGCATACGCGAAAAAGTCTACGCCGCGATCGAGGACTACCAGCAAACGCTGCGTGAGGCGGATGAGATCGACTGGGGCGATGTGCCCCGCACGCTCTGGCGCGGGGTGCAGAATGGAAAAATCGAACTGCCGATGTACGACGCGATCTTCGTCGACGAGGCCCAGTTTTTTGCGCCGTTCTGGTTTCAGATCCTTCAGCACTGCCTGAAAGAAACCACCGGACACCTGTTTATCGCCGCCGACCCGACCCAGGGCTTTCTCAAACGCCGACAATCTTGGATCGGGCTGGGGCTCGATGTGCGCGGGCGATCGCATCGCCTGGAGACTTCCTACCGAGCGACCCGGGCCCTTCTGAACTTTTCCAGCCTGCTCTATCGCCATCGGGCGCCCGATGACCCTGAAGCCCTGCTCCCACCCGACCTCGATAAGCTCCCCGATGGCCTTATGCCGACGGTCATCTCGGTCGCCACCGAGCAGGAAGAAGCCACCCGCGTGGTCAGCGAGGTTCAAACCCTGCTCGAGCAGGGAACGCCGCGCAAAGACCTGCTGCTCATCATGGCGGATTCCTTTGGCGTCCAACCGATGTTGGAGCTGCTGGAAGAAAAGTTTGGCGCGGACATCGCCTACGATCCGCGCAACCACCAGGGCCGAAAGGGCATCCGGGTGTGTTCGCTGAATGCATCAACCGGCCTCGAAAGTCGCACGGTTTTTCTGTGCGGCGCCCACCAGTTGTACGAACGCGAGCAGAGCCTGCGCTTGTCAGAGGACGAACGGGACGAGCTGGTGCGCGAGAATACACGGAAGTTATACATGGCGGTGACTCGGGCCGGACAGCGCCTCATCATCACCTATGTGGGGGAGCTTCCCGGCTTCTTTAAACCCTATGCCCACATGCCCGATACTGCAAAATTGTAGGGGTACTGCTGGACGGTTTCCTCCCGCAACCGACGAAAGTGCTTAACATCATCTCAAATCGGCTTATGATCTCTTTTAGTTATGGAAGATACTCGAGTAACCCTTTTGAACCGCCTCAAGCAGGGCCAGGATATCGACTGGACCGAGTTTTACGCCACCTATGAGCACGCCATTCTCGCCTATGCCCGCAATCTGGGCCTCGATCAGGACGGTGCCTATGACGTGCTGCAAGAATCGATGGTCATTATGGTTCGAATTATCCAAACCTTCGAGTATGATCGAAGTCAGGGGCAATTTCGCAATTTCTTACTGACGATCGTTCATCGCAACTGCTTGAAGGCGTTTCGCCGGCGATCCAAGGAACAGGAATTACACAATCAGCTGGGACCCATTGGTGCGCTCGGCAGTCCGCAGGAAGAGGAGCCGGACCTGCACCAGCAACAGATGTGGCAGACTGCGCTCCTGGAGCAGGCGGTGTCGAATATTCGGAAAGATCCGTCCATAAAGAAACAAACCATGGAAATTTTTACAGATTATGTAATTAAAGGTATGCCCCCTTCGGAGGTGGCTTCCAAATACCGAGTGGCAGAAAACAATGTCTACCAGATTAAAAAACGCATGATCAAGCAGCTGAAAAAACGGGTCGATGAACTCAGGTATGATGCGTGAAGACCCCATACCCAGGAAGTACACATGGAACGAGATGAAATAGAAGAGAAGCTCGCACAGACCAAGACCCTGTTCATGGTGCAGAACACCCCGCGTGTGGACCTGCTCCTGAAACAGATCAAGCTGCTCGACCGCTTTCTCAAGCAAGGCCACAGCCTGGTGAGCGGCCCCTGCCTGCTCTACGAGCTGGACAACGAAATCTGCTGCAAGGGATTCACGGACAAGATCATCGTGGGTCGCGGCATGGAATGTGAGTTACCCTTGCTGAAGCCGGGCTTGTCACGCATGCATTTTCAACTCGAAGTGGGCCCGCAAGGCAACACCGTCAGCGACCTGGATTCCAAGAACGGCACCAAGGTGAACGACACCGAAATCAAATCCCAGGTGCTGGTCCCCGGCGACGTCATCAACGCCGGTGACGTCCTGTTCATTTACCTGGAAGACTAGGCTCCAGCGGGGTCAACAGGCCGAGGCACCATTGGAAGGCCACGTACCCTTTTCGCTTCTTGTCGGCATCCATCATGCCCTGAAACAGGAACTGCAGGTGTGCCGGATCCACCACCAGGCGCTGGTCCACACTGTCGCGGATCAGCTCGCCGTGGCTGACATTATCCGTCCACTTGGCCACCCCTTCCACCGGTTGGATACTTTTCCAGCTCGCAAAGGGATCAGCGATCAAACGCCATTCCCCATCCAGGCAATCCGCCACGAAAGCCTTGTAAAAGCGGCGACCATTTTCTTCGATCAAGGTTAAGTACTGATCGCGCCCCTTAATTTTATACGTGTGACTCGCCTCAAAGATCTTTGCTTGCAAGGCCAGCTCACCATGCGCCAGGCCGTTTGGAAAATCCTCCAACGACGTCCACCTCCGCCACTTTTTTCCGTTCAGGCTGGTGTATGGCGTCTTCAGAGCAGAATGGTAGCTTTTCCTATAATCGGAACGCGTGTTTCAGCCTTCCAGGTCGACGAAGAGGAATAATTGTCCGCCCGCTTCGATCACATCACCTGAGGTTAAGGGCTGGGTGCCTTCCACCCGGCTTTGGTTGACATAGGTTCCGTTGCTCGAACCGAGATCGGAGAGGGTTCCCTCACCGGATACCTCGAAATGTCGCGAGGACATCTCGGGAACATGCACGGCGAGATCGGCCTTTTCATTTCGCCCCACTACGAGGCCTCCGCCGATCGTCGCGCTTTGCGGCAGCTGCTGCTCCAGCCGATACACGAGCGCGGGGCCGACCGGCATCGATGGCAGCTCTTTCATCAATAGCGCAGCAAAACGGAGTTGCTCCATCAGCGTAGGCGATGGGCTCCCATCCGAAATGATCCGGGTGGGATACTCCTGCATGAAGTGATTCAATTCGTCATTCGGCATGGCGGTCCTCGTGCAAAAGATACTCGACCTCTTTCTCCAAGCGACTCATCAAGCGATTCTTGATCTGGTAGACGTTGTTCTCGGAGGTGCCGAATGTTTCCGCGACCTCACGGGCCGATTGACCGAGCATGGCGAAGGCCTTGAAGATCTCCAGCGTCTCTTCTTTGACAGCGGGATCCAGCGCCAACCGCACCAGGCAGTCTTCAAACACACTGCGGCGCCAACGAAATTCATCCCGCTCCAGAATTTCGTTATTCGGGGTCGCGCGCAGCACCTCCTCGTAGGGGATGCCTTCGTCCGAGGCGGCGTGGATCGGCGTCTCCCCTTTACGCTGGCGGGTTCGAATCTGTTTAAGCACCTTGCGATGCACGATGGTCAGCAGGAAGTTGCGGAACTTTCCCCGCCGTGGGTTGTACTCGAAGGTCGCCAGGATCCGGATCAGCTCGATCATCGTATCCTGCAGCACATCCTGCGCCTGGGCATCATTCATCCCCATCTTGTGGCCGTAGCGGAGGATCACCCCCGCGTACTGACGGAAGAAATCTTCCCAGGCAAGGTCCTGTTCGCCGTCCTTCAGGCGCAGCAACAGGCTGTGTCGCGTGGTTTCCATGAATGCACTCTTTACCAATCCCGGTGGATTTGCCAAGTCATCCTCACCCCGAGATTAACCATGAAACGACTACCCTTCATATCCATCGCCCTCTTCGCCCTGTCTCTGAACACCTACGCCGCCGAAGAGGACACGTTGCAGTTCTCGTTCGGCTCCCGCGTTTGGTATGCGGACTGGGAACTGGAGGAACGCGTGTCGCGCGTCAACCTCGACCAGCAGATGGGCAATCCCGAGCAGACCTTCAAGGTCGATTCCGACCCGGAACCCTTTATCAGTCTGTACGCCGATGTGAGCAAGGGCGACTGGCAGCTCTCCCTCGCCTACGGCTTTTCCGATCGCTATACCTTTCGCAACAATCGGTCCAACGACTCCTTTGATCGCATCGACTACCAGCTCGCGGTTCAACGCTTTTATGACAATGGCCTGAGCCTCGGCGTTGGCTTGCACCGCATCGAGAACGAAGGAAAAACCGACGGCGGCCAGGGTGGACCGGGCGGACGACCCGGCGGCGGGGCGCGCAGCATCGAATACTCCTTCACCGGACCCGAGCTGAGCGGGGGCTACGCCCATCCCATCATCCAGCACGAAGACATGCTCGCGGCCCTGGCCTTCTCGGGGACCATGGGGTTTTACATGGCTGACGACACCGCCGGTTTTATCTCGGCGATGGATGATGCCCCCGGCTACGCGGCGGATGCGGGTCTGGTCGTCGTGAAGGGTCCCTGGCATTTTCGCGTGGGCTATCGCCTCTTGTACATCGATGACACCCTCTGGTCGGAAGACCGATTGGAGCGCGCGCAGGGTCAGGGGGATTCACTTGAGCGGACGGTGGTTGATGCCAACGAAACCTTTAAGGGCGCCTACCTGGAAATCAGCCACACCTTTTAATCGTATACGGAATTTATTCCGTCCCCGTGTCCTAAGGAGTTGAACTCAATTCTCTGGGACGGAATAAATTCCATCTAGCCAATCCGAAGTTGTTAATCCGGCCGAGCGGAGTCTCCTCCTCAGCGCAGTCCGGCCTGTTAACATCTTTTCCCGAAATTCATCGCTGACGCTTTGCTCTGGTCATGGGTACATCTTTTATGAAGCGCAACCTCTCCGCTACGAATAATGAATTCCAAACGCTACGACGTTTTTAGCACGACGTTCGAGCGGAGAGGTGCGCATTGGCCAATAACGAATACTCAGATGTTAGCGACCTTGAACACGATGATTACTCATACGTTTTCAGCTACGATCACTATACGGATTTCGGGCTACGCCAATTCTACGGTCGCACGGAGACTTTCACCGTCTTCAACTTCAAACTGACAAGCTCACTCTTGCCCCGTTCGAGGGTCACGGCCTGGGTAAGCGTCTTATACCCATTCGCCTTGGCGATAATCTGATAGCTCCCGGGTTCCGTCGGCAGCTTGCCCGCGCCGATGACTTTTTCCCCCGCGTCGGAGCGCAACAGTAATTCGGCTTGTTCCGGCTCGACCTCCACCACGAGGAAGGACGGCTTGTACCGCAGGGGAATTTCCAAGTGCTGGTCCTTGCCCGCTTCGATCAACACCGCAAGCGACGCCGCATCGGGCTCCAGAACGGCATCGCGGTTGAGTTGAAATTGATGCCGACCAATCGGAAGCTCGGTTAAAGCCACCGGGAAGGGCCGATCCAACACCTTGCCGTTGTGGGTCAACTGTAACCCGGAAAGATCGCCGCGAAAATCGGGTGGAGGTTTGAGTGTGACCAGCACGTTGCCCGTTTGGGCGACCGCTGGTTTCGGAATCGGTGGTGCAAGGACCTTTGGCGCTTTCGCCAACTCGACCAGGATTTGATTTAAGGTTCGGCGGACGCGTTGAATCGTCGTGCGCGGCGAGTCCAGGTCGGCCAGGGTCTGCGCCGCGTAGAGTGCTTCGTTTGCTGTTTCCAAATCAGCCAGTATGGCCCGCGCCTGCTCGGGCATTTTAACCGCCAGGCCCTCCACGGAGGCCAACTGTTCCCCCACGCTACGCCACTCTTCATTCAACGCTTTTTGAGCGGCAGAAAGCTCGTCGGCCATGCGCATGGCCTCCGCGCGCGCTTCTTCGGTCTGCAGGGTGGTCGTTCGTTGAATGACATTCGTGAAGAGCGTGCTCGCCGCAGCATACGCGGGGGTTGCGTTCGTGAAGGCCTCTGCTTTGAACAAGGCATTGGCTTCGATCAACGCTTCCATCGCACGCGACCAATCCGCTGGATAAAACGCCGCGACGTTCATGCGTCGACCCTTGTATTGATACGCCACCGCTTGTGCCCGGGCATGATCCGCCTCGTCCCGGGCCTTCGGATCGGGTGCTGGATCCTCCAGCACCACCGGCTCAACGGGTTTTTCAATCACCGGTGCGGCAACGACCGGAATCGCTTCGCGGGGCCAGAAAAATCCGATGGCACCAGCCAGCACGAGCCCGATCACCGCGGAAACGCTTCGCTTGAAGGCCTTGAATTCCCGCGGGCGCGTGGCCGTCTCAAGCGCGTCATAAAAGGCCCCGCAACTCTTGAATCGCGCTTCGGGTTCTTTCGCCAGGGCCTGGCGTAAGACCTGCCACTGCCGGTCGGGTAAACGGGCAGGTTGTTGTGGCGTCTCGTTGAGCACCGCCGAACGCAGCGCCCCCAGGTGTTTGCTTTCAAACGGACAACGACCTTCGATCAGGTGATACACCGTGGCCGCCAGGGCATACTGATCCGACTCCGGTCCCTGCCGTTGACCTTTCCATTGCTCCGGCGGCATATAGGTCGCGGTTCCGCTGAGCTCCGGTTGCATGCCGGTGATGTGCATCATCGACGTCCGCACCTGGCTGGCGATGCCGAAGTCGAGCAGCTTGATGTCACCGTCGGCATTCAAGTAAAGATTCGACGGCTTGATATCCCGGTGGATGATTCCGCGCTGATGGGCAAAATCGAGGCCGTCGGCAATCTGCTTGATATACCGAAGCCAGAATTCCAGCGCCTGCGGGCCGCCGCGGCCATCCGCGAATTGCATCAGGTTCTCGCCCTCGACCATTTCCATCAAGAGGTAATAGGAGCCGTTGCTCGTATCCTGTTCCAGGGTTTTGACGCTCGCGATATTGGGATGGTGCAGCTCGTGGACGAGCTTGAAGTTGTCGCGCACCCGTTGCATCTCCGTGGGATCCATCGCTACTTCGGGCGGCAGGGCTTTCAGGGCGAGATCGATATCCCCGACCGTGTCGGTGACGCGATAGACCGTGCCCATACCGCCGCGGCCGAGGATGCCGCGAATCTCGTAGCGATCGAGGAAGAGTTTGCCAACGGGTAGCGAGGCGAAGCCAGTGCGTTGATCGAAGCGTGGACCGGCTTGCGGGTTGATCCGGGTTTGTGAGTCTTCCTCGTCCATGGGTGATATCAGGCTACACTGCTTCAGTCGAAAATGAAGTCCGGGTGCGGCAAATCTTTTCCTTTTTGAGTGCGGGAACTTGTTCCCGCTTTCACCGTCGCCAGGCAAACCTTGCAATAAATTGCAGCGGCGAGAGCGGGAATGAATTCCCCCATTCCAGAAAACATCTCTGGACTGGGGCGATTTATCGCCGCTCTGGTTCAGCCAATTTATTGGCCAGCCTTACCGCGAAGGCGGGAAGAAAAGCGGGAACTTCCGAGCGAGCGAGCATGGCTGCCGTTCCGGCAGAGCGAAGCGACAACTCCCGCACTCCAAAAAAAAACACTAAGCACATAAGGTCCCCCGCCCGACCGGGCAACACCCCATGAACACGACGTATCATGAAGCATCTACTCACTATCTGCCTTTTAACAACCGGGCTGGCCATCTGCGCCGGCCAGGAGCCGGACGTCCATCTCACGTTCTACCAGCAGCTCCAAGCCGAAGGCGGACCCAAGTGGAAAAATGACTATCCACCCGCAACCACCTGCAAGGAGTGCCACCCAACCCACTACCGCCAATGGTCGGTTTCCCCGCACGCCTACGCGCAGATGAGCCCGGTCTTCAACGCCATGCATGCGACGATCTTCAAGAAGACCAACGGCACCAACGGCGACTTCTGCATCCGCTGTCACACTCCCGTGGGTATGAACCTCGGCGAACCGGAGTTCATGAGCAACATCGATCGCCACCCGACCTCGCGGGAAGGCGTAACCTGCATCGTCTGTCACCGGATCAATACCAACTACGGCAAGATCAGCGGTCGTATCGCCCTGGAGCGAGGCAACCTGATCGATGTCCCGGTCACCACACCCAACGAAAAGATCCGGCTGAAAGAAATCATCGCGCAAAGCAATGTCAGTACGGATACCCAAACCGAATCCGGGACGAAGATCCATCAGGCCGCCACCTACTTTGCGCCCATGCAGGAATCGGGCTTCTGCGGATCCTGCCACGATGTGCTCCTGCACAATGGCTTTCGCCTGGAAGAGGCCTTCAGCGAATACAAGCGCTCACCCGCGGCCAAGCAGGGCATCAGTTGCCAGGATTGTCACATGGGCGTCGAACATGGCGCCTTCAGCGGCGACGACGCAACCAACTATCATCTCGGCGGGATTGCCACCGTCGATGGCGATGTGACCCAGCCACGGAAGATGACCAATCATATGTTCCCGGGACCCGATCACTCGGTCATTCACCCGGGCATTTTCCCGCACAACGATCAGGCCGTCCGCGATGAGTCCGAAGACCCAAATACCGCCATCGGACTCGCGACCATCCGGGAGTGGCTGACCTTTGACGTCGATGCAGGCTGGGGCAGCAAGGCCTTCGAACAGCAGGAATGGCAACGCGTCAAGGCGGGCCAGGAGCTCACCCCGTTTCCGGAACGCTGGCAAACCCGCGCCGGACGCCAGAAGGCCCGGCGCATCATCGACGGTCAACTGGACCTGCTGGGCGAGTATCAAGTCGCGCGAAATGAAGTGTTGCGCAACGGATTCCAACTCGGAGACATCGATATCCTGTCCGCGGATCGGAAAAGCGGCATCGACTTCCAGGTCGACGTGTTGAACGCCACTACCGGACACGGCGTGCCGACCGGATTTATCGGCGAGCGCGTTATTTTCCTTCAAGTCACTGTTCTCGATGTCGGCGGCAACCTGATTTATGCATCGGGTGACCTCGATCCCAACGGGGACGTTCGTGACCTGCACTCCCTCTATGTCCACAACCACGAGCTGCCGCTCGACAAAGATCTCTTCACCCTGCAATCCCGCTTCCTTACCACCAATGTCCGCGGGAATGAACGCGAAGTCGTGCTGCCCATTCCGTTTTCCCTCACCCCGCTCCCGTACATCAATCCACAATCCAATGCGTCGACGCTCGAGGGTCGCCCGACGACCGCGCGCATTCATAAGAACAATATCATGCCCAACGATCATCGGATCGCCCGCTACCGGATCCCGGCCAGCCAGTTGACCGGCAACGGACCCTACCGCGCGGATATACGCTTCGTCGTCGGCATGGTGCCGATCAATCTCATTCATGAAATCAAAGACGTCGGATTCGATTACGATATGAGCGCCCGCGACATTGCCGCGGGTGTCCTGAAAGGCCACACCGTCCTCTGGGAGCGCACGCTCCATTTCAACTTCGACACTCCGGGAGAAACAAAATGATTCAACAACAACCAACAACAACAACAACACCCCTGCGCGCCTCGCTTCACGGCACGCTACTCCTCCTCAGCCTGCTGGCCGTTCTCCCGACTTTGGTCGGGGGAGCGGAAAGCAGCGCTCTCACCCGGGAGGTCATCCCGGTGAATCCCGAAGCCGATGCCCAATTCACCTTTACCGAGCTCACCGACCTTCCCGGGTTCATAACCTTCCTGCGCGACGCCGAACCGGGAACACCGGCTCAACACTTCTATCGGCTGTTCAACCCGGCCTTGAAAGCCGAACTCATGCGCTGGTCGTTGGAGTCGGATTTCTCCGAAGCCCTGAATATGGAGATCGTGAAGATGCTGAACCAGATCGTGCGACGCTCCGATCTGTACGATGCCTCCTTCTGGACGGACAGTCCGGTGAGCCCGGCCCTGCACGGGCGTTTCGCCACCGAATTTTCCCGTCTCGGTCCGGTGGATCGGTCCCGGCTGAATCGCCAACTGCTGCACCAAGCGTTTCCGGACTTCGTGGCGGCTCCCCGCACGCCCAGCTTTCCCGAACGCCCGGAACGCATTCACCTGCTCGGGGATGCCTTTCTCGGTAGTGGCGATTTGCAGAAAGGCATGACGCTCCCGACCGGTGCGACCTGGCAGCCGAGCCTGTTTGCCTTCGGGAACCTGCGCGTGGCGGGACAACATTTCGACAGTGGGAACGGTGAACCAATCAACGAGCTCGTCGCCCGACTCGATGTGACCCTGAACCTGGCCCTGACCCCCACCGAGCGTGTCGTGGCCAGTTTTCGCCCCCTGGATGATGGGACGGCGTTCACCCACTACGACGAAAACACCGGGACCGAGCTCGAACTGGACCTCGAACCCGATGCGCTTTTTCTCGAGGGGGATTTTGGCGAGCTCTTCCCCTTTATCGATCCGCAGGATCGGGGCAGCATGGATCTCGGCTTCGCCGTGGGCCGCCAGCCAATTCGTTTTCAGCGCGGACTCCTTGTCGATGACAACCTTGACGCCATCGGGATCGTCAAAAACAACATGATGCTGCCCGGCACCTCGAACATCCGAATGACCGGCCTGTTCGCCTGGAACGAAATCAATCGCAACGGCGGTGTGGAGGATGACAACGCCATGCTGTTCGGTCTGTTCTCTGCCGTGGATTTTGCCCGGACCTCCATGGAGCTGGATGCTGCCTTGATCACTTCGGATACGGTCACCGAGGACGATAGGATCTCAGGAGGCGACAGCCTCCACTTTGGCCTGGGCTTCATTCAACGCGTCGGCCTGTACAACACCTCCTTCCGCATCAACGCCTCGATGGCGGATGAGGAAACGGATTCGGTCGGCAAGGGCGTTCTCTTGTTCGCCGACGCTTCCTACACCCCTGCACACTCGGTGGACATGGTGTATGTCACCGTGTTCTGGGCCATCGATGCGTATTCCGCCGCGGCCCGGCGACCCACCGCCCAGGGTCCGCTCGGCCCAGCCGGTATTCTTTTCGAAGGCCCCGGCATAGGCTCCGGCGGTTCGGTGCTCAGCAACCTCGCCAACGATACCGCGGGTGGAGTGATGGGTCGTCAGTGGTTTTTCAACGAAACGCGCACCCAGCTGATAGGCGAGCTGGGCGTGCGCGCCGACCTGGGATCCGCAGGGGATCACGCCGGCGGGGCCGGTCTTCGCCTGCAACATGCGATGGGCCAACATTGGATTCTGCGCGGCGATGTCGCCGGCGCCGCGCTCAGCGAAAGCGAACCCCATTTCTACACCGGCTTAAGCCTCAGCTATCAGTTCTAATCATGACCATCTTCATCCAACTTTTTGCCGTCGGTGTTTTGTGCCTCGCCTTTCTTTACCTGGGTAGCCTCGGGCTCGGATCCTGGCAACGTATGGCCTGGGCGCGGGCGGCGCATCAGGCCGATCGCGATGTCTGGCAGGCCCGACTCGCCGAAGCCCAGGTACGCCTTGCGGACGCGCGCGAGCAAGAAGGTCTTGTGGCCTGGACCGGCTTCCGGCGTTTCGTGATCAAGCGCAAGGAAGTCGAAAACGCGAATGGATCGATCTGCTCCTTCTATCTCTGGCCGGAGGACGAGCGACCGCTCCCCGCCTTTAGGCCGGGCCAATATCTGACGCTGCGCATCCCCTCGGCCAGCTCGCCGGTCATTCGTTGTTACTCGCTCTCCGATCGGCCGAATCCGGATTACTATCGAATCAGTGTACGCCGCGTCGAAGGCGGAACCGCCTCCAACATCCTCCACGACCACCTGGATGAAGGGGACGTGATCGACGTACAAGCCCCGGCGGGCGACTTCTGCATCGATGTGTTCGACCCATCGCCCATCGTCCTCATGGCCGGGGGTGTGGGCATCACGCCCTTCCTCAGCATGGTGTCCACGATCGCGGCGCGAACGCCCGGACGCGAAATGCATCTGTTCTACGGCGCACGGGATACAGATGATCTGGTTTTGCTCGATGAGCTGAAGCACCAGGCCAAGCGGGGACGCAATATCCAGATCCATGTCTGTCTCAGTGCCTCCGGTGAAGCGCAGCCCGGTCACTTCCGTGAACGTATCTCCACGGATTTGCTCGGTCGTTGCCTGCCCTCGCTCAACTACGACTTCATGATCTGCGGGCCGGATGCGATGATGCATGGCTTGCGGGACGACCTGAAAACCTGGGGCGTTCCCAAGGATCGGATTCACATCGAACACTTTGCCCCGCCGGTTCCGGAAGGCCCGGCACCCGCCGCAAGCGAGGTCGCTCATCGAATTATTTTTTTACGCAGTGGCGAGGAGCTGGTCTGGAACCCCAAAGCCGGAAACCTCTTACAGTTTGCCCTGGATAATGGCGTGCGCATGCCGGCGGGATGCCGCGCGGGAAACTGTGGAACCTGCCGGGCGAACGTGCGCGGGGAAGTGGACTATTTTTCAGAACCCGGATTCACCGGGCTTCGCTCAAGTGAGTGCCTGCCCTGTGTGTGCCGTCCCATGGCCGACCTGGAGATCGACGCATGAAGCCCATCCGGATGATCATCCTGCTTACGATGCCGGTCTTCGCGGACGAAATCGACCTCACCTACAACCCCTTGGACATTGTCGGCGCGGGTGAATGCGGACGCTGCCATGCGGTCGAGCTGCAGGCCTGGCAGAAGACGCAGCACTTCCGGACCTACCGCGATCTGCCCAGCAGCCCCGCAGCGGAAGACATCGCCAATCGCCTGGATATATTCGACATCACCGAAGAGGCGGCCTGCCTGAAATGCCATTTCACCATGCGCATGGAAGAGCCGATGAGCCTGAGCAAAGCCGTCTCGGGTATCTCCTGTGAGATGTGTCACGGTCCGGCTAAAGGCTGGATGGATCTTCACAACAACCTGGGTGACTGGAAAGAAATGAAAGACCGGGAACCGGAGGAGCACCGCAAATCCCGACTGAAAGCCGCCTACGAACAGGGCATGAAACCACTTGCGGGAACCTACGACTTCGTCGCCAGCTGTTATGCTTGTCATACCGTACCCAACGAACGACTGGTCAACGTCGGCGGCCACAAAGCCGGGAGCGATTTCGAAATCGTCGCCTGGTCCCAGGGCGAAGTGAGCCACAACTTTCTCGCGTCAGAAGTCCACAACGCGCAACGCCCGCGTGATCATCTGCAACTCATGTACATCGTTGGCCGCATGCTCGACCTCGAACATGGCTTTCGTGGATTAGCGCAGGCAACCAGCAACGAAACCTATGGCAAGGCGATGGTAACCCGGATTCAGAAGGCACGGAATCATCTCACCGATATCATTCGAGCGGATGAGCGCCTGCACAAAGAGCGGCTGGATTTACCCGAGCTCAAGGCCCTCATCGATCAGGTGCCAACTCACTTTATGTTCAACAACCAAGAGGCCTATCTCGCAGTCGCTGAACAGATCAGACAAACCGCCAAAGCCCTGTCCGAACGGTTGGAAGGCGACAAGGCCGCGCTGCAACGCGTGGACCGACTCGTGC
>JBLIND010000001.1:0-77748 GCA_047639095.1 Candidatus Omnitrophota bacterium | reverse complement strand
GAACGGGGCATCGACCACGTGATGATCATGGGCGTGCACTTGAACATGTGCGTCCTCGGAAGACCTTTCGGGATTCGCCAGATGGTCAAGGCCGGCAAGAACATCGTCCTGGTACGCGACATGACCGACTCGATGTACAACTCGCAGAAGAAACCCTTTGTCGACCATTTTTCCGGCACCGACCTGGTCGTGGATCACGTGGAAAAGTACTGGTGCCCGACGATCAGCAGCGACCAACTCACGGGCAAGCCGCCGTTCAAATTCCAGGAAGATCCACGCAAGTAGGCGCGGAATCAACCGGTACGCCGAAGGCTTTGGAGTGCGGCAATTTATTCCCAGGCGTTCCGCCTCCGCGTGTAGACAGCACGTCTACCTGCCCGATTATTTCTCCTCAGGCGGAAGCGGCACCTGCGCATCCGATTGCAAATACCGCACCAGGTCCAGCACCTCCTCGTCGGTTAAGGTCTGGAACAATCCTTCGGGCATCATCGAAATCGGCAATTGCTCGCGCTTCTTCAGGTCGGCCATCGAAACCGTCACCTCCCCTTCCAGGGTATTGATCGCCACCGAGTTGTCCGTCTCGCCAACCACCACGCCGAGCAGAACGCGACCGTCCTCCAGGGTGAAGGTGGTGTACTCATAGTCCTTGCCGATGTCGGCGTTGGGGTCGAGGACGTTATCCAGGATGTAAGTCAGGTTACGACGATCGGATCCGGTCAAATCCGGCGCCAACTTTCCCCCGGCGTCGTGTAGCAGGTGGCACTGCCCACAGAGGCGCTGAAACACCTGCCGTCCCTTCACGAGATCCGCCTTGCTGATGGCGTCCTGCTTCAAAATCTTTTCGTAATGATCGCGAATTTCGTTGCGACCTTGTTTTGGCCGAATCGAGCCCCACACCGCGGCGAGCTTTTTGGAAACCTCGGTGTTGCCCAGGTTCGCAAGCTGACGCGCCGCAGCCGGGTTGACGTCGGTGCGGGGCATCGCCTTTGATTCGATCGCTCCGAGCAGCGCCAACCCGGATTCCGCCCGGACCGCGAGAGTGTTCACCGCATTCAATTTTTCGCTCGGGGAAAATCCGGTATATCGCTTCAGAATCTCGGCCGATGTGGTCTTGTCCGGCACCACGGTCAAGGCGCGAAGCGTGGCATCGCGCAGCTCGGCGTGATCGAGCAGTGGATGCAGATCACCCGCCAATCCTTCAGCGCGCCGTTGCACCAGCGTCTCCATGGCCTTACGGCGTTCATCGACCGACAAGCTGGCATTCAACATCGCTTTCCGAACGTTCGCTAAGGCCGCGTCATCACCAAAGAGCACACCCAGTTCCTCTGCCGCGCTTACCACGTCCGCATTCGGACTCCGGGCAAGCGTCGCGAATACCCCGCTCCAACTTTCAGGAACCGCTACGTTTGAATTTCCAGCCAGGCCCTCACGGATGCCACGCAGCATCGCAGTTTGCAGATGGGGCTCGGAAATCTGGCCAAGCTTTACGATCAGCGTGGAAAAATTATCTGAAGGCGCTTTCGGGGTCAACTCCTCCGGGATGGCGGCGACCGGATGGTCCGCAAGATACGAAACCTCGCTGGCGGAAAGGCCCCGTCCATAAATCCGCACCTCGTTGATGCCTCCCCGGAAGAATTCTTTGGTGCTCGCGGCTCCGCCGATCCAAAGACCGCCCTTCCCTGAGCCATCCACCGGTTTGCCCGTCTTCACGAGGTAACCATCCACGTACATCCGCATCGTGCCGGCCTGCTGAACGAGCGTGATATGCTCCCAACCCGATTGGGCATCTGGCCCGTCCAGGGCGCCTCCTTTGCTGGCTCCAGACCGCCATTGCCGGCCGTGGATCCAGAGTCCATACCACGGGCCGCCGTCCCGCGCCTTGGTGACGATGCCACGCCAGCCGGGGTTTTCAGCTTCCGGGTAGACCCAGGCGGCCAAGGTGAAATTCTCGCTTTCTGTGAACGCCAGCTCATCGCTATGCGCCCGTTCGAAATAGTCGTCTTCGCCATCGAAGACGATCGCCTTGCGGCCACCCAGATTTTTGCGTAGCACGGGTCGGGCCTCCTCCTGCGTTTGCGCCACCTCCCCCCAGTGCTCGATGGAGGTGCTTTCCGGTGCCAGGGTTTCGACGCTGAGGTGTAACCGCAAGCCATCATCCGAAACGGAATCACTCGGGAGGGCCTTGATGAACGCCTCGCCGGGCGCCGCGGCAAATGGAACCACCTCGCTGCTGATGCGACGAGCCACGTATTGGGCGAGCAGGTCGATCTTGGTTTTCCCCGCCAGCTCGATCGCGCGATCCGGATCGTCCATCACCAGGGGTTCCAGCGCGAACCAGTTCATCAAGGGTAAATTGTGATCGTCCCGGTCCGTTTCGTGCACGACCAGGTTTTCCAGAATCGGCCAGCGGCCATCTGCGGGAATACGTTGAACGGCGGATGCGAGATAGAGTCGAACGACCGGAGACCCGTCGTCCCGGGCCATCGCAACCCATTTACTGAGCACATCTGCAGACACTTTTCCGTCCTCCGCCAGCAGTTGAATCGCCCAGGCGCGGAGATATTCGTCGGGATGCTGCAACAGCACGGTTAACAAGCGCTCGCTGGACCCACCGGTGATATGCAGCGTCCACAGCGCACGCAATTTCCGGGCAACCGGTGTCTCACCCTTGAGCCGCTCAACCAACGTGCGATGCATGGCTGCCTGCACGTTGGGGTCGATTTCACCCGTTGCATGCCGTTCCTGGAGAATCCGACGCGCCTGGCGGGAGTGCCATTCATTCGTCGCATCGATGGCGATCGCGGCGAGCTCCTCGACGGACTTCTCCGCCAGATTGAACGCAGGATTCTTCGCGTCGCCATAACTGATTCGCCACAGCCGACCCGTATCTCTGTGAATCACCTTTCGACCACAGATATCTTCATCGTGCCAATCGAGCACGTACATGGATCCATCCGGTCCCAGCTCCATGTTGAAGCCCAGCCACTGCTTATCATTGGCCATGGAGAATCGATCGCCATGGGTTCCGGTGAAGCCCGACCCACTCCGGGTAATCACATCGGTCAGCACACCGTGCTCGTGGATGTTGCACATAAACAGTTGCCCTCGGTACGCTTCGGGAAACTGGTCCGCGAGGTAAAAGCGCGCGCCGCCGTGCGCCGATGCGTGTCGGTGATCGGCGATGGTTTTAATGTCGTTGTAGATATGCGGATTAAAATGTTTTCCGGCCTGGCGGTGATACCGGCCACCCTGAATCATGTGCCAGAGATGGGGAATCACGCAGGCCGTGATAAACACCTGACCCTGCGCATCAAAATCCATCCCCCAGGGATTGCTCGTCCCCCAGGCAAAAACCTCAAAGGTCTTCTGCGTGGGATGGTAACGCCACACCCCGGCGTTGATCGGCACCCGCTCGGCATCCGGCGTCCCCGGCTTGCCCACCTTGGAGTGGGTGAACACCCCGTGCAGTCCGTACAGCCAGCCGTCGGGTCCCCACATGAAACTGTTCATCGTTTCGTGCCGGTCCTGCCGTCCCCAGCCATCCAGTACGATCTCCGGTTCCGCATCGGGCACGTCATCGCCGTCTCGATCCGGGATAAAGAGTAAATTCGGCGGCGAGCCCACCCAAATGCCGCCAAAACCAAAGGCGATCCCGGTCGGGAAAAACAGCTTGTCGGCAAACAGCTTTTTCCGGTCCATCCGGCCGTCCCCGTCGGTGTCCTCCAGAATCACAATCCGACCTTTCGGACCCTCATCAAAACTGTCGGACCCCCGCGTTTCATAATTCATGTTTTCGCAAAGCCATACCCGGCCCCGATCATCGAAGGTAAACGCAAACGGCTGAACGATCTCCGGCTCCGCCGCGAAGGGAACGACCTTGAAGCCCTCCGGGTAGGTCATCTTGGCAATGGCCTCCGTCGGCGTGAGAAACGTAACCCCCGGCTCGTCCCTGGCGGCGAGGAACAACGGCACCGTGGCCAAAAGCAACAAGAGGAAACGCGGGCGGACGTTCAGCCCGACCCTGGTCGTACGGGTGGATGTATTCATATCGGTTCTTCCAAATCAGTTGATGTAGTATGGGTCTATTTATCTCTTCTCATGCAGCGTTCCAGGCCAAAGGCTTTGGAGTGCGGGTAATGTATGCCGGCTTTCCCGCCGCAATTTATTGCAAGGGGCAATTTACGCTCCACGCCAGCATCTCTTGTCTCGATCGACCTTATCCTATGATCGGAAGCCGTTCTCAACAGCATTCCGATGGCAGGAACAGCGCCCAAGGTCTTCACTGGCGAAAATAGTGATCGCTAACCGCGACCCTCTTCAACTTCACACCAGGCTATTCCTCAAAATAAACGGTGCCGTTCTCTTTGACCTTCTTGCTGACGACCTTGCCGTTATAGGAATATTTAAGTTCCAGGACTTTCACTACCCCGGACGCCGGATCCTTACCGGCGAGGGTATTCGACATCTCGAAATCATACTTCCATGCATCCAGCTGGCTTTGGATCTTCTTCAGAACATCCATCTGCTTCTTCGGATTACCGGGCTCGCCATACACCGCACTGATCAACTTGATATCCAGTTTCTTGCCGGAACGGTAGATGGGATGGCGGCTGTTCCCCTCGGAAACGAAATAGGCCACGAGGTCCTTCAGCTCTTCCGCATTCATGGTGTTGATCAGGGCGGGAGGCATCATGGACAGCTTGGAACCTTTCTTGGAGGCCACCTCTGACTTTTTAACTTTCTTCAGTTTCAGCGGCTCAAACCCGGATTGCACGAGGGCATACTCCCCGTCTTCATCTCCGACGATTCGCCCCATGATGGTTGAGCCATCTTTCATGCTCAGCTCATGTTGCTCAAACTGTTCAGAGACCACCAGGTTCGGCTCGAGGATGGATTCGAGAATGGATTTATAGTCACTGCGTTTGGCGAGATTGGTCAGGTCAGGGCCAATTCCCCCACCCTCTGGTCCATAGCGGTGACACGCAACACAGAGGCCTGCGGAAAACATCTTTTTACCATTCGCCAGACTCCGCCCGGTCAGGGGTTCATCCTTCAGCATCTTCAGCGCGCTTTCCACCGTCCAGGCAACGGCCGGCCCTTCGGCTTTCGGCAGGGTGGAGAGATCAATGCTCTTCACGTCACCCATCAGGTATTGAAGGGCCATTTTATCTTTCTCAGGGACCGACGCGATGGCGGATTCGCGGATCTTGTCGATGTACCCGGTGAACATATTGCCCCCTTTTTTGGTTAAGAGGGTCTTCAATTCACCGAGGTAGACCTTGCGATCATCCATGGTCCAGCCGGTCTGAACATCCTTCAGACAGAAGAGGTAATGAATGTTCAGGATATTCGGGGCCGACTCCATGGAGCTCAAGATGCTGCCACCATATCCCCCATTTCGTTTCATGACCTCGGGATCAAAATCCGGCACCGTGGCCTTGGTCGTCTGCATGAGCGCGATGGTCTTCTTCACCACGGAAGGATGCTGCAGGTAACTGAGCACCCGGCAGAGCTCCTCGTTCACGTTGTCGTCCTTGGCGAGAAAGTGAGGATCCAACTGATCGCCCATCGCCTGGACCTGGGCCGCATCCGGTTGGCCACCACGGCTCATGATGACGGCATAGGTGCGCAGGAGGGCCAGTTGTCCGACTTTGTCCAGCTGCTTGAAATCAACCTTGAGCAGACGCTGAATACTCGGGGCAAGACTACCTTCGTAATCGCAGCGCGCCAGACCCAGCAAGGCATGAATCGCTGCGACATCGTCTTTCTCGGCATAGGCTTTGTCGGCCCAGCTCGTGGGATCCTGCCACTCCAGGGCGATGCGTGCGGCGTAGCGCAGATGATAGTCCTCACTGCTCAAATAGGGCCAGGCAACGGACACGGCTTTCGCATCCGGGTGACCATGGAAAGCCTCGAGGGCATGTCGTTCTGCCCGGGCTTTGGCATGGGCACTGGTCGTATCCAGCTTGGACAAGGCGGTAGAGGCCGTCCCTTGATACGACACCCGGTACAGGTAGGATTGCCCACCGCGGCCGCCGACGCAGAAGTACATATGCCCATCCGGCCCGATCACGACATCCGTCAAGGGCAACGAGCCTTTGGTGTTGGATACGAATTCACGCTTTTCGCCGATGTAGGAGGAGCCATGCGGCTTCAGGTGAATGGAGTACATGGTCGCAAAGGTCCAGTCACAGATAAAGAGGGCGTCGCGGTAATGGGTGGGGAACTTGGCCGTGTCACCGGCGATCACCCCCGTGGGGCAACCGGGACCGATATCGACGACCGAGCCAACCGTATCCGGATAATAGACCCGCCATTTCTTCGAGGTCGCACGCCATCCGTTTTCGCCGCCAGACACGCCGTGATTGACCCGGGTCGGGCGATACCAGGGCGCGCCGATGTCCCACTCCATGTCGGCATCATACACGAACAATTCACCGTCGCGGTTCAACGCGAAATCAACGGGATTACGATAGCCCATGTTCATGACTTCGCGCTCTTTTCCGTCCGGGCTCAGCTTCAACACCCAGCCGCCGGGAGCCTGGCCCCCTCCATTGTGTCCATAGGCATAATTCTGGAGGAGGACATCGTCTTTCCAGTTTTCCCTGATCCGGGTTTTCTGATACTCGGGTATCCGGGTCATATTTCCGGCAATCGCATAGAGGCTTTTGCCATCCGGCGTAACCACTAAAGAGTGTGGACCATGTTCGCCGCCCCCGGGCATTTCTGAAATGACTTCCGAGGGACCCAGATCGCCGTTCGCCAGAACCTTGGCCCGGGTCAGGGTGGAATTGCCCATCATGTAGAGGTGATCAAACGCGTAGAGCATCCCGTACTGAGAAGACTTCACATCGAGTTTCTGAATCTTGCTTTCATCAAAGGCCTCGCCAATTTTTGGGATCTGAAGCAGGAAGGTTCCGGCAGCCCCCTGGTCGGATACGGCCATGCGCCCCTGGCCATCAAAGGCCATGGAGATCCAGGTGCCGTACTGCTTCTTATCGACGGTGTAGATGAGCTCAGCCACAAAGCCCGGCTGAACATTCAGACCAGTGGATGGATCCTCGATGGATTTCTCCACGGGTGGAAGTGGGCTCTGGCCAATGGCCTGCGTGAGCGGGAGCAAAAGGGCAAGCAAAGTGATTCTCGAGATGTTCATTTGTGACTCCATGAGGTTGGTCCATATTGATCCGCTAAAAACTAGCATGAATCGGTCGCTTGACGAGCCCTTTCGTACGTCCGGCATCCCCGGCCACTCGTCGGCTTCAGATTCACCGGAGTCCCACGCGCACGACGATCAACTCCGAGGGTCTGGCACGAAGGACACAGGTTATTCAGGAAGCTCCGAGGCGAGTAAGTAGGTGGAGCATGGTCTTCCAAGGCCGGGTTGGTGCATACGGCTTCCCAGCCGGATGATCCAGCTGAAAGCGGGAGCACAGGATGGCGGGGTTCTCTGGGACGGAATAAATTCCGTATAGCCAATCCGAAGTTGTTAATCAGGCCGAGCGGAGTCTCCTCCTCAGCACAGTCCTGTTACGCTTAGGAGCACCATCCGGATCTGAGGAAATCCTCGCCGTCGAGCTTCGGCTGACCCAATGTTCTGCATTTCAGACTGCCCTGCCGACCGAATCTCGTGCTAGGTTTTCAGGATGCAGATCAACACGTCCTCTCCCCTCCGTTGCGCGTATGCTTTGAACGCATTCATCCTGCTGCAATGCCTCTGTGTGGCAGGCGTAAAGACCCCTTCAGCGCCTCCGATCCAATCGTTTATCGACCAGCATTGCATGGACTGCCATGACGAGGATACGGCGCGGGCGGGCTTCCGGATTGATCTACTCACGACCGACTTCACCGCCGGAAACAACGCGGGTTTGTGGAAAGAGGTCATGGACCGGATCAACTCCGGCGAGATGCCCCCGGAGAAAAAACCACGGCCGGATGCGAAAGAAGCCTTCGCCGTCGCGTCGTGGGTGGCCGAGCAGTTGGACGAAACGACCAAGGCGGCCCAGGGCGCGGGCGGGCGTGTGCCCATGCGCCGGCTCAATCGGGTTGAATATGCGAACACCCTGCGCGACCTGTTTTCCCTGGACGAAAACTTCGCCCGGCGAATCGAGAAAGAGCTCCCCGCAGACGGTAAGGTCGGCGGCTTCGACCGGGGCGAGGCGGGCCTGTTCATGGATGAAGGTCAGCTCTCCCAATACATGACCGTGGCCGACATGGTGCTCGATGAAGTGGTCTTTCTGGAGAAACCGGAAATGCATGTCTTCGCCTGGGACGCGACGAAGGAGAAACATGTGCACGGCATTGGAGCCGCCTACCGGGACGAAACCGGCGAGATCGTCGATAAAAACCCACCTCCGGGCATCGTCGCCACGATTAAGGAACCCTTGAGTAAAATTCCGATCGACAATTTCGACCAGTGGAACGCCAAGGAAAATCGTTATGTGCCCCACGGCCCGTTTTTCTGGGAAATGAAGAACGGCGGAATCGAATACCTCTCCGGTGGCAATAACTGGCGGAATCCCGGCAATCAACGCAGTCCGTATTTCGGTGAAAATTTCGCGAAAAAATGTGTGACCCGCGATGGCTGGTACCGCTTCCGCATCCAGGCTGGCGCGTTCAACGGCGCGGGCAAGGAAGCGCAGAAGGAAGTCCGCCTCGTGCTCGAATACGGATACGGCAGCCCCATCGAGGCGGTGGCAAGCCAGGTGATCGATGCGCCGCTGGATGCACCGAAGGAATACGAATACCTGATGTACCTGCAAGCCGGCCCACCGGGGATGAACCGCAACTGGCGCATCGGCTGGGACAATGGCAACAAGGACGTGATCATTCGCAACCCGCTCTACCAGGATGTGCAATGGAAACCGGTGACCATCGCCGGGGAGATCGATCGCGCCATTCGCGAAAAGAAGCCAGCCGAAGAAGTTGCGGAGCTGAAGAAAAAATCCGAGGAAGCCCTGGCGATTGCCTTGGAGAACCGGAAGACCTTCGACGGCCCCTATTACATATACGATCCGAAACTCGACATCGAGGACCGCCCCCGGCTCTGGGTCGGCAGCATGGTATGGGAAGGCCCTCTCGTCGAATGGCCGCCCAAAGGACGAAGCGCTCTATTCTTCGATGGTGAGGAGCGGGAGGACGATACCTACCTGCGGGAGATCTTCGCGCGCTTCCTGCCACGCGCCTTTCGCCGGCCGACGACGGATAAAGAGCTGGACGGCGTCGTGGCCTGGGTCGAAAAAACCAAAGCGGATCGGGAATTGACCTTCGTCGACTCCGTGCGCGAAGGCGTGAAGAATGTGATGTGTTCCCCCGCCCTGTTGTACCTGGGCAGTGAACGGATGGAGGCGATCGCCGATGCATCGGACGGCCCCCAGCCCGTGGATGATTGGCAACTGGCAAGTCGATTATCGTACCTACTCTGGAGCAGCACCCCGGACCATGAGCTGATCCATCTGGCTGCGCAAAAACAGTTGCGCGACCCCTCGGTCTTACGGACTCAGGTGAAACGCATGATCGCCGACCCCAAGTCCCAGGAGTTTGTCCGGAGCTTTGCGGGGCAATGGCTGAGTGTGCGCGATTTCAAAAATGGCAACCCGCCGAATCGAAATGCCTACAAGCACTATGACGACGCCCTGCGTGATAGTTCCTGGCAGGAGCCGCTGGCGTTTTTCAGCGAAGTCCTGCGCGAAAATTTACCCGTGACCAGCTTTCTCGACAGCGACTTTCTCGTGGTCAATGACCGCCTCGCAAAACACTACGGCCTTCCGGAGATCGAGGGTGATCACTTCCGTCGCGTGTCAACATCCGCCGACGATCGACGCGGCGGTGTGCTGGGCATGGCTGGCATTCTCACCTTTCTGGCGGACGGCACCCGCACCCTTCCCGTACGCCGCGCCACCTGGGTACTCGACCGCCTGTGGAACCAACCCGTCCCCCCGCCCCCCCCCAACGCCGGGGACCTCCCCGCGATCAAGGAGAAGAAGCTCAGCGTTCGTGAACGGCTGGACCAACATCGGCTCTCGGAAAACTGTGCGAGCTGTCATCAGCGAGTTGACCCTTTCGGCCTAGCACTCGAAAACTACGATGCGACCGGCATGTGGCGCGAGCGGCAAAATGGTGAAGGCATGCACGGCGACCAGAACTCGCCTGCACTGGATGTGAGCGGCGAGCTGCCCGGCGGGCAGGTCTTCACCAGCGTACAGGAATTCAAGGCCGCCCTGCTCATGGAAAAGGATCGATTCATCACCGGCTTCACGGAGAAACTCCTCTGCTACGCCCTCGGCCGACCCATCGGGTATACCGACCATCTTACCGTCGATGAAATCACCGCACACGCGGCCCAACACGAATACCGGCTCCAGGAACTGATCCAGGCCACGGTGGCGAGCTCATTTTTCCAGACCCTATAGTAACCGGAAAACCATACGATGAACATTCAAACCAATAACTGGCGCGTGGAGCGTCGTACTTTTCTCAAAGGCATCGGCGCATCGGTCGCCCTGCCCTGGCTCGAAGTGATGAGCGCAAATGCCAACTCGGTGACGACGGCTGGATCGATTGCGCAGACGGAGATCCCGCGCCGCACGATGTTCACCTATTGGGGCCTGGGCCTGGAGATTCGCGGATTCACCCCGAAGGACACCGGGAAGGACTACACCCTGACGCCTTCGCTCCAACCGCTCGCACCATTCAAGGATGACTGCACGGTGATTACCGGGCTGACCTCGTATACCGGGGGCCACGGGTCCTGCAGCTGCCTGCTCACCGGGCTCAACACCATACGCAATTCGAAAACGCTGACCTCGGTGGATCAACAGCTCGCCGCGCATCACGGCAGCGCCACGCGTTTCCCCTCGCTGGTGCTCGGCACCGTGCGCGAGACCGGCTTCGGCGGATCGACGCCGATGACGCTTTCCTGGAGTCGCAACAAAACCCCGATCACGCCGGAGAACCGGCCGGAGGTGCTGTTTGAAAAGCTCTTCGGCAACCAGGACAACACCACCATTTCCACGGCCAAACAGACACTCGCGCAACGTGGAAGTCTGCTCGATTCCATCAAGGACCAGGCGGCGGCTTTGCAGAAGCGCGTCGGCAAGGACGACCGCGAACGGCTGGAGCAATACTTCACCTCGATTCGTGACCTGGAAGACCGAATTCAAGTCGAAGGCGAATGGGTGGACCGGCCCAAACCCCAGGTTTCGAAACCCGATTTCGGCCAGGGCTCGCCCCGCGATCGCATCGCCAACGATGGCCGCGGATACTCGGAGTACACCCGCCTGATGTTCGACATGGTGGCGCTCGCCTTCCAGACCGACAGCACGCGTGTGGTGAGTCACATCCCCCGCACCGAAGGGGACGAGGCGCGTTGCTACGAATACCTGACCAAGAGCAAGTGGGACCTGCACACGATCACGCATCACAACGAGCAGGAAGATAAGATCGTGTTCTGGCGCGAGCTCGACGCGCTTTACCTGGCCGAATGGGCCTACTTCCTGGGCAAGTTGAAGGAAGTAAAAGAAGGCGATGGAACGCTGCTCGACAACACCATGGCTTCCTGGGCGACCACGAATGGCGGCTTCAACGCTCACGACTCCAACCTGCTCCCCGTGATTCTCTGCGGTGGATCCGCGCTCGGGGTAAAACACCAGGGCCATCTCGTGAAAAAGGACGCACCGGTGTCGAACGTCTGGCAGTCCGTCGCAGAAAAAGTCGGCATGCCCTTACCGGACAATTTCCAGGGCGGCGTGGCGACAGGTCCCGTCGCTGAATTGATGTAGCCAGAAACCAGAGGCTTTTGCATATGAAACCAATACGTCTACCGCTCCTACTCTTCGCTTTTTGCGTCACCGCGAGCTTCGCTGCCCCCACGCACCTTTTTGACGGCAAGACCCTCGATGGATGGGAAGGCGAGACCCGCGAGGTCTGGCGGGTGCGCGACGGCGTGATCGTGGGCGGATCGCTTGAGGGCAATCCACGCAACGAGTTCCTGAGCACGAAGAAACCCTACAAGAACTTCCATCTGCGCCTGGAATACAAGATCGTCGGCACCGAAGGTTTTGTGAACGGCGGCGTACAGTTCCGCAGTAAACGCATCGCAAACCCGCCGAACGAAATGTCGGGCTACCAGGCGGACATCGGGGCGGGCTATTCCGGAAGCCTGTACGATGAATCGCGGCGCAATAAATTCCTCGCCCAGGCGGATGCGGCTTTCATCAAGCGGCTGGAGAAGCCGGGCGAGTGGAACAGCTATGAAATCGTGGCCCGGGGTGCCCAGAGCCTGCTCTTCCTGAATGGCCAACGCACCGCGATCTGGGTGGAACGCGCTGCAGGCATCGAGGACAGTGGGCTGATCGCGTTACAGATCCATGGCAACTGCAAGGCGGAGATTTCGTTTCGCAACATCACGATTGACGTCCTGCCGGATTCGGCCGTGCCCTCGGAAGGTGAAATCCTCAGTCGCTTTGGCAAGGGCCAACCGGTTTCCCCCATCGCCGGCTTCAAGGATTCCACCTTCGCGGCAGAGGAGAACGAAGTCATCGTCTTTGTCGGACAGGAGAACCTGGTCCGCGAGCAGAAAGCAGGCGAACTGGAAGCCATCCTCGCGTCCGCACTCGCGGAAAAACAACCGCGCTTTCGCTCGATGGCCTGGGAGGCGGATACGGTGTACGAGCAATGGCGCGAACTGAACTTCGGCGACTGGTCGCGACAACTCGATACGGCGGGGGCCACCACCATCGTCGCGCAGTTTGGCCAGATGGAAGCCCTGGATGGCGTGGAGCGCCTGACGGAATTCACCGCCAGTTACCATCGTCTGCTCGATCAGTTTGCCGCGCGCACGCGCAAGCTGGTGCTGATCTCCCCCCTGCCCTTTGAGAAGCCCAAGGCCTCGCATGCACCGGATCTTACGCAGCGGAATCAGGATGTGGCCGCCTATGTAAAAGCGGTGCGTGATATAGCCCGTCAACGCGGCGCGGTATTTGTCGATGTGTTTACGCCCTTAGTGGCCTCGGAGCAGCGGCGGACCGAAGATGGCATCCACCTGACTGAATCCGGCTTGCGCGAAGTCGCGCACCTGGTGGCCACAGCCCTGGGCGCAGCACCCAAATCCGTCGCCGACCTGGAACCCTTGCGCACAGAAATCGTGAAGAAGAATCAACTCTGGTTCGACTGCTGGCGCCCCTCCAACTGGTCCTTTGTCTACGGTGACCGGGTGAATCAGATGTTTGGCAGGGCGGGTGGCACACAACCCTCGCTGCAAAAGGCATTCGAAGCCCAGCTGCCGCTCGTCGAAGCCGCGGACGCACGGATTCACGCGCTGGCCAACGGGAAAGCACCCCCGCCCTACCCGGATAAACCGGCGATGGCCGTCGAAGAACCTAAGGCGCTCACCCCCGACGAGCAGATAGCGACTTTCACGCTCGCCGAAGGCTACCAGGTGAATCTCTTCGCCTCGGAAGCGGATGGCGTCGTCAATCCCACTCAGTTTTCCTGGGATGAAAAAGGGCGGCTGTATGTGGCCTGCTCGCCGACCTACCCACAGACCCTCGCGGCCTTCGAGCCCGCCGATTACATCGTCGTCCTCCAGGATACCGATGGCGATGGGCGCGCAGATACGTCCACCCGCTTTGCCGAAGGCCTGACCATGGTCCAGGGCGTCGAACCGGGTGCTGGTGGTGTGTACGTCTGTGACTTCGATCGACTGCTGCATCTGGTGGATCGCGATGGCGACGGAAAAGCAGACGAACGGCACGTGATTTTTTCCGGCTTTGGCATCGGCGACACGCATCAATTGGTGAACAGCATCTGCCACGGACCGGATGGCAGCCTGTGGTTCACCCAGGGCCTGCATGCGATGTCGCGGGTGGAGACGCCCTGGGGTATCGCACGGCTGGATCGTGCCGCAGTATGGCGCTTGAACCCGCGCACCCTGCGCATGGATGGCTTCTTCGGCGGTGGCATGGCGGGGGCCAATTGCTGGGGCGTGGCCTTCGATGACTACGGCCAGGTGTTTCACAAATCCGGCGATCGACCGCAGGGATATTGGTCGGTACCGGGCATGGTGCGCGGCGCGAATCCTTCCGGCAGCGGATCGCAAACCGAAGCGAGTGCCTCCTATCGCAATTCGCCGGTTCAGTATCACTCGGTGGGCCCCTTGTTCAACACCTCGCCGAAAACGACTGCTCTCGACATCGTTGGCACCAAGGCGCTGCCGGAAGATATCCAGGGCTGCGCGCTCATCGGCGGGTACTTCGGCGCGGTGGCTGAGCTGCATCGTTTCGAGGATGCCGGTTCGGGGTTCAAGACTACGCAACTACCGAAGCTGATCAAATCGTCGAACAGCGCGTTCCGTCCGGTCGATGTGAGCGTGGGTCCGGACGGCGCCATGTATCTCGCTGATTGGTACAATCCGATCATCGGACACTACCAGGCGAGTTACGCCGATCCACGACGCGATAAAACGCACGGGCGCATCTGGCGTATCAGCGCGAAGAACCTTCCGTCGGTCAAACAGCCGGACCTGGCGGCCATGTCGCCGGCCCAGCTGCTGGAACAACTGCGTTCTCCCGAACGTTGGACCCGTTACCAGGCGAAACGATTGCTCTTTGATGCTCCGACTGAGCAAATAATCGCTGCTGCAGACAAACTCACCAACGAGGAAGACGAACACTTCCTGCTCGAGCTGGCCGGCGTGTTCGAGGCGCATGAGACGGTCCGTCCCGGCCTGCTGGCGAAACTACTCGCGGCAAAAGACCCGCGGGTGCGCGCGTACGGGACCCGGGTAGCTGGCATGTGGGCGGATCGATTGCCCGATGCACTCAGCCTGCTGGGTGAACGCGCCCGCGATACACATCCACGGGTGCGACTCGAAGCCGTTGTGGCCGCGAGTTATGTGCCGCGGCCTGAGGCGGTGACCGTGGTTACGGCGGCGGTGGAACAACCACGGGATCCTTTCCTCGATTATGCCATGCGCTTGAGCGCACGGGCGCTGCAATCCCATTGGGGCCCCGCATTGACCGCCAACAAACTGCCACTCGGAAGCGAAGCGCAAACAGCGTACCTGAAACAATTGCTCGGCACGCCGCCCAAACAGGTCTCCGCCGGCGAGACGCTCTACGAGATGGCCTGCCTGGCCTGCCACCAACCCGAAGGCAAAGGCTTGCCCGGGGTGTACCCGCCTCTTGCCGGCAGTGAATGGATACGCGGCGACAAAGACACGCTCATTAAAATCGTGTTGCATGGACTGACGGGTCCGGTGACCGTTGCCGGTCAAACGTTCGGCGGACCGAATGCGGTTCCCATGCCCGCCATGGGCGGATTAAACGATCAACAGATCGCCGAGGTGATCAGCTTCGTCCGCAGCAGCTATGGTCAAGGGGCATCGGCCGTGACGGCGGCGGAGGTACAAGCGATTCGCAGCGTGACATCGGATCGCACCCAGCCCTGGACCACCACGACACTTGGCAAGTAAGTCGCTCTGTACTTCGAGCACTCGACCCTGATAGGGTCCAACGCATGAGCCGAATCCAAGCCGACCTGTTATTGCTGATCACTGCGGTGATCTGGGGCACGGCTTTCATCGCCCAGAAGACGGGCATGGAAGGGATCGGGCCCCTCACCTTTGTCGGCTCCCGCTTTATCCTGTCTTTCCTGGTCGTCGCACCCCTTTGCCTGTTGGAGCGAAAGAAATCCAATCTACCCGAACTGACCCGCAAGGATGCCTGGCTGTTGCTGGGCCTGAGCGCCTCGTTTTTCCCCGGTGTATATCTTCAACAAGCCGGACTCGTGTCGACCAGTGTAACCAACGCAGGCTTCCTGACCGGCTTGTATGTCGTCCTCGTGCCCTTCGTCTACTGGATCCTGTTCCGCAAACCACCCGCACGGCTCATCTGGCCGGCCTCGTTGATCGCCCTGCTCGGCGTCTGGCTGTTGAACGGGGCGAAAATCTCCGCCTTTGTAACCGGGGACTGGCTCGTGCTTGCTTCGGCCTTTTTCTTCGCCGTACATGTCGCGATGATCGGCCTCGTGGCCTATCGCACCCGACGCCCCCTGATGTGCTGTGCAGTACAATACGCCGCCTGCGGCCTGTGTGGATTGATCCTCGGCGCCAGCCTCGAAGGTTTTACCGCGGCCACTCTCCAAGCCAACGCCTTGCCCATCTGCTACGCCGGCATCGTTTCCGGCGGGATCGCCTATACCCTGCAGGCCATCGCCCAACAACACAGCCCTCCGTCAGATGCCGCAATTATTCTCTCCGGCGAATCCCTTTTTGCCGCGCTTGCGGCTTTTGTGATCCTGCACGAACGCGTGGACGCCATGGGCGTTGTTGGCTGCGTGTTAATCCTCTCCGCCATGCTGCTGGTTGAATGGGGCTCGCTGAAGAAGCCACGCACCCTGGCGTAGCTATCCTGCTCAATTTCACAGTCGCACAACAATCCACATCACGACCGCGAGCACCAACAAACCGAGTTTGGAAACATTCATTGACCTTCTGAAACGTTCACTCATGCTACTCAATACAGTCCCGCATGCCACAAGAAGCAGCGAAAAGGAAAGCAGCAGAACGACAGTGAACACGGGGTTGGAAAATGGCTCACCGCCCGAGATGTCGAACACCGGTCCTAAAAGCAGAAATGTTTGCTGTAGAAATCCCATCCCCCTTCAGACTGCCGGCTGGCGACACGGGTACGGTGCGACGGTTTAGTTCCGTGGTTTATGGCCCCATGTTTTCGACAACTTCGCTATAAGTAACCAGCATAAGTCAATCTTTTCGGGAGCGTATGCGCGGTGCCTTCCATTGCGCTGAATCATATGATACAAACCACCCGAGAACCCGCCGATGAATGACGATCTATCCCGCCGCGCCTTTATTCAGAAATCAACCCTTGTCGCAGCTTCCGGGCTTGCGAAAGGCACGATCGCACAAGCGGCGGGGCCGGAGCTGGTCAATCCGCACCCCCTGCTGACGCCGGCCAATGCTTTCAACACGGTCGCGCGAGGGAATCCAAAACCGCACTCCCTGACCGGACAGGACGCGATCCACGCACGCCTGACGCCAGAAAGCTGGCGCCTGGAAATCACGGCCGATCCGTTTACCGAAAAAGATCATGTCGCGCATCCCGCCAGCATCCAGCGGGCGCTGACCCTGGCCGGCGGAAACGCGATCGACCTCCCGATGCTGACAGAACTGGGCAAGACGCACGGCGTAAAATTCATCAAGGCCATGCAATGCCTGAATATCCCTACTCCACTCGGTCAGGGACTGTGGGAAGGCGTACCCTTGCGCGAGGTCCTCCGCCTGTGCGGAAAGCTGCACAACGTGCGTCGCATCTATTACTACGGCTTTCACAACAACGATCCCAAGCAGGTCTTCCAATCCTCGGTGAGTTATACCGAAGCGATGGAGACGCCACCGGATGAGCTTCCGGTCTTCCTGGCGTACAAACTCAATGGCGAACCCATCTCGCTGTTACGCGGCGGGCCGGTCCGCATGGTCGTGCCCTGGGCCTACGGGTTTAAATCGATCAAGTGGCTGCAACACATTTTCGTCACGAACGATTACCGGGCCAACGACACGTATGCGCTCCAGAACAACGATCCCGAATCGCACTTGAAAACGGCGGCATACGCGGACGGGGGACCCAAGACATTTAAAGCGGGCGAACCGCTCGTGCTGACCGGTCAGGTGATCGCGGGACGATCCGGATTGAAGCGGGTGGAATACGGGGTGCGTTCGGTCCGCGATGCGATCGAAGCGCTTGCGGACGATCATCCGGAGCTGTTACGTGGACCCTGGATCCCCTGCCCGCTCTTGCCGCCACCGGATTGGAAGCAATCGCTTCCCGCAGGCAACACCACGCGAGATATTCTCGGCTTTGACCCCAGCACCGGCCAGCCTACGTCCTGGCCTCTGCCCTATGGCATGGCATCATTCGCGGTTGATCTACGCGGATTGAAACCGGGAACGTATGAAGTGCGTTTCCGCGCCGTTGACCGCAATGACTTCGCCCAGCCCGAGCCGCGGCCGCTTCAGAAGAGCGGCAAAAATGCGTTGGACGTGCGTCGGTTTGAGGTCGTATAAACCTGACCTCAATCCGTGGCGTTCACTTCGCAGGCGCTTCCATGCAATAGAAATTTTCCTGCGCCCGAATGTAGCGCCGATTCCCCTTGAAGATCGCGGGCCAGTTGACGAAACGATTGCGCAGTCTGCACATCCACCGCGTGACACCAGAAAAAAACGATCGCCATCGATAAGGGGTGACGAGCATAGCCACGCAGCATGGCCGCGTCGTCTCAGTGACCAGCCGTGACCGGGTGCCTCGGGTGGTCGCTGAGACGACACACCCAAGCTGCACTAGGGGATCCGTCGCAGCGCGACGCCGAAATGTGGGGCGCGTTGTTCATCGCCGTAGGTGGCCTTGGTGGTCACGAGCTGCAGATCATGAATCTGCTTCGCATCAAACGCCATCACGCCCTCTACGGTCGCATGCACAAATCGGTTGTCTTCCCGGCCGGGCGTAAAAGAATGCTTCATGTTCAAATGGCCATCGATACGTGCGCGGACCCGAGGGCCTTCGACCGAGAGCACGGTTATCTTCAGTGATCGTTCATCGATCCGGTTTCGACTCAGGTCGTTCTCTTCGGTCGTCGGATAAAAGCGGGTGAGCAAGGTGTCGACGAGAGCGTCCTTCACCTGCCAGGTATCGGCTACGCCGACCGTGCCCTCGGGGAGGAGTCCTCGCCACGCTTCCGGTTGAAGCACGAGCCAGTCTTCAGACGGCAAGGCATCCCATTGGCCGGAGCGCTCGCCGCCGAGACCACTCGTTTTACGTGGGACAAATTCGCCTTCGATTTCCTTTCGAGCCGATCCGTCGTTGCGCGAGACCAGGTACCGGGAGGTCAAGTGGAGGACCAACGCATCGGCGGGCGCCTCCGGACGGGGCGATTGCGTGGCCAAGGCCACTAGCGGTTTTCCGGGCTTACGTGCGTGCGTCTTGATCGCATCATTCAGCATTTTGATCACGCTTTCGGGACCGGCGTGCGCGACGTGCCGCGAGTCGACCGCCTGACCGTCCGGACTGAGCACATAGGCGTGGACGGTGCCGATGGATAATTTTTCCTGGCCGGCCGTTTGACGGGTTTTATTCACCCGATGCATTTCTGCCATCAAGCCGCGATAGGCGGCCAGCTCCTCCCCCATGGTTTCCGGATGGGCCTGAACGTAAGTCCCGTCCAGATGCACGGGTACAAAGTAGGCATTCAACAGCTCGATGATCTTGGGATTGGAGAGCGAACTCGCTCTCAAGGCGGCCGCGCCCCCTCAGCAGCGTTGCAGGGCGATCGCCTGGTTCCGGGTTTTCGATCCATTGTAGGTGAAGACAAATACGGGGCGATTGTGCTCTGCCGCGAGGCGTTTCCCTTCCACCAGGCCGTTGGCCCAGCCAATCTGGTCCAGAAGTCGCTCTTCTTTAACCGGTTGCCAATCCCGCACACGCTGTTCAATCGAAGCGGTAAAGGCCTGGGCGGCGTCAGCGGCGAAAAGGGTCGAAACAGGCAGCAAAGCGGCGGCGAAAAGGTATGAACAAATATGCGATGGTTTCATCGTGAGCGCGTCCAGTTGGGGTTCAGGGTGATTCTCCTATATGGAGGGTCCACGTGGCAAGCTACGAAACTATCCCATCCCATTCCGAATGATCCTTTGCATATTTGGAGTCGATATCGCGCGCGAAGAAAGATACTTTTTATGGATGAAGTCAACCCTGCTCCGGTCGTCCATGATGGCCTTCGTTCTCCTGGTGGCCATCCCCTTTGCCTGCGCTGAAGACCTCTTTTCGTCAAAACCCATCTGGAGCAGCGGGACCTCGCGCTCAGGGGGAGACGGTATCGCGCGATTCATCGATTTTGATAAAGACGGCGACCTGGATTTCGTAACCAGCGCGCCGGATCCGATGCGTTGGGTCCTGCACAAAAATGAAGATGGCGTGATTGCGCAGAAAACCTCCTGGGAGTCGGAGCAAACCACGGATTGCGATCATATCGACGTACTCGACTTCAATCAGGACGGCTGGAACGATCTCGTAGGCACGCACGAGAGTCATTGCACAATTTACTTAAACCACGAAGGAACGTTCGGTCAAAAGCCCGACTGGGAAACCGGCATCATCGCCAACGCCAATCAAATCGACTTCGGGGATGTTGATCACGACGGTGATCTCGATATGGTGATGGCCGCGGGCGAGCCAATTAATGGCGTGGCCCTGTTTGAGAACACCACCGGCATGCCATCCAAAACACCCACACGCAAACTCGGCCACATGGAGTACGCGGAGACCGCCATATTTGCCCAAGTGATCAACGATGACACCCTGAACATCGTCGCAGGATACCGAGGTGGGAGAATTATGCTCTACCGTTCAGCGAAAGGTGCGTGGGATGATGGCCGTGTACTCTACGAAGACCCGTCCAACGCCTGGACCCAGCGCCTGTACTGGCACGATCTCAATCGTGACAAGCAATTTGAACTGTACTGCGCCAAGGGTCCATGGAGCAATCGACTGGGCACCAGTCTGCGACTCACCCCCTCCTCGCTTCCTGACCCCATGAAGGTACGCTGGAAGAGCGATCCAGACACCGCCTTTCACGGGTTCACCTTCGGCGATGTCGATGGTGACGGCGACACCGATGTGCTCGCTTCCGACTATGCGCACGGCGGCCATCTCTTCCTCTATCTCAATCATGAAGGGACCTTGCCGGAAAAGCCCAGTTGGTCGGTGAATACGCACGGCCCCGCTCACGAAGCGGTGCTCGGCGACATCGATGGCGATGGCGACCTTGACCTCGCGGTGGGTTGTCAGAATCAAGCGCACATCTACGAAAACCTGAGCCAGAAACGCGTCCCATAAACCACCTTCATCGGATACCAGCCATGCCAAACAACCTGTTCGCAACCGGCCTCTTCAGCCTGGCCCTGATCGCTTCGGTTGACGCGCAGCAGAAGCACCGGCCATACAATCTACATGCCGTAGACCTTAAGCAACCCGTGATCTGGGGGGCGGAAAGCCGGGTGCCAACAGGCCATGGAATCTCCTTCGGCGGGCAGGACCAATCGGCCGAAGACGGGCGGCCTCATACCCGGGAATGGGTTGGTGGCGAATGGAAGGCCATCCACCTTGAGCTGCGCGAAAAAAACGCCCTGCAGGGTCATCATGAACAGGTCTGGATGATTCGTGAAGCTATCAAGCGCATGCTGGCTACCGCGCGCAACGCCTATTTTGAGGGTGTACCTGCAAATGATCACACATCGCTCATCAATCAGATTCTTCCGAGCATGACTCAGGTGGTATCCGAGCTTTCCGCATTAAGCGCCGACGACTACACGGGCACCCAGGCCAACCGTGCGATTGGATACCTCCGGCAGGCGCGCGGATATTTGTCTACGCGGCAGGAGCAATCGCAAACGGAACCCCTTCAGGCCATACATGCGGCGCAAATTCAGCTCGAACGGGCCTCGGAGGCGTTGGACGCGGAGCCCGCCGCCCGGGCGATGAATGGCGGAACTGCGCGTTTATCCGAGGGCGCAAAAGGCATCGCCGGCGACACCCTGATCTATGATCCAAAGACCAAGCTGTACGTTCTCTTTGGCGGCGATCACCTGGACTACTTGAGCAACGACACCTGGGTGTTCGATCCGGCACAACGGAAATGGTTTCAACGTCATCCGAGGGGCGCGCCCCCACCGCGTGCGAATCACCGACTTGAAGCAAGGGGCGATGGGTCGATTCGCCTGAGCGGCGGCTACACCTACACGTCGAACACCGATTACTGCGGAGGGCAATACTGTGATCTGGACGATGGTGACTGGATCTATGACATTGAAAAGGACACCTGGCGTGGCGGCACGCTCGTCGCGCCGGATTCCCGGATGTATCGCAACGGCCCTTTCCACCCGGACTTTTATCTGACCGGCCCTCCACCCGACCGCGCAACGTTCCAGGCCTGGCTGGAGAACCTTCCGACGAACACCTGGATGCCGACGGATCCGCCCCAACTGCCCCAATTAAACCGGGACTGGGGTTCAGCGATCATCGACCCCGAGCGTGATCTGATTCTGCGTTTCAGCGGGGGCCACTCGGCCCATGGTGGCACCGATGTGCTTCACTATCACATGGCGGCGAACCGCTGGGAGCTGAGCGCGCCGGTCGAATTCCCCCTCGGCCAACTGTACTCGAACACCTCCTATCCTGCAGGCTATAATTTTAACCGACGGCCGTGGGTCACGGGCCATACGTACCAGAGCTACGGCTACGACCCGGTCTCGAAGCACATGCTGTTCACCGGACAGCGGGACTTCACCTACCAATATGATCCGGCCGTGGGCGACTGGATCGACCGCAAAGCTAAACCGCCCGGCATGAACTACGACAGCGCCTATTACACACTCACCCTCTGCCCGACGCCGAAAAATCTCTACGCATGGACCGCGCACGGGGAATTGTACCGCTACGACTCCCCTAACCAGACCTGGGAAGCCGTCGCGCTCAACGGCGAAAAGCTGCCGGGTTCAGTGGTGGATAATTCGACCATGCTCTACGACTCTCTCCGCCACCGGCTGTTGTTGTTCTCCAAAGCCTACGGAGATGCGGCGACCTACGATGGAATCATCACCAGCATCGACCTCGCAACCCGGACGGTCAGCCATCTATCTCCGAAAGGTGTCCGCGCGGCCGCAGCGATCCCGTACCTCTGCCAGCTACGCTACGACATCGAACACGACCTGGTCCTGGTTGGCGCCACGCTTTCTCCGGAAGATCCCCATCGGCGACGCACCCCCGCCTACGACGGTAGAAATAACGCATGGGTCACCCTCAAGCTGGATGGGGAGGACCCCAACGGCAAGAAGGGCCGTAACGTCTCGCTGGGTTTGATGTACGATGCCCGACGCAAACTATTCTGGGCGGTCGATACGAACAGCCGGATTACGGTGCTGCGATTGGATCCCGCGACCGCCGATATGCAAGCGCTGGAGTAAGGTGATCACATCGCAGCGGTGCAGGTTACATTGCCCTTGTTTTCCGGAATCGCAGGCCCATCATGCGACCTGAAATGAATGCATACCGCAATGGATTAACGGCACTGATTATTCTGACGTGCTTCACGACAGCCCGCGGCAACGAGAAGCAGCGCGACATCGAATACGCGCGTATCGGCGAGCGTTCACTGAAGCTCGACCTGTACCTGCCCGAGGCGGGGCGTGCGCCCCTGCTCGTCTGGGTACACGGCGGCGCCTGGCGATCGGGCAGTAAAGAATCCATGCCACTCACCCCGTTTGTCGACGCGGGATACGCGGTAGCCAGCCTCGACTATCGCCTCACACCCGAAGCCCCCTTCCCGGCCAATGTACATGATATCAAAGCAGCTATCCGATTCCTGAGAGCCGAACAGGACACCTATGCGTATGACGCACGCAACGTGGTCATCGCCGGCGCTTCGGCGGGTGGACACCTCGCGGCCCTGGTCGGCACGACGAATGGGCATCAGGTGCTGGAGGGAAGCATCGGGCAGCATCTCGATCAGTCCTCCGATGTTCAGGCCATCGTCTCCTATTTTGGTGCGGCGAATCTCACCACGATCCTGCAGCAATCGACCCCACATGGACTCAAGGTTCGGGTGCCCGCGCTGGAACTGCTGCTCGGTGGCCAACCAGATGCGCTGCCAGACTTCGCACGCCTGGCCAGCCCGGTGTTCCATGTGGACAAAAACGATCCACCGCTCTTTCTGCTGCATGGCGACCAGGATCCGCAGATGCCGATCAACCAGTCACACGAGCTGCATGGCGCGTATGAACAACCGGGGCTTCCGGTACGCTTCGCGGTGCTGCACGGCTCAGCGCATGGAGGCGCCGCCTTCTTTGATCAGGATCACAGCAAGGATGTGATTGCGTTTCTGAAGGAACAGGTAAAGTGACTTGCATGAATCGAATCGCCCTCCAGCTTGCCGTCATCCTGAACATCTCTCTTGTCGTGAAAGGCGAGGATCTCGCCCTGCATTATCGCACAACGATCATCCCGATCCTCCAGGAAACCTGTTACGACTGCCATGGCGGAAAAAAGAAGAAAGGCGGCGTTTCTTTCGAGGGCATCACGGATGAAGTAAGCATCCGATCCAAAGGCGATATCTGGCGTAAAGTTCGCGAAGCGATCCACTTCGGCAACATGCCACCCGAAAGCGAAACCCAACTGCTGCCCGCAGAGCGAACCGGTCTGCTCGAATGGATCACGAGTGAGATCGAAACGCCGGATCCGGCAAACCCGCTTTTCCTCGATCCCGGTCCAACCGTCCTGCGTCAGCTCAGCCGCGAGGAATACAAACGGACGGTCCAGGATCTCCTCGGCCTCGGCTGGCAGGACCCCGCGTCCCAGGCCGGCATTCCGCATGAGCGTCCGGTGGAGGGGTTCACCAACCTTGCAGGTTCCATGACCATTGATCCGGCTCTCCTGGAAAAATATTTTCATGCCGCAGAGATTGCGCTTGAGCGTTTCCTGAACGAAGGGCGCGAACGGGACCGCATCTTTTTCATCCAGCCGGATGAAGCCAAGGGGATTTCCGCGCACGAGGCAGCGGCCCAAGTGCTCGAAAAATTTATCGCGGAGGCCTATCGGCGTCCGGTGGTCGAGGCAGAATGGCAACGCCTGCTCCCCCTATTCGATTCAGCTTTGGCCGAGGGCGATGACTATCGCCACGCCTTGACCAAGGCGATGAAGCCCATCCTTGCCTCGCCTCATTTTCTGTATCGGATTGAAGAGGAACGGGAAGCCCGGCAAGCGGGACAGATGTATCAATCGGTATCCGATCATGAACTGGCGGTGCGCCTCTCCTACTTCCTCTGGTCCAGCATGCCGGATCGTGAATTACGCGCATGTGCGGATCAGGGTGACTTGAGCAATCCCGAGGTGCTCAAAGCCCAGGTCGCCCGCCTCCTGGCCCATGACAAGGCACGGGCCCTGACCGAGAACTTCGGCATCCAATGGCTCAAGTTGCGCAAACTCGATCGCGCCTTGCCTCAGCAGAATTTTTTTCCCAGCTACACGGGTGACTTGAAGCGCGCGATGCACAACGAGGTGTTCACCTTCTTCGATTATCTGCGCAAGGAGAACCGAAGCTTACGCGAACTGATCGACAGCGACTATACTTTTGTCAACGAGCTGCTTGCAAAGCACTATACCATTCCAGGTGTCAGCGGTAATCAGATGCAACGCGTCGCCCTGCGACCCGAACATCATCGCGGCGGACTGCTCGGGATGGCGGGCCTGCTCACCGCGACCTCCCACACCGACCGCACGAAGCCCACCGCGCGCGGGACCTGGATACTGGACGTCCTCTTCGGCACGCCCCCCTCCCCCCCGCCGGAGAACGCCGGGACACTGGAAGACAAAAAGAAAGAGGCCGCGGACGAAACGCCAGAGCCGCAGACGTTTCGCGAACGACTCGCTCAGCATGCAAGCGACGAGACCTGTGCGGGCTGCCACAAGAAGATGGATCCGCTCGGCTTTGCCCTCGAAAATTATGACGCGATCGGGGGCTGGCGGGAGACGGTGGGTGATGAAGCGGTCGACAACCTGGGCACGCTCCCTTCCGGCCGGACCTTCCGTGGGGTCGACGGACTGAGAACCGTCATCCAGGACCGTGAAACCCTGCTGATGAAGAATTTCATTCGGCAACTCCTGGTATATGCTTTAGGGCGTGAAGCTGAATTTTATGACGAGCTCGCGGTGGCCCGGATCGCCGAGGCCACGGAGCCCGGCGGGTATCGGTTTGCCGATATCGCAAGCGGCATCGCGCTGAGCCTGCCTTTTCAAAACCAGCGAGTCAAAATTTCGTCCAAACCCTAGTATTTAGAAATCTATGCAGACCGAATCGACCCATCCAGAAGCCGCCCCCAGCCGCCGGACCTTTCTCCGCAACGTCGGGGCTACACTCGCGTTACCCTTCCTCGACTCCGCCTTGCCGCGTTCGGCCTTCGCCGCAGCGGCGACGACGCGACCACCGCTTCGCATGGGGATTTTCACCGTCACCGGCGGAACAGTGATCGAATCATGGAAGCCGGAAATGGAAGGCGCCCTGGGTAAACTGCCCTCGATCCTTCGCCCCCTCGAGCCGCTCAAGGATCAACTGCTGGTGGTTTCCGGACTCGGGCAACACGGCCATGCGGAAGGCGTCAACGCGCACGAACACTGTGCCTTTGTTCACCTCACCTGCCAGGACAAGGTGAAGAAGGAAAATGGCAAGATCTTTACCGGGGTCTCCATGGACCAGGTCGCCGCCGGGCATGTAGGGCATACGAGCTACCTGCCCTCCATGGAGCTCGGGCTCGGAAACCATGAAACCCGGTACAACTTTCGCGAGGGAGGCGTTCCGATTCCCTACGAAGGCAATCCGCGCCTCGCCTTCGACCGCATGTTTCGCAATCGGCCGGCCATCGTTCCCAACTGGGACCGGCGCACGACACAACAGGGTCAGGCTAAGCCGCTGCCGAAGGACTCGGCGAAAACCTATGACCGATCGGTTTTGGATCTCGTGCTCGATGAGGCTCGTGCGCTGAAAGGCAACTTGGGTAAAGAAGATCAACAGAAGTTTGAGGAGTACCTCTACTCGGTACGGGATATTGAAACGCGTCTCGAACGCGCGGAAGCTCGCCTGCGCATGGAGCTGCTAGACCTGGACGACCCCGGACCGGCGGACCTGCATCATCCAGACAAGCTGCCGGAGGATCGCTCTGCGGGTGAAAAGATGATGCATGCGGTTGGGCAGAATCCCGAGATCCACGGCGAGTACATCCGCCTCATGTCCGATCTCATGGTCCTGGCTTTCCAGACGGATACGACGCGGGTGTGTACCCTCGCGCTCGGCTCGGACGGCGCCATGTTTCCCGGCGTGGTAACGGTTGGCTACGAGCAGCACGCCCATACGCTTGAGCACCAGGGAAATGCCGGAAACATTCTGGATGCGGACCCGATCTCCCGCGAAGGCTGTCGCCAGATTCACGCATGGTACACGATGTTGTTTTCCGAAATGGTGCGCAAGATGGCCGCGATCGATGAGGGCGGAAGCTCGCTGCTCGACAATTCGATGATCCTCTACACGTCGTACATGAGCGATGGCGGACACGGCCGACGCGACTATCCAAACCTGCTGGTCGGGAAAGCGGGCGGCACCCTCAAGGCCGGACGTCACCTCGCCTTCCAGCCCGAAACGCCCGTCGCCAACCTCTATGTCGAAATGCTCGATCGTATGGGGGTGAACGGTCCCTTCGGCAACAGCCTCAGTTCGGAAAAGGCAGCGTACAACGGCCGCCTGCCCGGCTTAATCTAGAGCCCCCATGCCCAACACCTTCCTGGCCGCTGGAGAAAAAGGCACCTGTCTGCTGTCATCCGACGGCAAGACCTGGAAAGAAGTCCACACGGGCAAAGACGGTGAAGTCTTCAACTCCAGCTGCGTCGGTGGCGGCCACGCCGTAACCAGCGCCCGCTACGGAGGCCAAAACACCTTTGCCGCAAGCGCGGATGGTGCCACTTGGAGCGACAGCAAGTTCGATGCAAAATATTCCAAATACATCCGTGGTATGTTCTATTTTAACGCTCACTTCCACGCCATCGGCGGAAACGACGGCGGCGGAGACAGCAAGTCCTACGTGATCAAATCCACGGACGGTGAGACCTGGTCCGAACCGCATGACATCGCGGGGAAGCACCTCATGCGTCGCTATGCCGTGGGCGATGGAAAAGTCGTGGGCGTGGGCGACTACGGGCGACGCTCGGTGAGCAGCGACGGCCTGGAATGGGAAGACACCCCCGACGCCAAACCCGTGGACACCTGCATCGACGTCGCCTTCGGGAACGGGGTCTTCGCCGGTGGCGGATTGCACGGCATGTGCATGTCCAGCCGCGATGGCCTCACCTGGGAGCACCGACAGGTGGGCGAAGAAGGCGAACACATCAACGCCATGCTCTGGGACGGCATGCGCTTCGTCGGTGTCGGTCTCGGGGCGACGTACACCTCGCCCGATGGCATCACCTGGCAACGCACTCCCAACACCCACGCGCCAACCCGAGCGGTGTTTGGCAACGGAATTTTCGTAGGATCACGGTATCGAGGTCGCCTCCTCATATCCAGCGATGCGATCACCTGGGAGGAGACCACTCGGGTTGTGCCGAACATGGAAACACTCACTTATGGACGGATCGGCATTTCATAACCCGCAAACGTTTAACCGGAGGCTGAATGGACCGAACCTTCGAGGACCTCCATGCGGGTGAAATGTTACTAACGGAGTTTTTGGAGCCGATGGGCCTGACTCAGCGAGATGTTGCCGACGGGATTGGCGTTCCCTACCAGCGGATCAACGAACTGGTAAATGGTCGCCGCGGTGTCACGCCGAGCACGGCCTTACGCCTTGGAAAATACGTTGGAACAACTCCGGATTTCTGGCTGGACCTGCAACAACGTTGGGATCTTTATCAAGCTGGCCGGAATGAGCAGGATGCGATCAACAAGATCAAACCCGTTCATGCCGTGTAATTCGCTCAGCCATCCCCTTGACCGAACTTGGTAAACTCGGCCGGGTCAAGGGCGTCGTTCGTGGGAAAGGGTTCTGCATGAAACCAACATGGATTCGATTCGCGCTCGTCCTTTTGGGGACGATAGGAGCGCCCCCTGCAGGCACCTACTGGGTCAGTCCGGATGGGCAGGCGGCATGGACGGCACCCCGCGCCCCCATTCCACTGGCGGGCAAAGCCGCCAGCACCCTGCTGCTTGCCAACGCAAACACTCGGGCAGGCGATGTGGTTTGTCTGCGTGGTGGCATCGATACCGGGCAGCACATCCAGCCCAAGCATTCAAGAAATGCTGAAATGGAACGGATCAACTGGCGGCGCAGGTCGGGGATACGGTGATTCAGGGCCGACATCCCAGGCTACGAGAGAAGAAAACCAACTTTGGCATCCATGTCGCGGGAATGGATGATTTCGTTCATTTTGACAAGATTTGAATCTGGAAGGCCGAGGCGAAGTGATCGCCTGATCGTCGATCCGGACCAAAGGATCCCGCAATACGAGGGAGCCTGAGCTTAGCCAACCCTCTATAGCGTCAAATACAGCCGTTATACGTGGGCAGAAACGGTCTGATAGCATAACCATCTTTCGTAGAGTAAGGGCTCGACGATTCACCCGATTCCCCCCTGCTTTGGCGGCATGGAATCAGGTTAAAAGCTTACAAAGTACCAGGACTTCACACAAAAACTCCTCATATTGGCGGATAACAATGATCCGTTCACCGTCCTGAAAATGAAGAAACATTATGTATTTAAAGTTGGCTTTGATCAGAATGAATCACTACATGATTATATGCTATACGATGTGTATGTAGGCGGGTAATTAACCCCCATAGAGACGCGTGCAAGCGTGACCGAATGATTGAACCATTACGTTTCCGAATATTTTAAACCACAGCTCTTGCGTCAGCTTTTTAAGTTTTATCAGTAATACAGTAGAACACCGCATTAAACACACCAACACCGAGTGGTATATATGACCCTACGACCCCGATTCTTCCGTATCGCCCTCCTCTCCTCGCTGGCTTCACTTGGCCAGGTCTTCGCCGGTGACGACCATGAGCCCCCTCACACTCCTCAATGCTGGGAGCAAATTGGCCAGGCCATTAAAGGTGAAGGCTCAAATAACAAATCGGGCTGGTCGGTATCCATGTCAGCGGATGGTCAACGCCTTGCGGTCGGTGAACCACTTAATAACAACAACAGTGGTCCGGATGCCGGTCGGGTACGGGTGTATGAACTGGTAGAAGGCGTTTGGACCCAGCTTGGACAGAAAATCAAGGGTGAGGACGCCTATGATCAATCGGGCTATTCGGTTTCTCTGTCAGCGGATGGCCAGCGAGTCGCCATCGGAGCCAACTTGAATGATGGCAGTGGCGAGGATGCCGGACACGTGCGCGTCTATAAGCTGGTGCAGAATGTCTGGGTGCAAATCGGCAGCGATATCGATGCGGAAGCGGCCGGCGATTGCGGTGGATATTCCGTAGCCTTATCCGCCAATGGCACCCGGGTGGCCATCGGTGCCATCCTCAATGACGGCAACGGCACCAATGCTGGACAGGTACGCGTTTACCGTCAGGATGGTAACGCTTGGATTCAAATGGGTGCCGACCTCGACGGCGAAGCCCACCGCGATTGGGCGGGCACTTCGGTCGCGATTTCAGCCAACGGAAATCGCGTAGCCTATGGGGCTATGCTGAACGATGGCGCGGGATCGCAATCCGGTCATGCACGGGTTTTTGCCTGGGACAATGGCACCTGGAACCAGGTCGGCGCCGACATTGACGGGGCTTCGGCCTATGACCATTTTGGCGTCTCGGTTTCCCTCTCATCTGATGGCGATCGCCTGGCCATTGGTGGCAACCAGAATGACGACCACGATAATGATGGCGGGCATGAAGACGATACGGATGATGACGATGACGATTCGGGAGTCGCTCGCGTGTACCACCTCATCAATGGCGTCTGGACCCAGATGGGCGACGATATCCTCGGTGGTGACGACGATGACCAATCGGGTTTTGCGGTTGCCCTCTCCTCCGATGGTCTGCGCGTCGCGGTCGGCGCACCCGATCGTGAAGATGATCACCATGACCATCCCTTCTATGGCGATAACCGAGAAGAAGAAGATGATGAAGATGACCATGGACAAGTTTGTGTGTATGAATTCCGCGAGAACGCCTGGCACAAAGTCGGACGAGAGATTCGCGGTGACCTCGGCGGCGACCGTGCCGGCCATGCCGTATCCCTCGCGGGTAACGGCCTGCGTGTGGCGGTCGGAGCCCCCTGGAACAACAACGAACACGGCCTTCTCTCCGGAAAAGTCCGGGTCTACGAATGCCATGAGGGCGATGAGAATCCACCAACCCTGGTCTGTCCAGATAACCGTGCGATAGCGTGCAACGATTCGACGGCTCCGTCTGCAACCGGCACCGCAACCGCGGCCGACGATACCGACCCCTCCCCGGAGGTGACCTTCTCCGACGTTTTCACCCCCACCTGCGGATCCGCGGGCACGCTCGAACGAACCTGGACGGCCACCGATCTATCCGGGAACCAGGCGACCTGCGTTCAGGTCATCACGATCGTTGATGAAACACCGCCTGTACTCTCCTTGCCCGACCACCGCCAGCTCACCTGTGGAGACGGCACGCTTCCGGAGGCGACCGGACACGCGACAGCTACCGATGCCTGCAGCGAGCATCCAACCGTTACTTTCAGCGACAGTGTCGAAGACGGTTCCTGCTCTGGCACCATGGTGATTACCCGTACGTGGACCGCGACCGATGCCTGTGGAAACACCAGCAGTGCTCCACAGATCATCACGATCACCGATACCACCGCGCCCGCAATCTCCTGCCCGGCTTCCGTGGAACTCCAATGCGGCGCCTCCACAGCCCCGTCGGCCACCGGCACGGCAACCGCGGAAGATCACTGCGATGCCGCACCCGTTGTTACCTTCACGGATCATGTCACTGAAGGCTGCGGGGCAACCCGCAGCATCGTCCGAGTCTGGACGGCTACGGATGCCTGTGGCAATGCCTCTTCATGCGAACAGTTGATCACGATCTCTGATACGACCGCACCGGCGATCTCCTGCCCCACCAATGTAGTCGTGGCATGCGGCGGCTCCACCGCCCCTTCCGACACCGGCATCGCGACCGCCGTCGATGCATGTGACGCAGCACCCGTGGTCACCTTCACGGATCATGTCACCGAAGGCTGCGGAACAACGCGGAGCATTGTCCGGGTCTGGACAGCCACAGATGCCTGCGGCAACGCCTCTTCATGCGAACAGTTGATCGCCTCCTCTGACACGAGCGCACCGGTCATCTCCTGCCCCGCCAATGCGGTCGTCGAATGCAGCGGCTCCACCGCTCCTTCCGCCACCGGCGTCGCAACCGCTGTCGATGCGTGCGATGGAGCACCCGTAGTCACCTTCACGGATCATGTCACCGAAGGCTGCGGAGCAACCCGTAGCATTGTCAGGGTCTGGGCCGCTACCGATGCCTGTGGGAATGCGTCCTCATGCGAGCAGCTCATTACCGTTGTCGACAACACGCCCCCGCTGGCCGCGGTGAACGACATTTCCATCGACTTGAACGAACAAGGCCTCGCCACGATCTCCGCAGCGGACATCAACAACGAAAGCGGAGACGCCTGCGGACCAGTAAGCCTCGCCATCGACCGCTCGGAGTTCTCCTGTGCGGACATCGGTCCCAATCCGGTTATCCTTACCGTGACAGATGCATGTGGCAATCAATCCACCGCCACCTCGATTGTAACCGTGGTCGATGCCATCGCACCACAGATTAGCTGTCCTGACGATGTTACCGTCGTTTGTCCCGGGTCCACCGATCCCGAGGCCACGGGCACCGCGACCGTACAGGACGACTGTGGCGCGCAACTCAGCTACAGCGACGCTTCGAACGGCTGCGAAATCACTCGGACCTGGTCCGCGAGCGACGCCTCGGGCAACAGCGTCAGCTGTACCCAGATCATCACCGTCATCGACACGACTCCCCCAACAGCTCAATGCAAAAATATCACCGTATCACTTGGACCGGACGGCACCGTCGTGGTGGACCCTTCCGAGCTGGATAACGGCAGCGCGGACGACTGCGGCAACGTCACCCTTTCGCTCGATCGTGACACCTTTGGCTGTACCGACCAGGGTGTGCACCCGGTCGTATTGACGGTAACCGACGCCTGTGGCAACAGCGCACAATGCGCGGCGAACATCACGGTGGTCGACGATCTCGGACCGGCCATCGTCTGTCAGGACATAGAAATTGTGATCACCAAAGCGGCCGGCGGTGAATACACCTTGCAGGCCTCCGAAGTGGATGGCGGCACAACCGACAACTGCGCGTTGGACAGCCTTTCGGTTTCGCCCAACCTGTTCACCTGTGCGGAACATGTCGACACGGTTCAAATCGTCACCTTGACCGCAACCGACGTCAACGGCAACACCTCCACCTGCCAGGCGCAGGTAACCGTCCGAAGCGAAGCCTTCATTACCGATCAACCCGATGACATCGTCATTCACGAGTTTAAAAGCCACGACTTCTGCATCGATTATTGCGGCAGCACGAACGGCTTGACCTTTCAATGGTACAAAGACGGCGAAGCCCTTTCGGATCAACGCGCGGCCTGCATTTCATTCGAGTGCGTGCGCCAGGCAGACGAAGGCGTTTATTACGTCGAGGTTTCCAACGCATATGGTCCCAGCGTCCCCTGCCGCAGCCGCGACATGTCGCTTGTGGTTACCTTTGGCCTGCTGGCACCGGTTTATGACCTGGCCGTCACCAACACGGAGATCACGGTGTATGGCGAAGCCGAGCTCGATGCGCAATTCGGGGTCTTCACCACGGCCGGTGATGTGAATGGCGACCGCGTCGACGACCTGGTCGTTGTATGGCCAAACGCAGACGGAGCCGGCACGCGCCTGAACAGCGGCGTACTTGCGGTCTACTTTGGCGCACCACACACCGAAGGCGTTCGCGACCTGGCCGGAATCGCCGGCGACATTCCGGACATCCTGGTGACCGGTGCCGATGCCGGTGACCAGTTGCGCTATAACAGCAATGTGCTGGTGGCCGATGTGACGGGAGATGGAATTGGTGAAATTATCGTTGGGGCCTGGTTGGGCTTCGGCGAGAACAATCTGCGCCGACAGGCCGGTGAAGTGGCCGTGATATTCGGGCGTGACAACTGGGTTCCGAACGCATCGATCGATCTGGCCAGCCTGGATCCAAGCGACGGCGTCATGGTGTACGGTGCGAACAAGGCTGATCACCTCACCGAAGGCGGCACCCTGACGACCGGAGATATTAACGGCGACGGCATTCAGGATCTGGTCATGGGTGCTCCCATCCGGGCCAAGGCCTTCGTTGCTTACGGACGCTCGATTGCCGACTGGCAACTTTCGGGTCCGATCGATCTGGCCACAGAAACCGATGTCCTGCTCCTCGGGAAGAACCCTGCTGCGGTCGTAACGTATGCTCCGGCACTAACGACCGGCGATCTCGATGGTGATGGTTTCGATGAGGTCATCCTCGGGGTTCGCTTACGCCAGGGACCCAATGGGGCCTACACTCACACCGGGACTGTGCATGTCGTCCGCGGACAAACGACCGCGAACATGCCGGCGGTGGTAAACGTTGGAACCGGCGAAGCCGACCTCAGCATCGTGGGTGTCGATACCGGGACGCAAATGGAATACCTGGGCGCCCTGCTTGCAAGTGATCTGAATAATGACGGCAAAGCCGAGTTGATCATGGGCGCGCCCCTCGCCGACGGTCCGGCGGGGACCAAATCGGATAGTGGAACCATCTGGATTTATAACGGTCGTCTGGCCAGCCTCTGGCCGGCATTGATCGATTTGAGAACGGCAAGCCTGGACGTGCGCATCACCGGTGCGGATGCGGAAGATCGCATTGGCCTCGCCTCCTCGCTCGCGTTTGGCGATGTAAGTGGTGACGGGAGCAATGATCTGGCCCTGGGCATTCCCGATGCTGACGGCCCTTTAAATTCGCGCAATAGCAGCGGCGAAGTGGTCGTCCTTTCGGGTGGAACCCTCGCCGGTGAGCATGATCTCGCCAACAGCAGCGACTACGATCTGATCATCTATGGCGGCACGAATGGAGACGCCCTCACCCGCGATGGTTCACTGGCGCTGGCCGATGTGGACTGCGATGGTCGTGCAGATATTATCATGGGGACTCACCTGGGCGATGGACTGAAATTCGGCGGCGGATCAGAGGATGGCCGGGTCAATGCAGGCGAAGTCCTGATTGTGTTTGGCCGTAAAGCCTGGCCCACCCACTTCGTCGACCTGGACAATCCGGATCGTGGAGCCGATGTGACGATTATCGGCGCCCAATCCGGTGACGAACTGACCCGCGGAGGCGTGCTGGGCATCGGCGACCTGAATGGCGACCATGTGCCAGACATCCATTTCTCCGCATCGTTGTCACAGGGGCCTTTCGGCCTGCGTCCCGACAGTGGCGAAGCGCGTGTATTGTACGGGCATGTGCCAGGCCCTTCCCTGGTCATCACCAACCTCATCGTAGACTTCACGCAGATCGATATTTCGGGTGAAGGCTTTGCCGCAGGACATCCATCCAGCGTGTGGTTTGAACATGGCCTCACTCCGGCATTGGAACTCGGTGTTGTTGCCGCCACGCCGACGAGCATCGACGGCCTCGACCGGGTTTCCATTCAAGGACTGGTCTCCGGCCTCGTACCCAATCAAACCATTTATATCCAAGGCGTGATTTCCAATATGTGTGGCGTCTTCCGCGGACCGATTGTTACGGCGCGCACCCTGAATCACCCCGCAGTTGCACAGGATGACACCTTTGAATCCCCGTCGAGTACGCCGTTCACGATTGACCCGCTCAGCAATGATGACTACCCGCTGGATACAGATGGAGATACGGTAAGCTTCCAGGGCTTCACCAACATCCTGGGCAACATCAACCTGAGCTTCACCGCGCCACTGGTTACCGTGACGCCCGGAGCGGGCTTCACCGGAAATGCTGAATTTGACTACCTGATTACGGACGGTATCGAAGTCAGCCTGGGGCATGTTGTCCTGGTCGACACGATTGCACCGACGGTTGTTCCCGTCGGGACCATTACGGTGGAAGCCACTTCCCCTGCCGGGGCCGATGTCCATTATGGACTGACGGCTCAGGATGCAGTCGACCCAAATCCCTCGTTGGTCACCACGCCACCAACGGGCAGCACCTTCCCGCTCGGAGCAGGAACCGTGGGAGTGGTTGCCAGCGACGCAGCAGGAAACGTATTTACGGATACCATCGATGTGTTTGTCGTGGATACCCAGGCGCCCACGCTTGAGCTCCCGACCCAACTCACGGTCGCAAGTCTCGGACCGGCTGCCGTCAGCTTTACGGTCACTGCGCCGGACCTGGTCGACACCAATCCGCAGATCGCAGCCTCTCCGGCGAGCGGCTCCACCTTCCCGCTGGGCAGCACCCAGGTGAATGTTACGGCGACCGATGCCTCCGGCAACATGGCCACAGGTAGCTTTACCGTGCTGGTGACTGCAGACATCATCGTTACGCAGGCGCCCGAAGACCAGACCGCCTACGAGACGGCTTCGGCCAGCTTCTCGGTTAGCGCAACGGGACCTGGAGCCCTCGACTATCAGTGGTTCGGTCCAGCTGGCGCCATCGCCGGCGCAATCTCGCCCACGCTGAGCCTCAGCTGCCTGACCGCCGCCGATGCGGGTGCGTACTATGTCGTTGTATCGAACGGATCTTCCTCGACCACCAGTCCATCGGCAACCCTGGCCACCGTGGCCGCGCCTCCACCGATCGATCCGACCACGGATCTCGGCCTGGCCGGAGCCGCGCTGGCGACGATTTATGGCAATGCAGCGGGCGATGCGTTCTACGGGATCGCGCTTGAAGCGGGTGACCTGAACGACGACGGTTATGATGACCTCGTTATGTCCCTCCCCCGGGCGGACCCATTGGGTCGAACGGATGCAGGCATCGCCGCCATCTACTTTGGCAACACCACTTCCCAGGTGCGTGACTTTGCCGCGCTCTCAGCTACGGCACCGGACGTCCTGATTTACGGCGCCCGAGCCGGCGACTATCTGGGTCGCGATCATGGACTGTTGATTGCCGATCTGGATCATGACGGCATGGAAGATCTCGTGTTGGGCGTTCCCTTTGGCGATGGGCCATCCAACACCCGCACCTCCAGTGGCGAGGCCTGCCTGCTCTTCGGGCGGACGGTCTGGCCCGCGGTGATTGATCTCGCCACCGAGGCCGATGTGAATATTTACGGTGCCGGTTCCGCAGACGGGCTGACGCTCGCAGGCGCCATGGGCAGCGGCGACTTTAACGGTGATGGATGGGCCGACCTCGCACTGGGTGCCCCCAATGCAGATGGACCTTCAAACAGTCGCAGCGGTTGCGGAGAAGCCTATGTGCTTCTGGGACGTGACCGCGCCTCCTGGAATGCCACCCCGGACATTGATCTGGCGGCTTCAGGTGCGGCCAGCATGCAGGTAATCGGTGCCGGAAATAACGACAAACTCTGCGGCAACCGGTCCCTGGTCGTAGCGGATCTCAACAACGACGGCCGCGACGACCTGATTCTGGGAGCGGGCCAGGCAGATGGTCCAGCCAATGGACGCGCCAACGCGGGTGAGGTCTATGTGGTCACCGGCCAAAGCGTATTGCCCACCCTGGCCGACCTCGCAAGCGGTGGAGCCGCGAGTATCATTTACGGTGCCGATGCCGGAGATAAACTCGGCGACGGCATGGCGATCGCCACCGGCGATGTCAATGGAGATGGATACCCCGATCTCGTGATTGGTGCGACCCTTGCGGATGGCCCGGCGAATTCCCGGAGCGCCGCAGGTGATGCCTATCTGGTTCTCAGCGCGAGTGTCCTCTCACCGAGTGTCGACCTCGCCCTGGGCGGAGCCGCCACAACCTTCCATGCGCCGGATGCCAACGACAACCTGACCCTGGGTGGTGCAATCGCGCTTGCCGATGTGAATGGCGATGGACTTGCAGATATCCTGCTCGGAGCCTCTAAAGGAGATGGTCCGGCCAACACCCGCTTGGGTGCAGGTGAAGTTTACCTCTTCTGGGGCCGTACCAGCTGGCCCGTAGTCATGGACCTGACGAGTGGATCCGATTACACCATATATGGTGCAGGCTCACTCGATGCCCTCGGCGATGCAGGCGGCATTCGACTCGCAGACGTGAGTGGCGATGGTCGTGCTGACCTCATCCTGGGGGCAAGCGGTGGCGATGGCCCCTCCAACTCACGCAGCGGTTGCGGCGAAGTCAGCATCATTTTCGGCAGCGGAAGCTTTCCCAGCAACGTGAATGACCTGGCCCTGGCGTCGTCCGCCGATCGCGTGATTTTCGGTGCAGATAACGGTGACAAGCTCAGTGGGAACGGCGCCCTGGTTACAGGCGACTTTAATCAGGACGGGATCCTGGATCTGGCGGTCGGTGCTACCAACGCGGATGGTCCGCTCAACGGCCGCTCAGGAACGGGCGATGCCTATATTATCGCCGGACAACTGGGCATATCGGGATGCACAGTGACGACCGCTTTCGCACCGGCAAGCGTAGCCGGTTCGCCCCTGTCCATGTTCGCAGGTCCAGACACCGGCACGGAAGCGGAACCCGGCATTGAGCCCACGCTGCTGGACTCCCCTGCAAGTGACGACATTGGGAATTACACGATCTGCCTTCAAGCTCAGGCGGGATACACGTATATACTCCAAAGCTCAGAGGACCTGGTCAATTGGTCGCCCATTATCAGCCAGACCGCAACGACGGATGGAACCCTGGTTCTGGATGACGCGCGCACCCAGAATGACGCTCATGGATACTACCGGGTAATGATAGAAAAATAATAAAAGTTTCAGTTAAACATTGTAGTGTTCTCGCCTTACAATATCTTAGACATCTTATTAAGTCACATTTACATGCTCTTCAAATTCATAGCTGAAATTGCTCACCGGATGCGCACCGTCGACAAGGAATGGTCTCATCTGCTTGATCGACTCGACCCCGCATTCCAGCAAATCCTGGAAACGTGTTTAACCGGCAATCCACGCCTTCAGCGCCAGACCATAAAACTACCACCTAAAGAGCACAGATCGTTTAGTAATGAATTGTTGCAGGTTCAAACCGGCATCAGTACACTGCATTCACAGTAAAAAAAAACCAACCACAGGAAAAACACATGCGTACCACCAAAATGAAGAAAAAAGCAGGTTTCGTAGTCACTTCGGAACTCATCCTGATCACGACGATCGTAGTCATCGGCCTCGTTATCGGCCTGACCACGGTTCGTAATGCCGTCAATGTAGAATTAGAAGATTTCGCTGAAGCCATTGGCGCAGTTGACCAGTCCTTCTTCGTAGTAGGTGCGGTTAACGACAATGCAAGCGCGACCATCCCGACCAGCACCATGGCGGATGAGGCCGATCCGACTTCAGCAGCTGACGACATTTTCTGGGTCCTGACGGATGCCCAGGGCAGCGAAATCGGCGGTGGCTCCAACTAAGCCAATCAGATCTCGTTTACTCAATCGGCGGGTCATTAACTGGCCCGTTGGTTGAGTTGATCTTCGGAGATTCGGGATCTTCCCGAATCTCCTTTTTTTTATAAAGAACGCCCATCCGCCCTTTTTTCTTCCGCACCTTTTCCATCTTTTCTATCGCATATGCTTTGCCTGAGAATATCGCCATGTGCTACTGATGAAGTATGGCCTCTTGAATGAGCCCCTCTAAATCCGATCACGAAAGCCACAGCGAACTCCATGAAACAGGCCAACCCACAAAAGGGATTTATCACCCTTGAGTTTCTTTTGGGTCTCACACTGATTCTTGTTGTATTTGTTTTACTCTTAAACATGCTGATTGCCTTATGGATTCAGGTGCGAGTGGAGGATCAGGCTCAGGTGATCGTTCGCGAATCAGCTCGGACATACCAACCGGTTGGTACCGTTCAACAGCGCGTTGTTTTTGATGGAAGAGGATCGGCGGAAATCCGCTGGGACACCTCGAATGTGTGGGTGCGGGTTGCCGTGAACAACACATCCATTTCATCTGAACGATTAATGCCAAGGGAAATACCATGAATTATGCAAAGCATCAAACCACCGGCAGCGTTGCCACACCTGTCTTACAGATGGTCGTTTTCGTTCTCGCCATCGGCCTGCTCGGGTTATTGGGCTACCGCCAACTCGACCGCGTCCTGACCCCACGCCGAACCGTCGTCGTACTATCCAAGGCCGTCGGGGCCGGGGAGAAATTATCTGCGGAAAACCTCACCCTCACAGAGCTGCGCGCTAAGAATCTGTCCGGTGCAGTGCTGGAAGATCCCGGTGCCGTCATTGGCCGCGTACTCGCTCGGGACAAACGTGACGGGGAACCCCTTTACCCCTCCGACCTGGCGACCAGCACGGCTGCTGCGCGCACCCCCCTGGCCGCACGCGTGCCGGAAGGTCGCGTCGTGACCACCCTGATGCTGACCAACCTCACCATCCCGTATCGCGAACTCAACGCAGGTGATCGCGTGGACATTCTCGCCGCCGGAAACACCCGGCACGGCGGAAGAAGCTCCGCTGTCATCGTACGCGGTGCGTATGTGCTGGGCTATCTCTCCCCTCCGGTATCCCGCAGCCCCACGGCTCGCGGCCTGATCAATCTCGCAAAAGCCCGCCCCACGGAAGATAAAGCAAAATCTAACCCGGGTCTGATGCTGGCCGTACTGCCCACAGATGTACTACCCCTCGCCGAAATTGATGGTTCAGGCGTACATCTCAGTCTTGCTCTGCACAACAGCCAGACCGTCGCTGATAATTCCATGCTGGAAATCAAGCGCAGCAGCACCCCCCGCTATGTCGATGTGATCACCGGCGAGAAGCGTGAATCCGTCCAGGTCTCTCAGTAATTTTTTGAAAGCGATGTTGCCTATGAAACATGTTCTGTACTTCACTCTCGTGCTTAGTCTGATTCCGTTTGCCCGGGGTCAAAATGAGCAGTTGGAAACCTTGGTCGGCGCAGGCCTCGTCCTGGAAGTCGGCACCGGCGTATCACGGATTGCCCTTGCCGATGAAACCGTTGCCACCGTTACGGTGCTTGAAGATGGGGAGCTCCTCATCCATGGACGAGCGAACGGACGCACCACCCTCTTCGTCTGGACGACCGACGCGGGTCGCAAAGTCTACGACTTGCGCGTCAACCGTGACTTACAGGCCCTTGAATCCGCCATTGCGGCGATCGAGGGTGAGATCACGATTGAAGAATCATCCGATAGCCGCACGCTCCTGCTGAAAGGCGAAGTGCCCACCAAGGAAGAGGCCGAGGCTGCAGGCAAACGCATTCAGGAAGTGCTGGAAACCCTGTCCGAACCGCGCCCGGGACTGGTCAACCTCTTGACCTTTCCGGTGCCGGATGACCCACTTCTCGAGGTGGATCAAGGTCTGCTGGATGCCCTGCATGCTATCGACGAACGCATCATCATGCGCCGCATCCGGGTAGTGGACGGCGAAGCGGAAACCTCGAAAGAACGAGACTCATATGTCCTGGAAGGCAAGGTTCGAAATATTCGGGATTTGACCAAAGCGATTTACATTGCCGACCGCCAGCTCGGCGGCTCGGGAGGTCGTATCCAGGCCGCTGACGAAACCAAGATTCGCAGTCAACGACGCCAGAGTTTCAACTCAAACTTTGCCAGTAGCGGCAAGAATGACGGGGCCAGCGTGCTCAAAGGGTCGGAACTCATTCCGAATGGCTTAGCGGCTCAAATTGCCCGTGGTCTGATCCTTTCCAGCGAGTCCGGCCGCGTAATTTCCTTTCTCGAAGTCGACCGCCTGGAACAAATTATGGTCAGCATCCGCGTGCTGGAAATCGACCGGAGAAAGGCCCGTGCCCTGGGCGTGAACTACCGTATCGATGCCAAGCATTTTTCGGCGGGCAGCTTGAACGTACCGATCGGCACTCAGTTCCCGGTAGTCGGGGACGATGCCGTTTCCGCGCTAGGCGCACAGGGGGGCAACATCGTCGGCAGTTATGTCAGCGAGACTGCAGGCTTGATGGCCGCGATTGAGGTCCTCCAGGAAAAAGCCGTGGCGCGTTCCGTTGCTGAACCTAACGTGCTGACCTTGACGGGAGAAGAAGCCTCCGTGCTGGTCGGTGGCGAAGTGCCGATTCCGACAACGGCCATCGGCAACGTTGCTTCAGTTCAAGGGTTTGACTTTCAAAGCTTTGGCGTACGCCTCGATATCCGCCCGACCATAACCGAAGATGGCAAAGTGACCCTGGAGGTCGCCCCCAGCATCGTACAACCCAACCTCGCACTCGGGAATGGAGCCGTACCGGGCTTTGAGGTGCAGACCGTGCAAACGACGGCTCGCGTTCCTGCAGGTGACAGCCTCCTGCTCGGAGGACTGCTCACCTTTGAAGAAGGCATGGAAGAACGCGGCATTCCGATTATCAGCCGCATCCCCATCCTGGGCTACCTCTTCAAATGGAAGCGAAAGTTTCGAGATGAGAAGGAATTACTCTTCGTCATGACCCCGCGTCTGATCGACGAAACGGAAACCCAGATCATCCCTGAATTACCCGAACTGCTTACGCGGGATCAACCGGTGGACGATTCGTTGACCCCACAGAAGCTGGAAGTGATCGGCGTGCCTGAGCTGTGGCGCAACCCGGAGCCGGCCTACCCGCCGGATCTCTGGTCTCCGGAACGGGAAGCGGAACGTCAGGCGGTCAAGGACGCAGCAGCCGCTAAAACCGCGGCGGCGAAAGCGGCCGCCGAAAAGGCCAAAGCGACGCCCTACGATCCCAATGCGCCAGCCAACCAACCGATCCGCTTACGATCGCCCAAAAAAGTTCTGGAGCCGACACCCGCGCCGGCGAAACCGGAGCCCGGCGCGTCAACTTCGGGCGGTGACGCCAACCAGATGGTGGTCTACCTCGGCCTGCCCTTCTCGCGCTATAAATTCCCTTTCCAAACCACCTCGATCTTGCACCGAGGCAATATCTGGCGAGCGGCTCACGATCTTCGTGAACGTTCCGCCTTCCTGGGGAAAGACGCAACAGATGAACCAGCCCAACTGGTCAATCTGACGAAGCAGCTTGCGAAATGAAACGTGCTCCGTCCCAGTCACGCAAAGGAGGCGCAACCGTCCTGGTGCTGCTCCTGCTCGGAGCATTGCTGTCGGTCGCATTCTGGGTCATGGCCCATGTCAAAGAGTCGATCATCTGGCGCAAGGGCCTGTATGCGACGGAAGCTGCGGCCCGCGCAGGTCTGTATCGCCTGGAACCCATGGAGTACACGCACCCTACGCTGGACGCACCCACCAGCGATGCCGCGGTACTGGAAACCTTGAATAAGGTCGCAGAAGCCAATGGATTGTTTCCCGAGCTCTTTGAACCCATCAGCGGCACCGATGTGGTACGCGGTCCGATATCCTTGTCCGTGCTCGCCCGCCCCTTCGACACGGGGGTTTCCCCGCCCGTGAGCGACGTCTATGGCATTCCCTCCGTTCGCATGCTGTATGGTCGCCAGTGGCTGGATGAGAACGGACTGGTGATTGGTTCGACCGGCTGCCTCCCCATCGGCATACAAATAGCCGACATCCCTGATTTAGATTCTCCCGATCCGTTCACCCTGGTTTTTGGCACCACAACCTCATCGGTATCCGTGGTCGCGTGGACCGGCAGTAGCCAGCCCTTAACCCATATCGAATTTCTGGGTTTTGCGTTGAATGGCACGCCGGAGGGCCTCGCGCCACCGGGGCTCAAGGTGCAGGACCTGGTTAACCGCCTCGTTGCCAGCCCGGACGAATTCACGTCCATCCAATCCCGTTTCACCGGGCGCAGTGCCGTCGTACCGCTCTTGAATGGCAACCAGGTCATACGATTTGCCCGCATCTACATTCTCAGCCTGGCAAACGGCGCGGGCGGTGATGAAATCATGCTGAGGCTGGCGCCATCAGCGGTCGTTCGCGCGGCCGGATCCAGCATTCCCCCTTTAGCGGGTCCGCCGGTCGCCCAGGCCAATGTGCCGATTCACGGCATGGTGCTGCGTCCATGGAGAAGTCTGTGAGTCTGCGTAAGTTCAAACAAGGCACCCGCAGCGAGTCGGGAAAATCGCCGGCATCTTCGACCGTAAATCAATCTCAGCACCGGGCCCTGCACGCCCTGATTTTCGAACGGACGCTCAACGCCCTGGACATGGTGGGTGCCGGTATCGTCGCCGATGAAAGCGCCCTCCGGGAGGTCGTACGTCAGGTCATCCGCGACAGCCTGAAAGCCGATGGCCTGAATACCAAAGACAGTGAACTCAACCTGGAGCTGGAATTCGACATTATCGCGGATCTCACCGGCCATGGCCCCCTCCAACGATTGATGGAGGACCCTTCCATCTCTGACATTCTGGTGAACGGCCCCGATGAAGTATGGATCGACCGGAATGGCGTCCTGGAAAACACCGACATTCAATTTCTGGATCATGCGCATCTCATGCGAATCCTCGACCGCATGGTCGCGGCCCACGGCCGACACCTTGAGGAAGCCACGCCCTTTGCCGACATCCGGCTTGAAGACGGCAGTCGCCTGCACGCCATTATCCCTCCGCTCAGCACCCGCGGACCCGTGCTTTCGATTCGCAAACGCCGGGCCACTCCTTTGCAGCTGGAAGACCTGATTGCATCCGGCGCCTTGAATCAGGCCATGTCCGACTTTTTAATCGAAGCGGTTCAGACCCGCAAAAACATTCTGGTCAGCGGAGGCGCCGGCGCGGGCAAAACCACCCTCCTGAACATCATCGGGGGCTTTATCCCAAGCAGCGAGCGCGTGGTGACCATTGAGGAAACCCTCGAGCTCGAATTAAGTCATCCACATGTGATCCCGCTGGAATCACGCACCTCCAGCACCGAAGGTCGGGGTGAAGTCGACTTACGCACCCTCCTCCGCAATGCCCTGCGCATGCGGGCCGACCGCATCATTGTCGGTGAGGTCCGCGGATCCGAAGTCTTTGACATGTTGCAGGCGATGAACATCGGACACCCCGGCAGCATGTCGACGGTTCACGCCAACAGTCCACAGGATGCGCTGCGCAGACTGGAAACCCTGCTCCTCCTTTCGGGGATCAACCTGCCGGGCACCAGCCTGCGCAATTTACTCGGCCTTTCGTTTGACGTAATCGTACAGCTCGATCGCAACAGCAAAGGTCAACGCCGCGTAAACTCCATCATGGAACTCGTGGTGGACGAGGACAACTGGTTTCTCACTCCGCGCTACGCCTTTGATGGCACGGATTGGCAGGTCAGCAATGCATCACCCACGCCTGGAGATGCTGGATGAACGAACCGTTCAAACTATATCTCTTATTAAGTCTGGCAGGCCTTGGCGTGCTGGTCCTCGTGACGGCGGCTATTTTGGATCAGCTTTCCCGAAGCCGACAGGACCGTGCGGTCTTGAAAAATAAAGATGCGGCAAAGCTTCCCAGCCCGACCATGCGGAAAATCCGGTCTGCGGGCATCGAGGTTCCCGGCCCCATTTTTCATGCGTTCGCCCTGATCTTCGCCACCCTGGTGGCGCTGCTGGTCACCGAATTTTTCGCCGATATGATCATTGCCGGCACCCTGGCGCTGCTGGTTTCGCTCTACGTGATTTACTCGGTGGTTTTTGAAATCGGCAACTTCCGGGCGTCCCGTTTTGAAGGACGGCTGGTTGATGCCATCGACATCATGGCGTCCACCATGAAAGGCTCGGAGAACCCACGACAAGCCCTGGAATCTTCCGCATCCGTGGTCCCGTCACCCGTAGGTCCGGAGCTGCAGGAAGTGATCCGCCGCCTTGAACTGGGCATGGATATCCGCCGGGCACTGATGCGTATTCAATCCAACTACGACAGCGAAGGGGTGCGCATGTTCTGCAGCACCCTGACCGCCAAGTGGGCCATTGGCGGCGACCTGGCCCCCACCCTCATCAACCTGAATCGCCTGATCCGCGAGCGCCTGCGACATCGACTGCGTCTGCGCAGCCGCCTCGCCGGTGCTCAAATTTCGGCTGGTCTGGTTTCCGTGAGTCCGTATTTCATTCTTCTGGCCCTGTACTTTCTACATCCGGTGTGGATTCAGCGTCTCTTGTCCCACCCCCTGGGGCCGACCCTGCTGTTCTTCGCTGTGTGCTGTCAGCTGGTGGGTCTCTTGTGGTTGCGTCGAATCATGCGGTGGGAGATGTAGCCATGGGCGACCTGAACCTCGAAGCATTTTTATGGGTCATCACGTTGATACTCTGGCTCTTCCTCTACCTGTTCGGGAGGCGGAATCGCCAGGAAGCATTAGCCGCCGAGTCCCCTCACCCTCACATGAGCGACCTGGGTGGCCCTCTGAATCGACGACTGCGTCAGGCGGGATTGAGCTCCAACGGTCTAGGCATGCTGCAATACTGGTCGGGTAAAATCGGTTCGGCCGCAGGACTCGCTTTGATGGCCCTGCTGATTGCACGCATTCGTTCACAACCGGTTGCAGGCACGACGCTCATAACCATGGCGCTGATCGGCTTCGTGTTGCCCGACTTCTGGATCAATGGTCTGCGCAAACGACGCATGCAAAAGGTCCGGGCAAGCCTTTCATTCTACCTCGACCTCGTCGTGGCACTGTTACGCGCGGGCCTGCCGGTGAATCGGGCTTTGTTTAAAGCGGCCCACGACGGATTTAATGACCCTCACCCCCTGGCTGAGGAAGTCCTCCGGGTCGAAGGCGAAATCCAGGCGGGCAAAGACCGCGGCACCGCCTTTTACGCCCTCGCAGATCGTACGGGCGTTCAGGAATTGCGCACGCTTGCTGCCGCGGTAAATGTCGCAACCAAACAGGGCGCCCCCATCGAAGGTACCCTGGAGTCTCAAGCCGAGGTCCTGCGTGAGCGTCGGCGCGAGGAAGCCATCAAACGCGTAAATGCTTCGGCCTCGCTCGCCGTGCTTCCCATTTTCCTGTGCGGCATCCCCATTTTTGCCGTCGTCGTATATTTTCCCGCATTTTTGGATATCATCGAAACCCTGCGCAGCCTGAGAATCTATTAAACTATCCGCCTGGAGCTCTATTATGAAAAAAGTACTGCCAACCCTGATTCTTCTCTTTGCCGTTCAACTGGTGAGCCGCGCCGAGGAACCCACCCTCCTCCACGAGAAAGATTATTGGAATGTATACTTCCAGCCGGAAATCGTCTTCACCGAGCTGAACAGTGACTCGGCGGAATTCGCCGGTGCCGAGATCGGCGCATCGCTGAACGAGCACTTCGACATCGGTTTCACCGCGCATACGTTGCTCAACGATGTCACCCTGAAGGTGCCGGGTGTGCCGAATCCACACGAAGGCGAAATCTGGTACATGGGCGTGTCGTTGCGTAAACATTTTCAACCCTGCAAACTGGTAGACGCCAGCTTTCGGTTTTTCATCGGCGGAGGTCGCATTGAAGTCGGCAACAAGACCGATGGCACTGATGCCGACACGGATTTCATGTTGTTCGAGCCCTCGTTCGAGCTCGGTGTGAACATCACGGATCGTTTTGTACTGGGTACACGACTCGGCTACCGCCTGGCGGACGGCTCCGACAGCCGCCTGATCGAAGACAAGGAATTCTCCAATGTTTCCGGCGCCATTTTCCTGCGCTTCGACGAATTTTAATTCTGGCCCCCATCCTGAAAAGGTTCCGGGCCTGTCCGGGACGGCCCAGGTTGCGAATAACGACCTGGACCGGAAAAACCGACCCTGGTGATCCGAACGAAGGCCCATGTGCCCTTGGGAGGAGATCTGTTTTTGCAGATGCGAGTAGATTAACTCTCAGAATCGTACGCAAAGCATGTGGGGGGGGGCCTCGCCTGCGGCACACCTTAAATTACAGGTTCGCCCGGGGTCGCATTCCCCCTAGGTTCGCAGCTTGGCATCGAGCCTACTGCCCTGCCAAAAACGCGATAGGAATAATCCCATGAAACGACCCGTGTACCTTTCTACGACGATGCTCCTGGCAAGCGCAGCCTTCACCCTCAGCGCCGCGCCCTTATCCCTGAAAAAAGGCGATCACATTGCCATAATCGGGAACACCCTTGCGGATCGCATGCAACATGATGGCTACCTGGAAACCGTGATCCAGGCTGCACACCCTGAACAAGAGTTGGTGATCCGTAATCTGGGCTTCTCGGCAGATGAGATCAAAACCCGCCCTCGCTCAGCCGAATTTGGTTCACCGGATCGCTGGCTCGACGAAACCGGGTCAACCGTGGTTTTCGCGTTCTTCGGCTACAACGAATCATTTCACGAAGATCCTGCGACCTTCAAAAAGGACTGCATGGAGCTGATTAGCCAAACCCGCAAAGCCGGTCGTCAGATCGTATTGTTCTCTCCCATCGCCCACGAAAACCTGGGTAATCCGAACCTGCCCGATGGCTCGGGAAACAACGTGCGTCTCGCCGCAATTACGGTTGCAATGGCGGAGGTCGCGGTGGAGTTGAAGGTGCCCTATGTCGATCTCTTCGCCCCAACCAAGGCCGAGTATGCAAAGGCGTCCCGACCCCTGACCATCAATGGAATCCACCTCAACGATCAAGGCAACGCCTTCGTAGCCAGCGCCATTTCCAAACAGTTATTCGGTGGTAAACAGGATCCTACCGCTCACGAAAAATTACGGGCCGCGGTGCTCGACAAGAACATGCACTGGTGGAGTCGCTACCGGACGGTGGATGGCTTTAACGTCTATGGCGGGCGATCCGCCCTCTCCTGGCACGGGCAATCGAACTACGACGTCATGCAGCGCGAAATGCAGATTTTTGATGCGATGACGGCGAACCGAGACAAACGCATCTGGGCCGTAGCCCAGGGCAGCGAATGGGAGGTGGATGACTCGAATACCCCCGAACCCATCCCGGTGAAGACCAACCGTCCTGGCAAACTAGACGATGGCGCCTACACCTACCTCGGCGGTGAGGAAGCGATTGGACAGATGACCGTGCACTCGAAAATGACGATTAACCTCTTCGCATCGGAAGAACAATTTCCGGAGCTCATCAATCCCGTGCAAATGGCCGTCGACACGGATGGTCGTCTGTTTGCCGCCGTCTGGCCGACCTATCCCCATTGGAACCCCAAAAAGCCGCGCACCGACAAGCTGGTGATCCTCCCCGACGAAGATGGCGACGGCAAAGCTGACAAGTTGATCGTGTTCGCAGAAGATTTAAATTCCGTTACCGGTTTCGAGTTCTGGGGAGGCGGCGTCCTGGTCGCAGCCGCCCCTGAAATTCTGTTTTTAAAGGATACCGATGGCGATGATCGCGCGGACGTGCGCATTCACATGCTGCAGGGGGTTTCGAGCGCAGATTCGCACCACACCGCGAATGGATTGGTCATCGGACCGAACGGGAAGCTGCATTATTCACGTGGGGTCTTCCACGTGACCAACATGGAGACTCCGACGCATACCTTTCGATCCACCAACTCCGGCGTATACCGCTTCGACCCACGCACCTTCGAGGTGGATCACCACTTTGACATCGGCCCCAACCCCCACGGCAATTCGTTTGACGCCTGGGGTTTTCAATATGCGACGGACGGCACCGGCGGTGCCGGCTACTACATCGCAATCGGCCACGGCCAACGCGCACCGCATCCCTTATATGCTCAGCGCGTGCGGCCGGTTCCGGCTTCAGGCATTCTGGGGTCATCGCATTTCTCCGAAGAACTCCAGGGAAACTTCCTCATCTGCAATGCCATTGGCTTTCTCGGCGTCCTGAGCCATGACTTCAAATACGATGGGGGCGATATTACCTGCGAAGAAGTGGAGCCTATCGTCTTTTCTGCCGATCCAAACTTTCGTCCTTCCGACATCGAAATCGGGGGCGACGGTGCCCTCTACATCGCAGACTGGCAGCAGGCCCTGATCGGGCACATGCAGCACAATATCCGCGACCCCAATCGTGACGACCGACACGGCCGCGTTTACCGGCTTACGCAAAAAGATCGTCCCCTGCTCACGCGCGTAAGGCTGAAGAATAAACCCATCACAGAAGTACTCGCGCAATTCAAACAGCCATCGGAAGCCGTTCGGTATCGCGCCCGACTCGAATTGTCCGGTCGCGACAGTAAGGCCGCCACAGCCGCAGCGGCTGCTTTTGCACAAGGACTCGACCCGGCCCAGCCCGTTGATGCACAAGCCTTGTTGGAATGTCTTTGGGTGCACTCCGAGCATCGTAGGCCCGACCTGACCCTCGCCGAAAAGGCATACGGCGCCGCAGATCCCCGGATTCGTGCCGCGGTTATACGTACGGTAGGCTGGTGGCTGTCCACACATCCCCAAGGCCTGTCCCTGGTGACACGGGGGGCGCACGATTCCGAACGCCTGGTGCGAGCGGAAGCGCTCTTGGCAGCCGCCCAGGCGGAACCGGGCCCCGCTGCGGCCGAGGTCGTTTTCATTGCGGGTTCCCAGCAAGGCGACGCACAAATCGAATCGAACATCGACTGGGCCACGAAACAATTGAACCTGAATCAGATCGTAGCCGACCAGCTGAAGTCCGGCGGCAAGCTCTCCCCGGTGGGTGAAATGTTCATGGTGAAACGATCCGACAACAGGACACTCCTGCGAATGGCGCGCAACGAGCTGGTGGACGGCGAGATCCTCGTGCGCGGCGGGGTTTCGATCGAGGAACGTTGGAAAGCGCTGAACGGCTTGGCCGACGCAACGGGCAAACCCGCAGCCAGCATCCTGGTCAACACCATCCAGCAGGCCGACGCGGCCGCCCCGATCAGCGATTGGGCGCGCATGTTATCCACCATGAATGCCAAACAACTGGCCCAGGTGAAGGCGCAAATCAAAACCCTGCAGCAATCCGCCGAAAACCCGATCCTGCGCCTTGCGGCGACTGCGGCCCTGATCAATGCGGGAGATTCCGCATCAAGCCTGTTAAAAGCTGCTCTGAGCAGCCGGGAGAGTCTCGCGGCATTTCTCGACGCGGTCCCGCTGATCATCCAGCCTGAACAACGCGCGGCCCTCTACCCGCAACTGCGCGTATTGGCCATGGACCTGCCTGCGAATCTGCGCGAGGAGACGCTCACACGGAACAAAGGCAAAGGCGTGCAGTTTATGTATTACGACCAGGTGTCGAATGCCCGCCGGGAAACCCTCGAAGCGTGGACACCCAAAGTCGTAGGCACTCTCGACCGTTTTGCGCATCAAATTCCCGATCAACGCATGGATGGTTTCTCCCTCCGGCTTGAATCATGGGTCAAGATTCCTGTCGGCGGCGCGTGGAAATTCTCCCTCGCTTCCGACGATGGATCCCGCATGTACCTGGACGGGGAAGCGATCATCGACCACGATGGAAATCACGGCATGAGCGAAGAGGGATCATCCAGCATTCAACTGACCGCGGGGTTGCACCAGTTGATCGTTACGTACTTCGATTCGGGTGGCGGTGATGGTCTACAGGTCTATTGGGAAGGTCCCGGAACGAAAAAATCCGAGATTCCCGTGGAGGCCCTGCAATCCGATGGCGGTGACGCGTTGGAGCGTCTTGCCGTTGTCGCGCTCACCCATGCACCCAATCATGACAAAGAACGCTTTGCGGACTTCGTAACGTTGCTCGCGAAAGGCCGGCAGCCTGACCTTGCGATCGCCACCCTTACGCAGATGCCCGAGGATGCCTGGCCACAGAACCAACTGGCACCCCTGGCGGAAGCCCTGACGGCCTACCTCCCGGAAACGCCGGTGGAAGAACGTGACAGTCCGGCGTTCAAAGAAAGCGTGGCCCTCGCTGAAAAGGTGGCCGCAAAAATCCCCTCCACGCAAGCCGCAGCCTTGCGCAAAGTCTTAGCGGACGCGGACCTCGCGGTTATCCGTATTCGCACGATACCCACACGTATGCTTTATGATCGCACGACCTTCACCGTGAAGGCCGGGAAGTCCGTCAAAATCATCCTCGAAAATCCGGATGCTCTGCCCCACAACCTCGTGGTCGTCCAACTTGGAGCCGCAGAGGAAGTCGCCAAGGCCGCCGAACAAATGGGCACGGTCGGATTCGAAAAACAATTTATTCCCGAACACGGGAAGATCCTGCATGCGATGAAAAAACTGGTCAACCAGGACCAAACCGGCGAGCTGGCCTTCGTTGCCCCGGAGAAACCTGGCGCCTATGATTACGTCTGCACCTTTCCCGGTCATTGGATGTTGATGCGGGGCGTAATGAACGTGATACCGTAAGCTCAGACCCGCGCACATGATCGCACCAGACTACCATGCACCCACTTAACCATCTTATATTCGCCCTGGTCCTGATCCTCGTGATCGGTATCCACGCCCGGGAGGAACCTGCGCATACGAGCGTCAATGTCAGTTGGCGATTCGATGGCAACGGGGGTTTTCCGCATATCGACCCGCCAGCCAAATGGGGACCAGATGAGAAGATGCGCTGGAAGACCCCGGTGGCCGTGGGCGGATATTCTTCGCCCATCGTGGTGGGCGAAAAGGTCTTCCTCACGGCGGAAATGGGCAGCCTGATTTGCCTCGATCGGTCGACGGGGAAACGCCTCTGGGAGAAGGATCTGTTCAGCAAAGAAAGTAAGGATATTCCGGCCGATCTGTCGAAGCTGCTCATGCGCGGCTGCGGCGGTGACAGCAAACAGTCGACTCCGACGCCGACCAGCAACGGGGAGCTCGTGTTCTACATCAATGCCATGGGGCTCTGCGCCTGCTACGATTTGAACGGACAACAAAAGTGGATACGCATCATCGAGACCGCCGAGGACGAAGAAAACTTCAGCGCTTCGCCGGTCTTTATCGGCGATCGCATTCTTCTTTCCTGGGGAGGCCTCCTCGCCCTGGACGCCAACGATGGCCACACGATCTGGTGCGCGAAAGATGCGCTATCCACCTACGCCACACCGCTCGCAACAAAAATCGGCGGCGAAGCGGTTGCGCTGACTCCTGCGGGAGACATCGTGCGGCTGGCAGACGGGGAGATCCTCTGCGCTGGACTCTTCGATTCGACTTTCACCACGCCTTTGATCGTGAACGACCTGCTTTACGTCATCGACTCCGAGGCCATGGCGCTGGAATGGCCCGCGCACATAGAGCAAGGCATGCAGCTGAAGCCCCGCTGGAAGACCCGGCTTGATGGCACATTCATGGCCTCCCCGATCTGCCGGGATGGCCTCCTCTACACGATCGAGCAGGAACGCTGTCTGTTGCATATTATCGATGCGAAAACCGGCGAGGTCCTGACCACGACGCTTAAGCCAGATGGAACGCACGAGACGGGGGTTAAGATCGCAGGACTCGTGAGTGCTCAGCAGACCTATGCCAGTCCAGCCGCGACGGGTCAACACGTGTACTTCTTCGACGACGCCGGCCATGCGGCCGTGCTCAAACTCGGCCGGAGCTACCGACCGGTCTGTTTGAACACCCTCGATGACGCGCTCATTGGCACGCCTTTTTTCACCGGGGACACGATCCTCATCCGAGGCAACAAGATCCTTTATTGTATCGGAAAGTAGACCTCGGAGAACACACATGCGTGTCAGAAAATATATCATTGTATGGCTAACCTGTTTCGGAATCGCGTCTGCGGCGGATTGGCCGCGTTGGGCCGGGCCGAAGGGCGATTGCACGACCGACGAGCAAGGCTTGCTGCAAGAATGGCCAAAGGATGGCCCCAAGGTGCTCTGGCGCGTCGCCATCAGTACGGGATCCAATCACCCTTCCGTAGCCGGTGACGACCTCTGTTTCGGCCAGTTGGATGAAGACGCGGAGCATGAAACCATTGCATGTATCGACGTCAGAACGGGTGAGAAAAAATGGAGTCACACCTACGGAGTGCCTCCGGTCTACCAAGTCGGCTGGGGTCAACTGGGCGTTCGTGCAACCCCGACGATCACGGATCACTACGTCTACTCTGTGGGCACCTTCGGGCATGCATTTTGCTTTGAACGGACGAGTGGAAAAATTGTCTGGGAAAAGGACTTCAAGGAAGAATCGCCCTACCTGGATGGATCCCTGAAGAACAATGGCAACCTGGAGTGGAAAGGGTTCAACGGCTCATTGATTCCGACGGGCGACAAGATCGTGATGTTCAACTGGCAGGGAGGAAATCCGGCCATTCCCGCGTGGGACAAAACCGAGATCAGCGACAAGATGCAGGTCTTCGCCTACGATGTACATACCGGAAAGGTGGTCTGGAAATTCGAGGAGGCCTGTGCGCCCGGCAGCCGCGGTCCCGGACTGGTTACCCGCAGCGGCTTGCCCTTGTCCTTCAATAAGGAGGACTGCGTAGTGATTCATGGGAACCGCGAGTGGAAAATTCTTCGGATCGCCGACGGCAAGCAGGTCTGGAACTGGGTGTGTTCGGGTCCCAATGAAGCCCCGGCCTGGGCGAGTGGCGGGCTCCAGCCCGTCGGACCAAACCTGTACCTCGACCAATTGAACGGCTGGCAAACCGCGCTGGTCTCCTGCGACTTCACCCAGGCGAACCCCCAACCCAAGACGCTCTGGACCGGAAACGAAGTGCACGAAGCCGTTACGCCACCCGTGATCATGAATGGCCACATCTATGGCTTCTGGGTCGACAACCGCGAAGAGTCCTGGGAGCTGGGGGCCAAACCGGGTAAGGCGAACTTCTCGCTTCGATGTACGGAACTTCTCTCCGGAAAATTGCAATGGTCTCAGCCCGGATTCCGCATGGGGCTTTCAATGAGCGGAGCGGACGGACGGATCTACGTGCGCAGCCACCAGGTCCTCCGATTGATTGAGGACAATCCGCAGGCGTACGTGGAAAAAGGGCGGATCGAAAACGTGCACGCCCTGACAAATACCGGAGCGCGAAAACACCGGGGCCTGCTGGATTGGAATATGCCGGTCATCGCGAACGGACGGATGTTCATCCGAACCGCAGCGGAAATGATCTGTTACGACATCAGCCGGAAATAAGCCACTTATTCAAGGCACGACGACCTGCTCGACGGCCACCCCGATGCCGCCATCGTTATCCCGAACCAACAAAATCACTTTGTGAGCCCCTGCGGATGTAAATGAATGGGTGACGCGATGGCCCACCGCAGTTGACCCGTCCTTGAGGTACCATTCGAAACGCAAGAGCCGACCATCGTCGGTGCTGCCGGCAGCATCGAATTCCATCTGATGCGGCGCGGCGTGGTCCGGCACATGCTTCGCCAGGAAAACGGCTTGCGGGGGCTTTTCACGTTCCTTGCTGGCATAGAGCTTCGTGCTGCGCGTAGTCTCGTTTCCCGCGACATCGGAAATACGGACCGACAAGGTCACGAGTTCATCCACGGGGAGGGCGCACCCCTGACTTCCATACAGTGGCGACTGTGACTGTTTTCTGTACCGACATGCTGAATCGCATAATAATATCGGATGCCCGGCTTCGCAGCAGGATCCGTGAAACGCACCTCAAGCAAGGGTCGATCGCCATCCGCCATGCCGGAGGCGAGACTGCGAAAGAGGCGGTAATAACGGACGTTTGCGGCAAAGGGATGCTTGCACGATGAGAGCATACCCGCAATTTCCGCCAGGCAAAAGGTTGAACACCAGCGACGGACTTATATGGTCCACCGGACAGGCGGGCACGACCACACGATTTACAGCCTGAAACCTCCTGACCAAGCACGATGAAAAAGAGCCTTATCCTCCAGTCAAATTCTTTATGGGCGACCGGGATCACCGCGCTCTTCCTGGCCATGCTCCAAGCGGCATCGGCCCAGGCCGCCAGCTACTGGGTCGCGCCGGATGGCAATGATCATGCAGCAGGTTCCCTGGAACAGCCATTCGCTTCCATCCATCGAGCGCAAAAGGCCGTTCAGCCTGGGGACACGGTCTACCTCCGCGGGGGCCGCTATGAATTGACCGAAGCGCACATTTCCCGGAAGTATAAAATCTGGGCGTACCTGCATGTACTCGACAAAAGTGGTCGTCCAGGAAAACCGATTACCTATCGGCCCCATGAGCAGGAGCGCCCCATCTTTGATTGCTCACAGGTGAAGCCTGCCGGTCTGAGAATCGATGCATTTTACATTACCGGCTCCTGGTTGCATCTTCAGGGCATCGAAGTGACCGGTGTCCAGGTGACTATGAAAGGTCACACCCAGTCCATTTGCTTCGACAGCAACGGCAGCCATAATATTTTCGAGGGTCTACGCATGCATGACGGGCAGGCCATCGGCATCTACCACGTGCGCGGCTCGAACAACCTGTTTCTCAACTGCGATGCCTGGAACAACTGGGACTACACCTCGGAAAAGGGTAAAGGCGGCAATGTTGACGGTTTCGGCTGTCATCCGACCAAGGGCAGTACGGGCAATGTTTTCCGCGGCTGTCGCGCCTGGTACAACAGCGATGATGCCTTTGACCTAATCAGCGCCCACGAAGTGGTGATTCTGGAGGATTGCTGGGCACTGTACAGTGGACGTTCGGCAAAGGGGGACAAATTAGGCGACGGCAACGGTTTTAAAGCAGGCGGCTTTGGGAACCTCCGGGCGAAAGACCTGCCCCGCCCGATACCGCGCCACATCATTCGGAATTGCATTGCGGCAGGGAATCCTTCTTCCGGTTTCTATGCCAATCATCATCCTGGCGGGATCGATTGGGTCAATAACAGCGCCTTCCGAAACGGCACCAACTTCAACCTGCTGGGGCGACTTGGGGACAACCAGACCGATGTCGATGGCTACGGGCACACCTTGAGGAACAACGTCAGCTATCACGCCCGAGGAGGTATATCGCGTATCGATCGCAGCAGGTGCGCCTTGGACAACAATGCCTTCGCACCCGAAGCAGCACTCAACGATCAGGATTTTGTCAGCCTCGACGAAACGGAGTTGCTCGGTCCCCGCCGAGCTGACGGCGGCCTGCCCGCCATCCACTTTTTACAGCTGTCCTCAAAGAGTCCCTATAGCGGTCGAGGAGCTCCCAGCCCCTAAGACAACGCCCGATGGGTAGCAGGCTCAGTGCTTGAGACCAAAGATCGGCACCCGGTAAAGCAAGGCGGTCTCACCGACCGATCCAACCAGGATGCTGCCGGTGGAAGCCGCGAGCGAACTCACGATGCGTTTGCGATCTCCGGTCTCGACTTCCACCAGTCCAATTTTAACCAGACGGCTTCTAGCCAGAAAGGAACTTACGTTTTCAATCAGGAGGGGGTGTAGCCCATTCTTGTCAACCCGTACACAGGCGACAAGGCCCTGTCCGTCACCGGATAATTTTTTTCGGTCTTCTGCGGAAAGCGTGGGCATGTGGGTCCATTTCGGTTCGGGATCGTTTATGTAGTCCATCAAGATCATCCACCCCGAAGGTTATAGCAACAACCATCGCACCATGCGGAGAAACGCTGATCGTCAACCCCAATCAGAATCAATCGAATCAATATGCTTTTGCTGGACTAAACTGACATTTGAGTCGTCCCCCTTCCACGTCAGCACTGCGAATATTTATTTCAGGATCCGAAGCTAAGGCGGATTCCGACCCGCCCTGCACCTGGGAATCAGGGGTGAAACTTAGGCTAAGGTGTTTTTATTCAGGGGAGGAAACGGTTGCGTAAAGGGTACATGCTTCAGCTAAAACGAACGTCCCCCCCATACGCATCCATGATCAAGCGATGCGTCGGCGCAGGAGCAGGCCCAACATGCCAAGTCCCAGCAAGGCGAGACTGGACGGCTCCGGAATGGTGGAGACCATCAGATTGTCTATCCGAGTGTTCGCAGCGTTGTGCCCCATCTCGATCCGCAATTCACCCGCATTGGTATCCCAGGTGAACGTATCATTGGCAACCTGGGTGCCATCAACGGAAGAAATCGCCTGGACGCTTGAGCCGTCCGCAAATGAAGTGAAGGCGTAAACGATCTTTACCGCACGGGCAACCCCACCGGGCGATGCGGCAAAGGTACCTCCCGCCCCTAAGTTCGTGGGACTATCAAAACGTTCCGCTCCCCCGTTGTTGCGAAAGAGTATACCGTAGTCGTCATCTGTGAGGTTTCCGTTATCGGCGTTTACGGTCCCGACCTGAAAGGATACCCAGTCCGCCAGGGTGTTCTCGGGCGGAATCCAGTCGAAGCTGACGACGAATCCGCCTGCAGCCAGAATGGCAGGTCCTGCGGATCCCCCCGCCCAGTTATAGCGATCAGCTGCACCGGAGGTCGGATCATTCGTCGCGTCCTCAAAACGGACCCCGTTATCACCGGTCGGCAACAACAACTGGTTGTTGTTTATATCCTGCTGAAAGCCAAACGATCGAAGATACGTTTCGCCAGCAAGGGGTCCTGCGAGGCGGCCGGTCAAGGGAGCTCCATCGAAGTTTGTGGTATCCGCCGTGTCAAAATTATCTGACCAGAGCAGGCTGGCCCACGTGGAACCGCTGGTGAGGGCGGATAGCAGGATTACCTTGAGTACGATATTCATCAGCAGAAATTACGCCGGCCCCACCGGAAAACAAGAGGGTTTGTGAATAAAATATTCAAAACTCATCGTACCAAGGCAAAACCAGATGTTCTCAATTCTTCCAACCCGCCCCCAAAGCGGCACGCTTGCTATGATCCGCATTATGCCTGCGATAAAAATTTAAAAAACCACGCTGATCCAGCAACCCGTCGACCAAGTCTATGCCTGTGTACGCGATTTTAAACAATGGCCCGTCTGGTCGCCCTGGCTGATCATGGAGCCCGATTGTTCCCTGACCTACTGCGGCAGACGGGACCAGCTACGCCTGGGACGGTAAGGTCGTCGGCGCGGGTGATATGAAGGTCGTGGGCGAAGAGGCGAATCGCGCGATCAACTTTCAGCTAACCTTCCTCAAGCCGTGAAAGTCCAAGGCGAGCGTACAGTTTACCTTCTCCGAAAAGGATGGTGGAACCGAAGTCGCCTGGTCGATGAAACGCAAGCTGCCCATCGTCATGTTTATGATGACCAAGATGATGCCCCCGTTCGTGGGTATGGATTACGGACGCGGGCTGAGTATGCTGAAGGATTACCTGGAAACCGAGAGCGTGCCATCGAAGCTCGCCTTCCCGGGGAGTGAGCAATTCCAGGGCTTCTCTTATGTTGGTATCGAGACCGGGTGCGCAACGGATGAGGTCAGCGTAGCCATGGGAAAGGACATGCAGCGGCTGCATACGTGACGCGAGGAGAGCGGCACTGAGCTCGTCGGCCCGCCCTTCTCGATCTATAAAAATGGGACATGGTCAATCCGCCAAACCACCTACGTTCCATGGTTTCCGGTCTCTCCTGCTCCGGCCAGCCTGCCCGGCGGTCTGATATCCGGAGCGCTACCAGCCTGTATGGTGTTCAAGGTCCGCCACACCGGACCCTACCGCCACCTCGGCAATGCGTGGGCCGCGGGTTATTCTTATGCTCGAGCCAAAGTCTTTGCCGAAAACAAAAATGGTCCCCACTTTGAAATCTACGAAAGTGACCGCGCGCAAGTACCGGAAGACGAAGTCGTCAACGAGTTGTACCTTCCGATCAAAGGCTCAGGGGCGCGGCGAGGACCTCGCTTCATCGCCCCTACTCAGATCCACATAGCAGTATACACGGGTGCAAGGACATGCGCAATTGATGTGCATTTATGCGTAAATCTCATAAGCTATTGAAATGATATATCAGCAGCTGCTCCGCCTCTCCACACTGATTTTCCTGACCAGCTGCACCCTCCACGCGCAAACCCCGGGCAGCATCCGCAGGGATGTCTGGTCGGGCGTGAGCGGCACCGCCATCAACAACCTGACCAACCTCGCGACCTATCCGGATACACCAAGCTCCACCAGCATGTTGACCAGCTTTGAAGGCCCGACCGATGTGGCGGACAACTACGGCAGTCGTATCGTCGGCTATCTGCATCCAAACACCACGGGCGAATATATCTTCTGGATCGCGGGTGATGACAATTGCGAGCTCTGGCTGAGCACGGACCCCACCCCCGATCGCCGCCAACGCATTGCCGCTGTCCCGGGATGGACCAACTCACGCGATTGGTCCAAATTCACGGAACAGCAGTCGAGTCCGATCACCCTGGAGGCCGGTCGGTATTATTTCATCGAAGCCCTGATGAAGGAAGGCGCTGGCGGAGACAACCTCGCGGTCGCCTGGCAAGTGCCCGGGGGCAGCGGTCAAACCGTGATACCCGGCAGCCGCCTGAGCCCTCCGGAGCCCCTGCCTCCCTTCACAAACGCAGACACCACGACCTTGCAAGTCGGCACCCAGGTTTTGCTTCAGGTCTTGCGAAACGACGGAGATCCCAACGGATACGCCGATCTCAATCTTTCTACGCTCACGATCGAAAGCCCCCCCACGCTCGGCACCGCGGTCGTCGACACCCTCGGAGGCCGTATCCTCTACATGCATACAGGCGGGAATCCAGGGCAGGACGGTTTCACCTATACGATCGCCGATCAAGGCGGCCTAACCAGCACCCCCGCACAGGTTACCCTCGACATCGTCGAGGGTCCACGCCTCGCAAACAACACGCTCACCCTCCCGGTGACCTTGCCTCCCTCGGAGTATGGGGTCGTCGATGGATTCAATGGACTTACCTTTGCCGACCCCCTCGCCTTGCGATCACCTCCCGGCAGCACAAACGAACTCTACGTGGTGGAAAAGGCTGGACGCATTCAACGCATCGCCAACCTGAGAGCACCAACCAAAACCGTCTTCCTGGATATCAGCGGCCCGGTTATTAACTCCGGTGAAGAAGGCTTGCTGAGCATGGCCTTCCATCCGGGCTATGCGAGCAATGGATATTTCTACGTGTTCTATACCCTCAACGTCGGCGGCCTGCGCCAGGACCGGGTTTCCCGCTTCACGGTCTCGGCCAATCCGGCGCTCGCCGATGCAGCATCCGAGTTGGTGCTGTTCGATCAGCGTGATGAGGATTCCAATCACAATGGAGGCGATATGCACTTCGGACCGGATGATTATCTGTACATCAGCCTCGGCGACGAGGGCGCGGCAAACGACACCCGAAATAACAGTCAACGAATCGACAAAGATTTCTTTTCCGGAATCATCCGCATCGATGTCGACCGCCTGCCCGAAAACCTGGAACCCAACGGGCATGCATCGGTCACCATCAACCCCGGCACCGGCAAAGCCAATTACAAGGTTCCCGCTGACAATCCCTGGGTGGGCGCAATCCGTTTTAACGGCCTCGCCGTCAATTCCAACCTCGTGGTTACGGAGTTCTATGCCGTGGGCCTACGCAATCCCTGGCGCATGTCGTTCGACCCGTTGAACGGAGACCTCTGGGTCGGCGATGTCGGTCAGGGCGCGCGCGAGGAAGTCGATAAAATCACGAAGGGTGGCAACTATGGATGGGGATTTCGCGAGGGTTTTATCGTCGGCCCCAAAGCCACACCGGCCGGAGCGAATGCCATCGACCCGGTATGGGACTACAATCGTGGACTGGGCATCTCGATCACCGGCGGGGTCGTCTCGCGTGGTAGCAACCTGCCAGGCTTGTACGGTGAATATGTGGTCGCCGACTATCAGACCGGAAACATCTGGGCATTGCGCGAAGCGAATGAGGGCATCACGGATCGCATCATCGCACAGGAAGCGGGCGTTGCCGGATTCGGATACGACCCATCCAACGGCGACATCCTGCTTTGTGACATCGGCAACGATCGCATCTGGCGCCTCGTCGAATCCCTACCCGCCGATGCCGTGACCTACCCACTGACCCTCAGTGAAACTGGAGCCTTTGCCGACCTGACGAACCTGGATCCCAACCCCGGAATTTTCCCTTACGAGCTCAACCTCCCCTTCTGGTCGGACCACGCGCTCAAGCGGCGATGGTTTTCGGTTCCAGCATCGAATGAGCTCATTCACTACGATGCCGATGAGCCCTGGCAAGCTCAGGAAGGCACCATATGGATCAAGCACTTCGACCTGCCACTGGAACGCGGCAATCCCGCCTCTGCCGTGCGGGTGGAAACGCGCTTTCTCGTGCGTACGGCCAACGGAGTCTATGGCCTGAGTTACGCCTGGAACCCCGCCGGTGACGAGGCCTCGCTCGTTGCAAACCCGGGGACCAACATCGTTTTCGCGATCAATGACGGCGGCGCGATGACCAATCAGGTCTGGAGTATCCCCACCCGCACCCAGTGTGTCGTCTGCCATACCCCTGCGGGCGGCTGGTCGCTGGGGTTCAATACGCGTCAGCTGAATTGCGAAGCAATCATGGCGGGCAGCGTCACCAATCAACTCGCCGCGCTTTCCGATGCAGGCTTTTTTCAACAGCCGGTCGAAGCTCCGGAGCTGCTCCCGCGCTTTGCTGTTTCTGATGATATCACGCAGTCGCTGGAATACCGGGTACGTTCCTACCTCGCGGTGAACTGCGCGCAATGCCATCAAGCCGGTGGGTCTTCGCAGGCCGAATTCGATGTGCGCGCTCCACTGACGCTGTTCGAAACCGGGCTGATCAACGGAGACGTCCAACAAGGCAGCGGCGACCCGGCAGATCGCCTCGTGATCCCCGGCGACCCGACACACAGCACCCTCCTCCATCGTTTAAAAGCACCGATAGGCGCAGGCCGAATGCCACCCCTGGCGACGAACGTCCAGGATAAGAAAGCCATTCAACTCATCACCGACTGGATTCGCAGCGAGGCGACCAATCACCTCAGTTATGTCGAATGGGCGTTGCAAAGATTCGGACCTGACCCCGGTCCCGACGCGGAGCCGGGCGCCAATCCGGATGGCGATTCCGGCAATAACTACTACGAGTTCCTCACCCGAACCGATCCGATGGTTTTTACCCCACCCTGGAAAATTGATCTCACGCGGGACGGATCGAATGCGGCCATCCACTTTCTCCGCCAGCCCAATACCGGCTTCCAGGTGGAAACCAGCCCCGACCTGATTCAGTGGACGCCCTGGAACGTGCCGGCCAACCGCCCGATCATTTCCGGCGGGGCCGCATTTATGGATGCCATCGAAGGCCCTGCCGACAATTCGTTCCTGCATTATTTCCGCATGCGCATCTACGAGCGATGAGTCGCCGGTTCAATAGGTCCTATACGACCCCGCGAGCAATAAGGCTTGGCATACATCATCAATAGCTATAGGTATATAGCCCTTCCTGCGCTAATGTAGCCGGGCTTCGGGTGAATATTGGATGAGTCAAAGACTTCTAAAACTACTTAATTTGTTTTGCGTATTGCTCACCTGCGCAGGTGCTCACGCACAAGGTGGACCGGACGCCTTTGGAGCCGCAACGTATCCAAACCTCCGCCTGCGAGGCTTTGCGGACATCAACTACGCCGAACGCTCAAACGACAAAACGGATTCCAGCAACTTTTCCCAGGGACAACTCACCCTGCATCTCACCTCGCCGATTTCCGACCACTTCACGTTTTTCAGCGAAATCACCATGACCGCCTCCGGTGCCGCAGCCACGGATTCGCATGAAGACACCTATGATCTCGAAGTCCAGCGGGGGGTCATCAAATATACGCACAGCGATCTGCTCAATCTGTCTGCGGGCCGCTATCACACACCGATTAACTACTGGAATAAGACCTACCATCACGGCCTGTGGCTGCAGACCCCGGTCACGCGGCCGGAGATGATCCGGTTTGGCGGTGGGTTTATCCCTGATCATTTTGAAGGCGCCCTCGCTGAAGGCTCGCATGGCTCTACGCTCGGCCGGTTCGGTTACACGCTCGGTGTTGGCAACGGGCGATCCGAAGTGATTACGCGAGCGGGTGACCGGGTGGACGTGAACGAAAATCGTGCATGGGTTGCCGGCGTATCCGCCAGCCCCCGCGTTCCGGGCGATCTTGAGTTTGGAATCAGCACCTACGTGGACAAGATCGAACAGGAAGAAGGCGCTCCGGTCGACGAAGCCATCTATGATGCGTACCTGGTCTGGCAAATCATGGCGATTGAGTTCTTTGCAGAGTTTGCCGAGGTCCAGCATGAGCCGACCGATGCCATGATGGCAGATACCGACAGTGATGCCTACACAGTCATGCTGGCCTACACGCTGCCCGCCTATGAGGGCATCCTTACGCCCTATGTCCGTTTCGATGACCTTTCCATCCACAATGAAGACACGGTCTTTGCCGGCTTGCGGGACGTCGAAGGTTACTCGGTGGGCATCCGCGTGGATGCCGCAGATTTACTCGCCCTGAAATTCGAGTATCGCGATCTTAAAGATGAGCGCGATGGCGATGTAACCCTTTACCAGGCGCAGGTCGCCTTCACGTTTTGAAGATGAAAGACTCGCTCAAACCCTTTGCCTCGACGCCCGCCTTCCTGCGCAGAACCGTGTTGCTCTGCATACTGTTGAGCATTTCCGTTTCTGCGGCGTCCGGCTTCACCGTCCTGGTGAATGAGGGGAACTCCGCCCAATCCCTTTCGCTGAATGAGCTGAAGGATATCTTCCAGGGGGAACGCACCTTCTGGGGGAAAGATCAGAAGATCCACCTCGTGGTCGGCCCCAAGGGGACGCCGGAGCGCTCGTTTTGCCTTTCCCAGATCTACGGACAGACCGAGAGCAAGTTTAAGCGCCACTGGATCGGCAAGATCTTTCGGGGTGAAGCGGTCGTGGCACCCAAAGAAATTCCCGCAACGGAATCACTTTATGCCTACCTGAAGGAGAGGCGCGGAGCGATTGCAATTGTGCCGTCTGATCAGGTGGATGCAGCCAGTCTCGAGGGGCTAAAGGTCCTGAAAATCGACGACAAGACCCCAGCCGATCCAGGTTATCCTTTGACCAACTGATTTCGTGCACGGCATGCATTCAGTGTTCGGCTACTGCTCGCAGGCTGAGATACCCTCCGCATCGCCAAGGAGCACTCCTTGAAAGATCATGCATGCCCCGAATGCGGCCGCGTAATTTCCCAAGAGGATACGTCCAACTTCTCCTGTAGTCAATGCGGCACCAGCTTAAGCGGACTCTATGATGTGACAGAGATTATTGCGCACACCCTGGAACTCTGGGGGGAAACCCTCGCGCATACGCCGGAAGCCCACCAGTCGCTGCAGGTGGAAAACTCGGTGGCCGGCACAAGCTCCGACCCCCCCACGATTCGCCCCTTCATCGTCGGGGATGCGAAGGCGGCATCATTCGATATCCCCCAGGATTTCCAACTACTCGACCTGCTTGGTGAAGGAGGAATGGGGTTGGTGTATCAGGCGCGGCAGAATTCCCTCGGCAGATCGATCGCGTTGAAGATGATCAAGCCCGAGCATGCGACCAGTCAGCAGGCCCGTGATCTATTCCTCGCCGAAGCGATGGTCACCAGCCAGCTGGATCATCCCAACATTGTGCCCATTCACGAGCTGGGCACCAACGACCAGGACCAGTTGTTCTATTCCATGAAGGAAGTGAAAGGTTCTCCCTGGTCAAGCGGCTTGTTCGCGCGACCGTTATCAGACAATCTGGATATCCTCATCCGCATGGCGGACGGCGTCGCCTTTGCGCATGTCCACGGGGTGATTCATCGCGACCTGAAACCCTCGAATGTGATGCTCGGTGATTTTGGTGAAATCCTCCTGATGGATTGGGGGCTCGCCGTCCGATTCGACCCGACAACGGAACTGGCGGCGTTAACCCCGCGGACCGCCCTCGCAGGCACACCGGTCTATATGGCACCGGAGATGGCGCGGGGGGAACATAAAAAAATAGGGCCTAAAAGTGACCTCTACCTGCTCGGCGCCATTTTGTTTCAGCTCCTGACCGGCAAGCCCCCTCACTATGGCACAAACGCCCATGCATGCATCATACTTGCTGCACAGAATATGCTCAACGAAACCGAGGTCAAAGGCGAGTTGATGGATGTCGCGCGCAAAGCAATGGCCACCCACCTCGAAGACCGCTATCCAGATGTGAGAGCCTTCCAGGAAGCCTTGCGGACCTATCAATCACATTCGGCCAGCATCCTCATTTCCGAGCGGGCGGAGAAGGAACTAATCACCGCACGCGAGCGCCAGGACTATAACCACTACGCACGCAGCGTGTTCGGATTTCAAGAAGCTCTGACTTCCTGGGATGGAAATGAGGACGCCCTCCGTGGGCTTCAGGAGGCCATTGACAGCTATGCCCGTTGTGCCCTGAGTCGCTATGATCTGGACCTCGCGGCCTCGCTGGTGGAGGCCGAGCGCGAACAGCATCCGGCGCTCCATGCAGGAATCCAGGCCGCCATCAAATCGCGCGATCAGCGTCAAACTCGTCTGAAGCTGTTGAAACGGGCCGCCTCGGGTATGGGAATCGCAATTTTCACCATCCTGGCCATCGCGTTCTTCTGGATCCGCATGGAACGCGACCGTTCGCTTGCCGCCGAGGAGGATGCCCGCCGGGCGCTGATGCAGGCGGAGCATCAGAACTATTTCAACCTGATCGCGCTCGCCGGTCAAAAAATCGATGACCACCTCTTTGATCAGGCCGTACGTTTATTGGCGGATGCACCGCCGCTTTTCCGAGGATGGGAATGGGGGCATTTGCAGGTCCTCTGTCATGAAGATTTGCGCACCTTCGCGCCACAGCTCGGACCCATACTCGCCATCGCCTATGCGCCGGATGGCACAACCTACGCACACGGATCGGAGGATGGACGTGTGTGCATTCGCGATGCGGAAAGCGACGAACTGTTGTTCAACCTGACGATGCACAGCAGCCGGATTAACGACTTGGCCTTCAGTCCCGATGGGCTTGCGCTCGCCACCGTGAGTAATGACAAGACGATGCGCCTGTGGAATACCCAAACGGGTGAGCCGCTGGCCGAAATGGACGGGCGCGATTATCTGAATGCCGTCGCCTTTCATCCCAATGGAAAACAATTGGTGACCGCCGGGTCGGATAAGATCATTCGCCTCTGGAACGTGGAATCTGGGGAGCCCCTCCACCTGCTGGAAGGCCATACCGACTGGGTGCTCGATGTGGAATTCGATCCGGAAGGCACCCATCTCCTGAGCAGCAGTCGCGACGGGACCGCTCGCTGGTGGGACCTGGAAACCCGGGAGCTGATCTACACCTTGCCGGGGCCGAGCGGTGAGATGACCTCCGTCGCAGTTGCACCACATGGCCGTCTCGGCCTTACCGGCAGCGAGGACGGCAGTCTGCAGGTCTGGAATTTCAGCGACGGCAGCCTCTTGCATAGCTGGCCGGCTCATGCCGGCGGAGTCCGAGCAGTCGCCTGGCCCAAGGGGACGCCCTGGATGCTTTCCGCCGGTGAAGACCATGAGCTGCGCGAGTGGTCCGCACCCGGAGAGATGGTTCAGCGGGCCTTCGTCGGCCATCGGGACGCCGTGCTGGCGATCGCCTGCAGGCCCGACGGGTCCCGCATTCTGAGCGGCGGACTGGCCGGACAGATCAAGTGCTGGGATTCTGATCAGTCGAGCAGCACCCGGATCCTGAGCGGGCATGAAGATCATGTGAATGCGATTTCCTTCAGTCCCGATGGTCGCTGGATCGCGACCGGAAGCTGGGATGGCACCGCGCAAATCTGGAATGCGGCCACCGGAGAAAACGTTCAGACCCTGGAAGGGCATGACGACCTGGTGCGTTCCGTCGCCTTCAGCCCGGACAGCCTCCATTTGCTCACCGCAAGCTGGGACATGACCACCCGCATTTTTCAGGTGGAAAGCGGCCAGATGGAACACGCCTTTGGCGGCCACGAGGATTTCGTTCACGCCGCCGTGTATAACCATCAGGGCACCCACATCCTTACCGGCAGTTCCGACAGGACCGCGCGCTATCGCCAGGTGGATACCGGAGCAGAAGTTTTCGTACTCAAGGGCCATACGAACTGGGTGACCGCCGTGGCGATCAGTCCGGATGACCGGTACGCCGCAACCGGCGGTCGCGATGCGCGTGTGCTGATGTGGGATTTATCCACGGGCGAAATCGTGCGCGGATTTGAGGGCCATGAAGCCCCCATCTCTTCTGTCGCCTTTAGTCCGGATGGAACCCTCTTACTTACTGCAAGCCAGGATCACACCGCACGCTTGTGGACGGCCGCTACGAGCGAGCTCGTCCACGAGCTCAAGGGCCACGGAGACCAGGTACATGTCGCGGTATTCAACCCGGCAGGTGATCGTGTCCTCACGGGTGGGAATGACGAAACCGCCCGCGTGTGGGATGTAAAAACCGGAAAGGAAATGATCGCCTTGCGCGGATACAAGGGCGGCATCTATTCCGGAGCCTTTCATCCCGATGGCCGGTCCATCGGTGTTGCCGGCCTGGATCATGTCGGCCTGATCTGGACCGCTGCACCGTGGACGGAATAAGGTCCCATTCGGGGACGGCGGACGAGGGACGGATGCCGCGTCCAAGGTCATGTCCGATTTCTACAAATATTCACTCAGCATATCATCATTCCGCCCTTGAGCCGAATCACTTCGTTTTTTCAGTGATGTATGCTGAAGCCACGTTATTTTTCTATTCCTTTCTTACTCCTCACCCCTCTTCTAATCGAAGGGGCGGCCGAGGAGAAGCACTCAGACGATCCGCTCAAACCGACTCCATATTATAAAGTGGAAATGACATCCGACTTCTGGCGACCGCGAATGGAAACCCAGCGAAAAGTGCGGGCACCGTGGGCATTGGAGCGGACTTAATCCGGGGTTGCCCACCTTCAAGCTGTCGCTGATCACCTCGTTGGCAAGAAAGTGGAGCGTCACCAGTACGACCACCTGCTCACCCCGCACCCGCACCCGCTTGCCGCCGCGTGTGATGGAACCCGAGCCGCCGCTTTTTTCAGGGAAGCGTGAAGAGCAGGCGGAGGTAAAAGCGCTGGTTGGCGTCGATCGGGCCGCTGGCTTTGCGTAGTTGAAGGTAATTGGTGGTCGAAATCAGTTCGTCGGGTGCGGGATCCCAGTCCTCAAGATTGAAAGAGATTTGCGCCTGGAAGCTTGCATCGATCAGCAGCGTATTCTTTGGATAGCTGGCCGTGAATGTATTCCCTTCGACTTCAGGGACGAGGACCGGGCTCGGATTGTTGATCAGTGGATTCAGTCCGAGAGCGTATTCGACCATGTTCACCAAGTCGTCCAAGTCAAAGTCGTCGAGCATTCCGCTGCCCGGTGGATTTCCGGGACCCATATACAGTTGAGACCAGGTGGCGTAGTCGAGACGTTTGCCTCCAGGCGTCGGGGAGGCCCCATTCCAACTGCTGGGAAAGTTGCCGAACAAGCCAAGGCCCGCGCGATTGAGTGATTCACCGTTGCCATCGGGCCCGAGTGGCCAGGGCGCGGCGTTTAGATAGATGACTTCGTCTTCAGTGACTTGCGGATAGAAAGCCGGGTCGCTGACGGGTGGCGTATCGGGGCGTTGCAAGCGGACGGTGCCGGTCTGGTTACCGAGCGGACCATCGGTGAACGGACCCGCGAGCGGGATGCTGGCGTCGATGCCGTAGGCCGTGCGGAAGGCGTCGGCTTTCGTGGTCTCCGTGAGGGGATCAAAGGCGACAACGACGAGCAATCCGCCACGCGCTGCAAGGCTGTGGCTGGCCGTGAAGCTGAAGTCGCCCCCGCCGCGCAGGCGCCATTCGGCGAGATTTTCGACAACCGGTCCTGTGTTGTAGATCTCTACGAATTCGAGCGGATCCTCGGTGGCTGCGTCGGGGTGGTACATGACTTCGGAAATGATCACCGGACCGATCCGCGTGCCGAGATTGGTCGAGCCCAGAGTGTTCGTACTCATGGGGACCAGCGTACCGGTGCCGTCGCCGTTCGGCCAGCGTCCGAGAGTTTCGCCGTTAAAGGCGGCGGCAAAGTCGATGCGGTCAACAAACTGAACTGGACGGCCGGAGGGATCGGTTTCGAGCAGCCACACGTCTTCGCCGCGCGTGGCGCTGAGCGCGAAGGGGCGACCGGTGGCCCAAGCGCCGGGGGTCTCGTGGTTGTCGAGGAAGGGTGTGTTGATCGTTAAATGGTTGGTGTCGGTGGCGGTGACTTCGAAGGTGCCGTTGAAGGCCGAGACACCGCCGTAGCCCGCAATCGTGATGGTGTTCCCCGTCGTAAGGCCATGGCCGGGCACGTTTACCGTCGTCGGGGCCGCAGCGATGGTGCCTGCGTAACCCGCGATGGCGTTGGTCGTTGCCGGATTGAATGCGTCTTCATCGAAGGTGACGTACCCACCGGCGGCCAGATTGGTGGTGGGGATGGAGAACGAGGGATAGACGGCATTGTCGTCGCTGAGTATCCAGCCGCTGATGTCGATGGCCGCTCCGGTGGTGTTGTACAGTTCGATGGCGTCCTGCGCGGGCAGGTCGGAATGGGAAAGCACTTCGTTGATGACGATGCGGCGATCGGCGCCCGCACCGGCGCTGCCCGGCGAGCCATTGAACTCGCTACTCGGACGCCAGTTGGCGGGTTCGTTGTCGTTTCCTGAGGAGTTGATCAACTCGAGCGAGGAGCCGTTGCCGTCGGGTCGTCCGGGCCATTGGCCAGCGTTGTCGTAGGCGAGGTTCAGCAGGGTGTTGCCCGTGGCCGATAAGAGAATGAGTTGCTCCCCGGAGTCGTCGAGATTTCCGAGGTACGTACCCGCTGGGACCACCGGCGCATGGCGCGCGCCGAAGGCTTCGGCGTCTTTAACCAGGACGACATAGCCATCGGCCGGGAGGGTGAGGACGCCGAAGAGGTGGGAGATGCCTGCGGTGAAGCTGCTGCCGTCCAGGTTGATCGCATGCCCCGAGATGTTGCGCAGCTCGATAAACTCGAAGTCGTCGCGGTTGTTGAACACGCGCGGGACAGGCAGGGCGGCGCCGGTGGCCTGTTCGAAAACATCGGCGGGGTACGGGTTGTAGTGGATCTCGGTGATCGCGAGGTCGCCCGGCACGGCGAGGGCTTCGACATAGAACGTCGCCTCGTCGAGGGCGGACCATTCGCCGCCGTTCAGGGCACGCACGCGAACCGGCCCGCTGGCCGGGAGGGTGACAGTGGAACCGGTGGTGATGGCCACCGTGGAAGCCGTATCGATCGCGCCGCCTTCGAGGCGCGGGTCGCTGCCGTCGAGGGTGTAGTAAATCGTGCCGGAGGTGGCCGTGAGGGTCAGGGTGCCGCCGCCCGGAATCTCGCCGCCGTGTTGCGGGCTGCCGTTCACTTGGAACACCGGAGCATCGCTGTTGGGGAACAGACTGTTATAGCCGCTGAAGACGTTGCTACTGCGTACCGGGAAGTACGTGTTGACCAGGCGGTTCTGTTCGGTCAACCACTCGCCGTCGCGGGTGTAGGGCGGGTTGCGCCGGTGGTCGCCCCAACGGGCGGATTCGGCGATGATCGCGCGGTCGAGGTCGTTGGCGTATTTCATCCAACGTGCCGTACAGGCATTGGGCGTGAGCGACCCGCCGTTGAAGAAGTGCTTTTGCAGCCGGTCGGCAAAACGAATTTTGTATTCGGTGTTGTTTTCGAGGATACCGCGAACCCCGAAGGGGTCGATGGGTGAGCTGGTGGAGCTCTGGCTTTCCAACGTTCGCTCGCCATCCCACGAATAGAGCTGCCAGGGGGCCATCTGTTCCGGCTGTCCGGCGGGGAACGGACCCCCGCCCGCGGAACGCCAGTTGCCACCGCCCTTGAGGTCGGCATTGCCGCCGTAGCGGTTGATGATCTGGTAGTCGATGTAGTGATCAATATCGATTACGGATTGTACTTTCGCCCAGTAGTCAACAGCCCCGGTATCTGCGACAAGCGCCTTCATCGCGTTGAATGCGGTCGAGTTTCCGTCGACCGTGGCACCGCCGTTGTTCGAGTCAAGGATGTCTTCATCCCCGCCGTTGTGGGCGGCGTAGTGGGAGGACTCGGGCCGTTCGCAGATGTTGTGCACCCCCCAGTAGAGGCCATTGATGAAGATGTGCACCATGAACCCGTGGCCGGCGGCGGGGTCGCCCATGTCGAGCATCGACTCCCGCATCCATTGGTCGCGGATCATCGAGCCGCGGCCCCGCTGGCCGGAGTCGCGGTGGATCCACGAGTTGTTGTAGCCCGCGCGGAACGCGATAGAGTTGAACTCCTCGACCTGAGAGCCCGGGAACAGGGGCTGACGCAGTTTACCGGAACCATACTCAGCGCGAAAACGGAAGTTGAGTGAGTGTTTCGGACTGGACCCCGAATTGCGGCTGGCCCCGCCCTGGACCTTGATCCCGCAATTGATCTGCCAGTCCTTGCGGGTGTCGCCGATCGAAGGGATGTACTCGGCCGAACAGGCGCGCTCAAGGTCTGACCCCGAGTTTGAATAGATACCACTGCCGCCGCTGAAGTCGTTGCGGTTCATGGCGACCGATATGGTCGGGATGTCGCGCATGCCGTGCAGCATGGTCTGCGCCGTGGTCGTCGCGTGGCCGGTGGCGATGGCGGTCGATTTGGTTACGTTGGTATCCATGTTAAAATCGCCGGAACTGAGGTTGCCCCATCCGGCCGGCTGGGTCTGTTGGAGGAAGGGGGTATTCAGCCCGGCGGCATCCGAGCCGTCGGCATTGGCCCCGTCGATATCCAGCAGGATGTAGGAATGGGTATCGATGTTGGTGGGGGCGAAGCCCGTCTTCACCGCGGCCGCGCGCAGGTTGGTGGTCTGGCTGATCGGAATGGCCGCCGTATACGCGCTCGCCGTGGGCGCCGGATTACCGTTGCTGTCGACCGGCGGCATGCCGTCGGTGGTGTAGTAAATGGTGGCACCGGGGGTGTCGGTGGCGATGGTCACGTTGGTGACGGACTGGTAGTACCCGCGGTCGGGGGAAAAGCGGGTGTCGGCAACCCGGGCGAGGCCGTTCGGGTCGTTAGCAGCCCCGGGCGTGGGCGAACTGAAATAGACGGATTCACTGGTGTTCGGATGCAGGCCGTAGGATACGTCGTTGCTTTGGTTCGGGTAATTGCTGCCGCCGGGACCGAAGGCGCTGGCGACGGTACCGGAGGGTCGAACGAGGCCGACGTACTCGCCACCGGCAGAGAGCTTGAAGTTGGTGTGCAGGTTGCCATTCGCGTCGGGGGCATTGGCCGAAGATGCGTAGACGATCAGATAGGTGTCATTGGTCAACACGGTGCCTGGCGGGAAGGTCCATTGGTTGAGATCACCGGCATCGTTGGTCAGACGCCAACCGCCGAGGTCGAGCGGGTTCGTGCCGGTGTTGAGAATCTCGATCCAGTCGTAACGGGTGCCGGGGATCTGGTTGGCGATTGGGTACCAGCCATTCGGATTGCCGGTGTTGCCCCCGTCGTTGGCAGCCATGAACTCGTTGATGATCAGTTCGCTGACCTCCAAAGTGGTGAAACTGACGGTGGACGCAGCCCAGGCCTCGCCCGCGGCATTCTGCACGCGGGCGCGGAAGTAGTAGGTGGTCAGCGGGCTCAGACCACTGAGGGTGGAGGAGAATTCCGCGTTCTGGATGCCGAGGGTGACGGAGTCGCCCCAACTCACCACGTTGGTACCGCCGTCGCTGGCCCCCCAGTAGATGGTCGCCATCGAGGCGTCGCCGCCGGTAGCCGTGACCTCGCCGCCGACCTGCGCGGCGGTGCCGGTGATGTTACTGCCGGGGCTGTTGATTACGGCCGGCAACGAATACGCGGCGGTGGTGAAGTTGGTGGTGGACGGTGCCCAGGTGGAACCGCCGGAATTCTGGGCGAAGGCGCGAAAATAATACGTCGTATCGTGGGTAAGTGCGAACAGGCTATTGCTGAACGCGCCCGACTGCGCACCGATGGCCACCGAGTCGTCCCAGCTGCCCGGCACCGTACCGCCATCGTCGTCTCCGAAGTAGATCGTAACGTTCGGGGTCTCGCCGCCAGTGGCGGTGACCGTGCCGTTGAGCTCGGCGGTGCTGAAGGTGACGCCATTGGCGGCCGTGTTGATGACGATGGGCGGATCCGGTGGCGCCCCGGTGGAGAAGGTCGCGGTGTCGTTCGCCCAATCGTCGCCCGCGCTGTTGCTGGCAAAACAGCGGAAGGAGTAGGTGGTCGCAGGCGTCAGTCCGCTGACCCCGGTGGAAAAGTTGCCGCCCTGGGCTCCGAAGGGAATAGCGGCATCCCAATTACCCGGTGTGGTTCCCCCGTCGTTGTCGCCCCAGTAGAGGGTGACGCTCGGGTTCACGCCACCGGTAACCGTCACCTCTCCACCCAACGAGGCGGTGGTGGGCTGGATGTCCGTCGCACCGGCATTAATCACGGTCGGCGGATCTGTTGCGACGATTGAGCCATCGATGATCACCCCCATAAAGCGGGCACGAGACCCGTCGCTATCGGTGTTGGTGTAGGTGTAGGTGATGGTGTCGTACGCAGTCGCATCCTCAAAGCTGAAGTCCGTGATCCAGGCCATGTTGACGCCTGGACCATTGACTGCGCCTGCATCGGCGATCACGTTCGCTTGTCCCGCACCGCTCATGACTAAGTCAAGACTCCAGGAGTTGATAAAGGTCCCGTGTGGGAAGTACAAGCTACCGGATTCAAGGCCCGAGATATCAATCGTCCCGGTGATGTTCTGGGCTCGGGCAAATGTCAGCGTTGGGGATGGAAAGTTAGCCGCGGATCCGCCCGAGAAGTTACTGCCCGGATCGTTGCTCGTCCAGACGACGGCCCAATGCTCGCCGTTGCCGTTGACATTGCCCGGCGCAGCGGTTGCATTGCTGACCCGACCGGCACCGCCGTCGGCATAACTGTTGAGTGCGTCGCCCGGGCTGTCAAAAAAACGGTAATCCAACACCGTGCCATCGCCGAAGGTCCCCTCATCGAGATTGCCGTCCTGTCCCCCATCGCTGAATGTTGCTTTGCCGGGGAAAACAGACAGGTTGAAATCCGAGTGATTATTCGAAACCTGAACCGTAGCGTTTTCCGTCAGGGTGGCGCCAAAGGTAGAACTCCCGGCTAAGCACAGGACGGCAAAGAAGTGAGATAGGACGTTATTAAGTTTAATCATTATCAGGTGACACGAGTACGCGATTTGTGCACCGCACGCGATTAAAAGGTACGCCGATCGGGGATTTGCGTCCATGCAAAGCGCTCAGATAAAGCACACGTCTGAGAGAAGTAATGATGGAATGGTAAGGCACGACAATTATAGCCCCTGGGAGCGGATTTATAACTTGTGAGAAGATTCGTTGAATCCCTTCCGGGCGTCACCCCTTCGGGATAGTGATTCCGATCAGAGGAAACCGTTGATCGGCGACAGGAACGCTGACCAGCTGACACGTCAGCCAAGGCTTTGGCCGCCTTAGTTTACGGGCGCTGCCTTACGAACCGATTCGTTAAGCCCTTCGAAGCCGGCGACAAGCGGTAAGCAGCGCCACACCAAACAGGCCAAGACCCAAGGTGGATGGCTCGGGGATGGCCGCGGTCCCATCAAGGATCACGCCCATGAAACGGGCACGAGACCCGTCGGTGTCGTTGTTGTGGTAATTATAGGTGATGGTGTCGAAAGCGGCTGCATCGTCAAAGGTGAAATCGGTGATCCACCCGAAGTTCGTTCCCGGACCATTGGATATTTGGGAGTCAAAAGCCGTTTGATCCACCTGACCAGGACCGCTCATGGTCAGGGTGAGGCTCCACTGGTTGATGAATGTACCATGCGGAAAATACAGCGTTCCAGATGCCAATCCAGAAATGTCGATCGATCCGTCAACCTCTGCCGAACGGGCGAAGGTTCTTGCCGCACCAGCGACCCCCGTCGGAGCATGATCTTTCGTTGTCGTGAAGCCGACAGGGTCCGTTACGGTCCACACGTTAGACCAGTCTTCACCAGAGCCATCGACGTTCGCCGCCGGCGACACCGGAGTCGGAATACGACCCGCCGTGCCGCTTGCGTAAGTAGTGAGCGCGCTGCCGGTGCCGTTATTCCCGACGAAGTTATAATCCAACACCGTGCCATCGCCGAATATGCCCGTGAGCAAAGGCGGATTGGTGGTCAGCGTACCGGTGTTGTCATAACCCGCCGCGCCGTCAAAAACCGAAAGGTTAAAATTCTGATTATTCTCTGAGACTAAAACCCTCGATCCGAGAATCAAGGTCGCGTGAAGCTGACCGGCGCCGAAAATAAGTCCGGCTAGTACAGCCACGGTGGTTTTACCATTAAAGTTCTTCATCATAATTCGTTCCTGCTTACTTCTTAACGTTTAGTTTCGACGGAATTCATGCTGGTGTTTCCGGATCAATTCTAAGCCACAAGTAAAGGTGTTGAGACCGAGATCTGGAACCTGACATTACAGGCCTACCCCTTAGAAAGGAGACCATAGGCCCCCGCTCCCGGAACAGCTAGCGTACTTCTCTGGACAACCAGTCCTCTAACCTGATAGTTTATCGAAATGGCTTCGCTGCACATTCTCTCTGCCGCTGAACAGGTGAGCAATCATCTGCGCGACAAACTGATCCGCTGCGTCTGGAGCGAAACGATACCCGGCAGTCAAAGGCTGGCCCGGGAGCTGGGAGTTGGCCGGATGACGGTTGAGGCCGCCCTGGAACTACTCGAGCAGGAAGGGCTGCTGGTGCCGCAGGGGGCCGGCAAGCGGCGTAAGATCGTCCTCCCTCGCGATGCCGTCACGCCTACACGATTAGGGATCCTGGTTTACGATTCTCAGACTGCAGGCCTGTCCTACATAATCCAGCTGCGACAGGCACTCGAGGAAGCGGGGCATACCCCCATACTGCTGGAGACAACCCTGCATGACCTCAAGATGGATGTAAAACGGGTCGCCCGATTGGTCGGTTCGACCGACGCAAATGCCTGGGTGGTTTGCGCGGGCTCGCATGAGGTCCTGGCGTGGTTTGCCGGGCAGCCTTTACCCTCCTTCGCCTTATTTGGGCGCATGGAAGGCGTCCCTATCGCGGGGGTGAAACCCCAAAAATCAACCGCTGTTGCCGCCGCCACCCGCCAATTAATCGAAATCGGACACCGGCGCATTGTGCTGCTCACTCGACCCGAGCGCAGACTACCCGGTCCGGGACGTGCCGAGCGGGCGTTGTTCGACGAGCTCGAAACCCACGGCATTCAGACCGGTACCTACAACCTGCCGCACTGGGAAGATTCGCCCGAGGGATTTCAAGCCGGCCTGGCATCGTTGTTCCAGCTCACCCCGCCCACCGCCTTGCTCGTCGATGAAGCCTACCTCCTCGCCGCAACCCAACAGTTTCTAGCCCGTAGGGGCATCCAGATCCCGAAGGATGTTTCCCTGATCTGTACCAACAACGACCCCGCTTTCGACTGGTGCCGGCCCACGATCGCCCACATCGACTGGGATCCGCGTCCTGTGGTCCGCCGCATGGTCCGCTGGGCCGCCAACGTCAGTCAGGGTCGCGAAGATGTAAAGCAGACTCATACCAAGGCGACGTTCGTCGCTGGTGGGACGGTGGGGCCGGTGAAGGAGTGACCGGCGCCATGAATGTGAGCGAAATTTGGAGTGCGGCGAATGTTCAAGCGGCCTTCGAGCCTCTTCTCATTGTCCAGCCCGGCGTCGATGATCCGCTTGATGACCAGATTATCTCCTCGACCGATCTACCGCTCGATTTGGGATATGCCAAACTCGTGAGCTACGCCATAGATTCCTTGATCACCTACCGGGCATTCTTTCTCCGCATCGAAGCCGAATGGACCCGAAAGTTGGGTCTGCATTATAACGCACAGGCGAATGAAGCAATATCGACCTGCCTGTAACCACCAATTCCACTTCGCACGCTATTGCCAGCGGAGTGCATGACCCTGCAGCTTCAATTGCGTCATTGGACTCTCCAGTGCCTCAGGGAAGAGCGCATCCAGATGCTCCACCAGGCCGAGTACTCTGCAGACACGAAGTACTCCCGATAGCTGCGGCTGGCCGCGCCCTGCGGCTGGCCGCGCCCAGCGCCAGCCGCTACACCGTTCGCACGCCCAATCCCGCCTCATCAGCCAGCTGTTACTGGGTCAGATTGCGCGCCAGGCGAAGCCTTGCCAAACGCTCCCCGATCACCTTCAAAAGCGCTTCATCCGTCATGTCTGAATCAATCCTCACACACGTCTAATATGGCGTTTTAATGGCTTAAGCCTAATTAATGCGTCACTTACGACGTGTTAACTTTAAGGCTGCCCTATTTTTTCTTTGCCTTGGGAGCCCGGGCTTTTTTCACGGATGCAAGCGCTGGATCGGGCCAATCCGGATCGGGCGTGCGGGCG